>RFGT01000056.1 GCA_003696975.1 Nitrospirota bacterium | reverse complement strand
CCTCCATCCCCTCCATGTATGGGCGCAGGGCTTTGGGAATGCGAACGGTTCCATCCGCCTGTTGAAAGTTCTCCAGGATGGCGACGATCGTTCGGCCTATCGCGACGCCCGATCCGTTAAGCGTGTGCACATAGGCCGGCTTCCCCTTTGCCGGTCGGTAACGCACGTTGGCGCGCCGAGCTTGAAATGCCTCGAAGTTGCTGCATGACGAGATCTCACGATACGTCTGTTGCGCGGGGAGCCACACTTCCAAATCATACGTTTTTGCTGCGGCAAAGCCGAGATCGCCGGTACACAGAGTCACAACCCGATAGGGTAACTCGAGGCGTTGGAGGACGGTTTCTGCTGCAGTTGTGAGCCGCTCAAGCTCGGCATACGATTCCTCCGGCCGCGTCAGAGCCACGAGTTCCACTTTATGGAATTGATGAACCCGAATGAGCCCGCGCGTATCTTGCCCGTACGACCCCGCTTCACGCCGAAAACACGGCGTCCATGCCACATACCGAAGCGGGAGTTGATGCTCTGCCAGAATCTCCCCCCGGTGGAGGTTGGTGACAGGGACTTCAGCCGTGGGGATCAAGAAGTACTCGTCTTGGACCTGAAACAAATCGTCGGCAAATTTGGGCAGTTGGCCTGTCCCGGTCATGGCTGCCCGATTGACCAAGTAGGGGGGCAGAACTTCCGTGTAGCCGTGTTCGTGGATATGCAGGTCGAGCATAAAGTTGGCCAAGGCCCGTTCAAGCCTTGCTCCAACACCCCACGAGACGCTAAAACGCGCGCCTGCAATTTTCCCGGCTCGTTCAAAATCCAAGATGCCGAGCGACTCACCAAGTTCCCAATGGGGTTTGGGGGGAAAGGGGAAAACCGGAGGTTCTCCCCACCGGCGCACTTCCTGGTTGTCAGTGGAGTCGAACCCTTGGGGTACTGAGCTGTGAGGGATGTTGGGAATCCTCAGCACGAGTTCTTCAAGCAGCGTTTCGAGCTCGCGGAGTTGGGCTTCCTCTTTTTTGAGCTGGTCTCCAAGAGTCCGTAGATGAGCAATAGCCTCGTCAGCAGGTGCTTGAGCGCGCTTGAGGCGCGCGACGTCTTCTGATCCCACGTTTAATTGATGTCGGAGACGGTCGACCTGGGCAATCACCTGGTTGCGGCGAGAGAGAAGGCTTTCAAGTTGATCCCAAGGGATATCTGCCCCGCGCACACCGAGACGGTGACGAATAGAGGAGAATTCCTCACGCAATGTTCGGTAATCATACATAGGATAATCACAAAGAAACCTCAATGAGTTGATCCGGACTCTACCACTGTGGCCTAGAAGCCGTCAACGAACTGGGGTTGTGGCGAGTCGGACATGGCAAGTAAGCTGGTATGGTGCTGAACCGTGAAAGGTTGTGCCGAAAGACATAATACGCTAGCCTATACAGCAACTATGCCGTATGTGCTTCCGTATGAAGAGCTGTTTGTATGGGGGATCACAGGGCTGATCCTCCTGCTCTTAGGCTATCGAATCTGGCTTACTCGGAAACTCCGTCGTAGTGTTTCAACCTCCGTGCGCCGCGTGGTCGAACGCAGCCGTTGAAGCAGAGCTTTCAGAACAGCTCATTAATTGATCTTTGTTCAAGACTCCCTCTATAATCAGCTAACTTGTGTCAGGAAAGGAGAGGGAAATTGATGTCGATTGCGCTACGGCGTCGATCGGATGGGCGACTGCACAATGAGATTCGTCCTGTTCGGTTGACGCGGCCGTTTATTAAACATGCGGATGGCTCTGTGCTCATTGAAATGGGCGAGACCAAGGTGATTTGCACGGCCTCCATCGAAGAGAAAGTCCCCCAGTTTTTACGGGAGAAAAAACAAGGCTGGATTACCGCAGAGTATGGGATGCTTCCGCGTGCCACCCATGAACGTACACTCCGCGAAGCCACCCGCGGGAAGCAAGGGGGGCGAACGCTGGAGATTCAGCGATTGATTGGGCGGTCCTTGCGGGCGGTGACGGACTTATCGGAAATGGGTGAACGCACGATTTGGATCGACTGTGATGTTATCCAGGCTGATGGCGGGACCCGAACGGCGGCGATTACCGGGGCCTTCCTGGCACTGGCCGATGCGTTTCAGAAACTGAAAGAACAGGGCTTGCTGCAAAAACTACCCCTTCTGGATTATCTGGCCGCAGTGAGTGTAGGGCGGGTCAGCGGCGAGTTGTTGGTGGATTTGTGTTACGAGGAGGATGCACTGGCGGAAGTGGACATGAATCTGGTGATGACCGGAAACGGACGCCTTGTTGAGATTCAAGGGACGGCTGAACACGGCTCATTTACCAAACACGAGTTGGATGATCTGTTGGCGCTGGGTTGGCAGAGTATCCAACAACTGGTGAAACTGCAGAAGGATTCCCTAGGGGTCATGCTGCATTCTTAGTTCGGTCTGGCTCCCTGGCGCGGTTAATTCCAAAAGCAAGGAGCAGTAAAAAGCACCCCAAAGACCGGATCTCCCATCATAGCGATCAAGAGAGTGAACGTGGATTTAGTCTTGGCCACAACAAATCCCGACAAACAGAAAGAGTTGCTCGCGCTCTTAGAGGACGTGGGATATCGCATCTACACCAGGGATGCCTTCCCTGACGCTCCTGTGATTGAAGAAGATAGAGCCTCATGCGAAGCCAATGCGCGAAAAAAAGCGCTTGCGCTGGCGCAACATACTGGCTGTTTGGCGCTAGCCGATGATACGGGCCTTGAGGTGGAGGTATTAGGGGGACGACCGGGAGCACTGGCTGCCCGTTATGCAGGCGAAAACGCAACCTATGAAGCCAATTGGCGAAAGCTGTTGGATGACCTTCGGGGAGTACCGAGGTCACAACGGATAGCGCGATTTCGCACAGTGGTTGCCGTTGCTGATCCGACTGTGCCGGCTGGCCCGATTGTCGAAACGGTTGAGGGGGTGCTGGACGGCTGGATTGCTGAAACGCCGTCAGGGAGGCATGGGTTTGGCTATGACCCGATTTTTGTGGTTCCCGAACTGGGGAAAACACTTGCCGAGCTAACGCTCGAGGAGAAAAATCGAGTCAGTCATCGCGCGCGGGCTTTATCGAAAGCCAAGGCGTTGTTGCAGGCTAAAATGGACACTTGTCGGATATCGGGGCGTAGCGCAGCCCGGTAGCGCGCCTGCTTTGGGAGCAGGATGTCGGAGGTTCAAATCCTCTCGCCCCGACCATGTTATCGTGATGCCTTACAACATACGGTGGATGATTGCCTTGCTTCTCATCCCGGAAGGATAAAAACCCTGAAGCGGGCCGCGCCCGTAGCTCAGCAGGATAGAGCATCAGCCTTCTAAGCTGAGGGTCGCAGGTTCGATTCCTGCCGGGCGCGCCAACCTTCTCCTCCAGCGTGGAAAGCAGTCAGTTGGCTGGACATTCACGCTAGATAGAAAAAGAGAGGAGAATATCCAATGGCGCACAATCCTGGGTTCTTACAACTCGTGGAGCGCATCCGACCCCACATTCGAGAATGTACTGTTACCGAGGTTAAAAGCTGGCTGGATCACGGTCGATCAGTCTATGTCGTGGACGTGCGCGAAGATCACGAATTTGCCGAAGAGGCGCTGGTCCAGGCCATCCATCTGGGACGCGGGATTCTTGAGCGGGATATCGAGACCGTTATCCCCAACAAGGAAGCGCATATCGTTCTCTATTGCGGGGGTGGGTATCGTTCGGCATTGGCGGCGGCGAGTTTACAAGAAATGGGATATACCAATGTGTGGTCCATGGCCGGAGGGATCAAGGCTTGGCGAGAGGCGGGATATCCTCTCCAACGGCGGCCACATGACCTGTCAGAAGCACCTCGCTCGTCCTCTCATCCGTGACCGTTTAAGCGATTTAAGCGATTTTCAGTACATCTTTCCGCGTGTCTCGTTCACGCCAAGCCAAGCTGCGAGGAGGCTTCAACAATCGAATCCAAGTGTCATGCATTCCTCCATCCCCCGCGTTTAGGCGGGACTGTTTTTCTGGAAGGCTTGCGGAACAAGACTCATTTATACCGCCGGTCGAATTCCTTGACGACCTCATTCGTGATGTCTAGACCTTTTCGACTATAGAGGACGATTCGGAGTAAGGCATCGCTTCCCTTGTCGATGATTAAGGAAAAACCATGGCGCTCCGCCACAGCTTTGGTGGCGACTTCGATCTTTCGCATATACTCCTTGACCATGTCGTTTTGCTTCTCTGCCATCTCCTGCTGAAACTCCTGCACGCGCTTCTGATATTCTTGGAGCTTCTTTCGGAATAACTCTTGTTTTTCCTTGACTTCCGGAGCATTTGGATCGGAAGCGGCCCGGATTTCGGCCTCAAGTTTTTTGAGTTCTTTTTCGTCGTTTGCCAACAACCTTTGGCGAATCTCTCCATGCTCCTTTAACATCGCCAAGGCGCGTTTCCCGGCCTTTGACCGCTCAATGACCGCTTTTGGGTCGATGATTCCGACCTTAAACGATTTGGCCGCAAGCGCTGGACTATTGGGCAGAAGAAGTCCTGCTGCCAGCCCTCCCATCAACAGGATGGAACTGATCCATCGTGTGTGCACCAACCAGGTGAAACGATTCATCATCATAGAGACTCCTTTGTATAGGTATATGTTGCCTGGGAAGAAAATTCCCAAACCTGTCGGTTGATCGAGTGTCTCATCCCACGGGATGAATTACACTTCATGATATATGGCTTATGGCTTAGTGAAAAAGATGATCACGCAGGGTAGTCACCACAACGTTGAGTGTCAAGGCCGAAGACTAGGCCTGATCGGAGAAACAAGCCGCGACCGGGTAGGACCCTTTACTGAAGCGCTGATCGTAAGAACCCTCACTGTTTCTCGGGTTCACGGAAAGATGGCAGAGCGCGACACTTACTGGGCCTTCTTGGGGATTGCTCGCTAGCCATCCCAGTGGCCTATGAAGATGAGCTGGAGGGGGGAGCTGATGGCGAACTGGCGGGAGAACTCGCCTCGGATTTGGCCGTTGAGGGAGAAGATTCTTTCGAGGAAGCAGATGCTCCCTTCTCTCCACTGGGAGCCTCTGATTTCTCTGCAGGTTTCTCTTTTCCATCGGGTTTTGCTGCTTGCGGATCTTTCAACTTGGTGGAGTAATCCGTGATATACCATCCCGTTCCCTTAAACATGATACCGGGGGCAGAAATCAATTTTCTCACGTCTTTCCCGCATTTCTCGCACACTTCAATGGGAGGATCGGAAAATTTCTGCTTAACTTCAAATTGGTACCCACATCCATTGCAGAGATACTCGTAGATTGGCACCGCGTTCTCCTTTCGTGCGAAAACACCTCGTGCAAAAACACCAGCCGTGTGTTGTAGGACATACGATAACACCGACTAGGTGAAAGTCAAGTCCGGAGGGGGCTGTTGGGCGGAGCGCACCTACGTGAGAGCGCGAATAGCGGCCTCCATTCGAGCCAATCCGCGCTTGAGGACTTCCCAATCACCGGTGTATGACAGACGAAGGTGCTGGGTCGCACCAAACGGCTCACCAGGTACACAGGCGACATGAGCTTCGTGTAAGAGATAGGTTGCAAGGTCGGACGGTGTGTGTAGAGGACCTTGCCGACTTTCTCTGCCCAGCAAGGCTGATACATTGGGGAAAGCATAAAAGGTTCCTGACGGAAGGGGGCAGGTAATTCCGGGCATCGTATTGAGCTGTTGGATCATGAAGTCGCGTTTTCTAATAAGGTCGGCCACAAGCGTATGGCAAAAGGTCCCATCGCTTTGTAGTGCGGCAAGGGCGGCTTTTTGGGCAATCGAGGAGGGATTTGAGGTGCTTTGACTTTGCAAGTGCGTCATGGCAGTGATGATGTCTTGAGGGCCTGCGGCATATCCGATTCGCCAGCCGGTCATCGCGAACGATTTCGACACGCCATTGACAACTACGGTCTGGGCGAGCAGATCAGGTGTCAGGGAAATGGGACTGATATGTTGAGCGCCATCGTAGACAAGTGTTTCATAGATTTCATCGGAAATAATGATCAAATTGTGCCGTAGGGCTATTGTCGCCACGGCTTCAAGGGTCTGCCGGGTGTACAGTGTTCCCGTGGGATTACAGGGACTGTTGAGGATGAGGGCTTTGGTCTGAGGAGTGATACAGGCCTCTAGCGCCTTCGGATCAATGGCGTACTGCATGGACTCCTGAGTGGGTAAGAACACAGGTGTGGCGTCCGCCAGCCGTACGATTTCGGGGTAAGAGACCCAATACGGTGCGGGAATAATCACCTCATCTCCTGGATCAAACAGGACTTGCGCCAGATTGTACAGCGCATGTTTGGCACCGCAGGAGACAATGATCTGCGATGGGTCATACTGCACCCCGTGATCCCGGGCGAGCTTGTGGACAATGGCGGCCTTTAATTCCGGGATTCCGCCAACCGGCGTGTACTTGGTGAATCCCGCATCAATGGCTGCTTTCGCTGCCGCTTTGACGAAGTCAGGTGTGTCCCATGCCGGTTCCCCAGCAGCAAAATCCACCACATCGAGGCCTTGGGAGGTCATAGCCTTGGCCGTGGCTGTAATGTGGAGGGTGGGGGAAGGCCCAATGCGAGCGATGCGAGCGGCGAGTTTCATGAGGCGAACGGGTGAAAGCGGCGGCGAAGCCGTTTAGCCACTTCTGGGTGAACATAGGCCTCCAAGGGCCCGCCTAGCATGGCGAGTTCCTTGACAACGCTTGAGGTCAAGTATGAGTACTCTTCGCTGGGCATGAGAAAGACTGTTTCTACCTGATGGTCGAGGTTGCGATTCAGTAAGGCCATTTGGAATTCGTGCTCGAAGTCGGAAAACGCTCGAACCCCTCGAATAATCGCCAGAGCGCCTCGCTGGCGGACATAGTGCACAAGGAGTCCATCAAAGGCTTCCACTTGGACCTGAGCAAACTCCTGGGTGGCCAATTTGGCCAGTTCCACCCGTTCGGCCACGTCGAGCAGAGGTTGCTTGCGAGGATTAGGAGCCACGGCAATGATTACGTGATCGAAAATCCGAAGACTTCGCACCACAATGTCGGTATGTCCATGGGTAATGGGGTCAAATGTGCCAGGGTAGACGCCTATGCGCATGAATGGCTCGGGCTCCTTGACGAAACAGCATAGAACGAGAGTGCAGTATCACCATATCGTGCGTAGTGGACTTGGGTCAGGCGATCCACCGTCTGTGGTAACACGTGTTTATGAAAGTGTTCAACGATGATGAGACTCTCAGGGGCTAACACTCGGGCGGCACTGACCTGCTGGAGAAGGGCACATCGGTCCACGGTGTGATAGGGTGGATCCATGAAGACCAGATCGAACCCCTGATCCCATTCCTCGCCTAGGGGATGGTGAAGGACGTATTCGACGGTTCGTCCAATCACGGTAGAATGTGCTTGAGCCTGGCAGCGGCGAATATTGTCCCGCAGAATAGCCAGACAGGCTGGAGAGGATTCCACAAAGACCACATGTTGTGCGCCCCGGCTCAAGGCTTCAAGCCCCAACGCCCCGGTTCCTGCATAGAGATCCAGGACGCGGGCGCCTGGCACGCGAGTCTGCACAATGGCAAAGAGCGCTTCACGCACCCGGGCTGACGTAGGACGGAGATGGGAACCCGTGGGTGTGCGGAGCCGACGACCTTTCTGCAGTCCAGCTACGACTTTCATCTGTGCATACTCCTCTCCCAGCGAACTTAACACACCAGGGTTGGACCGGCAAGAGTCAACACCGGCCTCGAGTGGCACATTTTTTGACATGATTTTTTGACATGATAGTGTGGGGCTCGTTATAGTCCTCACCACGATATGGCATTGCTCGTTGAGCGATTGAGGGGCGTGCCCTGACGCAATGGCTGACTACGAAGACCGCTAATGGGGAAGTCTAGGGGAATTGCCCAATGGCCTGTGACAGAACGGCCTCGTGAGCGACTATTACGTGAAGGGGCTGGAGCGCTCACCGATGCACAACTGCTTGCCGTGGTCTTACGGGTTGGGCGACAGGACTCTTCAGCGGTCGAGGTCGCAATGGATTTGTTGGCTCGCTTGGGAGGCTTACAGGGCTTGGCCAATCGAGGTCAGGAAGAGTTGTGCGGGGTCTCAGGGGTCGGGTTGGCCAAGGCGGCTCAAATCCTGGCAGCAATTGAGCTGGGCAAGCGAGTTTTGGCGACCCCGTTGACCACTGGAACCCGGATTACCCGAAGTCATGATCTGTTTCGGCATTACTATCCACTCCTTCGTGACTTACGCCGAGAAATTTTCAAAGTCATTCTCCTGGATACCAAGCATAGGGTGATTCGGGATCTCACCGTCTCCGAAGGGAGTCTCACGGTCAGCATCGTGCATCCACGGGAGGTATTCAACCATGCGGTTCGAGAGTCCGCTGCCGCCGTGATTTTTTTGCATAACCATCCCAGCGGCGATCCAACGCCTAGCCCGGAAGATCGCGCCCTGACCGCAAGATTGGTAGCCGCAGGAGAGGTGTTAGGGATTCCTGTCTTGGATCATGTCATCATCGGCGATGGACGATTTGTCAGCTTTGCAGATGAAGGCTGGTTGGGGGCATGTGAGACGCGGTAAATTCAACCCGAGAAAGTGGGAACAGTTTAGCAGCAGGGCAGGAGCCGACACAAGCTGCGGGCTGGAGCATGGTATGGGGTGGGATCCAGGCTGCGGGAGAGGGTTTGAGGTTGATTGGTAGCTTTTCCCAAGGGCTTCATGCTACAAGTAATTGGTTTTGCGCATAAAACTTGCAGCCGGCATCCCGTTAGGACTCTCACAGGGACTATCACAGAAGAGAAGGAGAAGCAAAGTCATGCGCCTGAGCGAAGCTGAAGTAGAACATGTCGGAGCCTTAGCGAGGCTCGCTCTGACGCCTGATGAAAAAGAGGCGTTCAGGTTGCAACTGAGCCGTATCCTCACCTATATGGATGAGCTTCGAGTCGTCAATACCGACGGAATTACCCCAATGTCGGGGATGAGAACAAACGAGAATGTGTTCCGGTCTGATGAACCACAAGAGGCATTTCCGCAGGAGCAGGCCCTGGCTAACGCTCCAGACAGCCAGGATGGATATTTTCGCGTTCCCAAAATTCTTCGTGATCGCTGACAGACGAGCAGGGTGACATGTTTCGCCAGATGTTACGGGCCAAAATTCATCGGGCGGTTGTGACTGATGCCTGCCTGGAGTATGACGGGAGTCTCACGATTGACGAAGAGTTGCTGGAGGCCGCAGGGATTCTTCCTTATGAACTGGTCATGGTCTCCAATTTGAACAATGGCGAGCGATTTAGTACCTATGCCATCCCGGGTCGTCGCGGCAGCGGAGACGTAATTCTGAATGGACCAACGGCTCGGAAAGGAGTGGTTGGCGATCAGGTGATTATTTTTTGTTACGAGTATTATGCGGAAGAAGAAGCCAAGCACCATGTTCCCCGCATTATCCAAGTGGATGCCAAGAATCGGATCATCAGCGTAGCCTGAGAAAGGATCACGCAAGTGGCCCTTCCTTGCCGGTACCGCGAGCGAGGGCTGAAAAATTAGCACACCTTGTGTGATCAGGGCGTGTGACCCAGTACCATGTCTTTGGTCAAACTCACATTACGGGAACTGCAAGAGCGCTTCACGCGAGGTGAAGTCAGTGCGTTCGAAATCGTCCGCGCCTATTATTTGCGCATCAGTCTGGTGGAGGCCAAAGTCAAAGCCTATGTCACGGTGAACGATAAGGAAACCGTGTTTGCCGAGGCTCAGGCCTTGGACAAAGAACTCAAAGCTTGGCGCAAGACACTGCCCCTGATGGCGATGCCTGTAGCGATCAAGGATAATATCTGCACCGCTGGTATGCGCACGACCTGCGGGTCACGTATGCTAGAAGGCTATGTTCCTCCCTATGACGCGACGGTCGTCCAGGCGCTTCGGGCGCAACGCTGCGTAATCATTGGGAAGACGAATCTGGATGAATTTGCCATGGGGTCTTCCACGGAACATTCAGCGTTTGGCCCCACGCGGAATCCCTGGAAATTGAGCCATGTTCCCGGCGGTTCAAGCGGCGGCTCGGCGGCGGCTGTGGCGGCTGATGAATGTGTGGCGGCGCTCGGGTCGGATACCGGAGGCTCCATCCGGCAACCTGCGGCCTGTTGCGGGGTTGTGGGGTTGAAACCGACCTACGGTCGGGTTTCTCGGTACGGATTGGTGGCGTTTGCCTCCTCGCTCGATCAGATTGGGCCTATCACCAAGGATGTCATGGACGCCGCAATTTTGCTCAACATTCTGGCAGGTCGCGACCCGAGGGATTCGACCTCCGCAGATGTGCCCGTACCGGATTTCACTCGAGCCTTCAAGAAAAAAGATGTAAAAAAGTTGAAAATTGGCGTTCCCGTGGAATACTTCGGGGAAGGGCTTGATGCAGAAGTCCGGGAGGCGGTTCAGGCGGCGTTGGAGGTCTTGGAACAACTTGGCGGAGAACTGCAGGAGGTGTCCCTGCCTCACACTAATGTGGCGGTAGCCACATATTATCTCCTGGCCACGGCGGAGGCGAGCTCCAATCTCGCCCGGTATGATGGGGTCAAATACGGCTTGCGGAGTAAACACCATCAGGATCTTCTCGAAATGTATTGTCGCACCCGTCAAGAAGGGTTTGGGCCTGAGGTCAAACGCCGAATCATGCTGGGGACGTTTGCGTTGAGCCGGGGCTACTATGAGGCGTATTATGCCAAGGCGCAGGCTGTCCGCACGCTCATCACTCAAGATTTTGACACGGCGTTTCAATCTGTGGATTTTCTCATCACACCTGTGATGCCTACCCCGGCCTTTCGGTTGGGAGAAAAATTGGACGATCCGCTCCAGATGTATTTGGCGGATATCTATACGCTCTCGGCGAGTCTCGCCGGCATCCCGGCCATTGCCATCCCTTGTGGGTTCAGCCGACAAGGGCTGCCGATTGGGATACAGTTCATGGGACGACCGTTTGAGGAAGAAACCATTCTGCGTGCTGCTAGAGCCTATGAACTGGCGACCCAATGGAGACAGAAACGACCACCGATTCGAGAGAAGTAAGGAGGTATCATGATTGAATTCGCCGCCGTGGTGGTGGCTGTCGCGTTCGTGGTGTTAGTGGGATATGTGATTCCCACCGTGCTCCAACTCCGTCGCACCGTCATGCAATCGGAACGGTTGTTGGCCCAACTGAATCATGAACTGCCCGCGCTGTTGAAGGCTCTCAAGGGGACCAGCGAGGACGTCCATGCCATCACCACGCAGGCGAGGGAAGGACTGGATCAAGCCTCCATGTTGTTCAAGGCCATGGGAGAAATGGGGCAAACCATCCATCGGGTGCACGGTATCGTGCGTGGCAAAGGGAGTGCGGTAGTCCTGAGATTAGCTAGTCTGTTGGCCGGGGTACGGGCTGCCTCGTCGACCATCAAACAGCGGAGACACCACAAGGAAGGAGGGAAGTAAAATGGCCACCAATGACTCGCATGTATCAGCAGGGAGTGTCGCATTGGCATTTCTCAGCGGAGTGTTGTTAGGTGCGGCGACCGCGTTTTTGTTGGCACCCCAAACAGGTCGGGAATCGCGGGAAGGGTTGCTGCGGGCGGCTCGTCGTGCTGGAGAAGACTTGCGAGAGCTGACGGAGAAAGCGACGGAAACATGGAATGAGGTCCTCACGAAAGGCCGGGAATTCATCAGCGAGGCGAGCTCCACGATGCGGGAGGCCGTGGAGGCGGGCCGGGAAGCTATGCAACGCGAGCGAGAATCGTCGTCAGAAGAATCTACACCCCAACCATGAGATATGAGCCAGTCATTGGGTTGGAGGTGCATGCGCAACTCCAAACCCGAACAAAACTGTTTTGCGGATGTCGGACCACATTTGGCTTGGATCCTAATACCCAAACCTGTCCGGTCTGCCTCGGACTTCCCGGGGCCCTGCCTGTGATTAATGAGAAAGCCGTGGAACTCGCTATTCGAACCGGGTTGGCCTTACACTGCACGATTCGCCGCCTCAATCGCTTCGCTCGTAAGAATTACTTTTACCCTGATCTCCCCAAGGGATATCAGATCTCCCAATATGAAGAGCCAATTTGCGAACACGGGTGGCTTGAGGTATCCGTCAACGGGACTTGGAAGCGGGTGCGGATACGCCGGGCCCATCTCGAGGAAGACGCGGGAAAAACCATCCATATGGAACACGTGACAAGCAGCTTGGTGGACTTGAATCGTGCGGGAACCCCCTTGCTGGAGATCGTGACCGAGCCCGACCTCCAGTCCTCCGAGGAAGTGGTAGCGTATCTGAAGGCCTTGCGTGATATCTTGCGATACTTAGACGTCTGTGATGGAAACATGGAACAGGGGAGTTTGCGGTGCGAGCCCAATCTTTCGCTGCGTCCCGTCGGGTCCTCGCAGTTGGGCACAAAGGTCGAACTCAAAAACATCAATTCCTTTAAGTTCGTCAAAGACGCTATCGACTATGAGATCGCTCGGCAAACTCGGGTATTGGAGGAGGGCGGGACCATCCAACAGGAAACGCGGCTTTGGGATTGGGATCGGGGGAAAACCGTGGTCATGCGAGGCAAGGAAGAGGCCCATGACTACCGCTATTTCCCTGATCCAGATCTTGTCCCCGTCCATGTGAGCGAAGATTGGATCGCTCAAGTCGAAGCCACACTCCCGGAATTACCTCAGGCCCGTCAACGCCGGTTGATGACCCAATATGGGCTCCCAGAATATGACGCGAGTGTGCTGACGAGCGAGCGGGCGTTGGCGGACTATTTTGAAGCCTGCGTGGCGCTATTTCCTGACGCGAAGACCGTCAGCCATTTCGTCATGGGCGAGCTCTTACGAGAGGTGAAGCAGACTGGCGGTTCCGTAGAGGCTTCGCCGGTTACGCCGGCTCATCTGGCTGAACTTCTCAAGCTGGTGGAATCCGGCGTGATTAGCTTGAAAGTGGCCCGTGAACTCTTCCCCGAACTCTATGCTACGGGGAAATCGCCTGCGCAGGTTGTCGAGGAGAAAGGACTCCAGCAAATCTCCGATGAGGGGATGCTCCGATCATGGATTGAGGAGGTCTTGCGCACCAACCCCAATCAAGTAGCCCAATACTGCCGAGGGAAAGAAACCGTCTTGGGATTTTTTGTGGGACAAGTGATGAAGGCGTCGGGCGGCAAGGCTAATCCTCAAAAAGTCAATGAACTCCTACGGCAGGTGCTCGCAGCGTGGAAAGAAGCATAAATCGGAAAGGCGAGATTGCCGAGGGCCCGTCGGTGCTACCAGGTACCGAGTCGGTACAATGTCCATGGAAGACAGTTCGTGAGGATGACACATGAGTGAGATTGCAGCCATTACGGCTCGAATGATTCTGGACTCACGAGGGACTCCAACGGTGGAAGTGGATGTGCGCCTCAGGAGCGGGGTTATGGGGCGAGCGGCTGTTCCCTCCGGGGCCTCGACGGGGACTCGCGAAGCCCGGGAGCTCCGGGATGGTGACAAGACACGATGGCTCGGGAAAGGAATTACCAAAGCTGTTGAGAACATCACCACGATCATCGCACCGCGGTTGCAAGGTATGGAAGCCTGCCGGCAGGAGGATATTGATCGGACACTGATTGCGTTGGATGGGACCAAGAGGAAGACCAAACTAGGGGCCAATGCGGTGCTGGGAGTCTCTCTCGCTGTAGCGCGGGCAGCAGCGGCTGATACGGGACAGCCGTTGTATCGCTACCTGGGCGGGATTAATGCGCGGGAGCTGCCGGTTCCAATGATGAACATCATCAATGGCGGTGCGCACGCGAATAACGGTCTTGATCTCCAGGAATTTATGATTATGCCGGTAGGCGCCCCTACATTTCGCGAAGCCTTGCGGATGGGCGTGGAAGTCTTTCACCACCTGAAACAGGTCCTCCAGGAGCGGGGGTTCAGCACAGCGGTCGGGGATGAAGGCGGATTCGCTCCGGCGTTGCGGTCCAACGAAGAGGCATTGGAGATGATTCTCACCGCCATTGAACGTGCGAAGTATCGGCCTGGACGGGATGTGGTGCTGGCTGTGGATGCCGCGGCAAATGAGTTTGCGGACGCACGCGGCTATGTACTCCGTGCACAAGACGGGCGGCGGTATTCTACCGATGAATTGATAGAGTGGTATGAGCGCCTTTGCATGCAATATCCCGTGGTGTCTATCGAGGATGGATTGCATGAAAACGACTGGAAAGGGTGGACCCGCTTGACAGCGCGACTGGGCTCGCGTGTTCAGTTGGTGGGAGATGATCTGTTTGTGACCAATGTTGAATGTTTGGCTCGGGGGATTCGCGAACGAGCTGGGACGGCTATTTTGGTCAAGCTCAACCAAATCGGGACCCTCACGGAGACCCTGGAGACGGTGGCACTCGCCAATCGGGCAGGGTACGGGGTAATTATTTCTCATCGGTCGGGAGAGACGGAAGATACCACGATAGCGGATCTCGCTGTGGCCTTGAATACAGGGCAAATCAAAACCGGATCACTCTCGCGAACCGATCGCATGGCTAAATACAATCAACTGCTCCGGATTGAAGAAGAATTGGGAACTGCCGCTGTGTATCGAGGGAAAGATGTGGTTCAAACGGCCGCACATGTATCGTCGGAGCCAAAGCACTAATCTCTGTTCGCAGGGAAGACGCCACCTGAGCTCCCGAACCCTGTGGCTTGGGATTGGAGTTCTGGGTCTGCTCGTCGTGTGGCTGGTTGACGGAGGCAGTCTGTGGCAGTATGTTCAGATGCAGCGAGAATTGCATCAGCTCCAAAGAGAGATTGAGTCCTTGGAGCAAACAAATGCCCGGCTTCGTGAAGAGATTCAACGGGTGCAACATGACGCCTTTACCCTTGAACAGTTGGCCAGAGATCGCCTGGGATTTGTACGAGAGGGGGAGACCGTCTATCAATTTGTGGAGAGGCCATGAATCATGAGTGAGTCCGGAATAAGGGGGGAACCGTAACGGCGTGAGAGGCCGCTCCACTGGTCTATCTCCTACCGTATTCTCCCGCTATCCTGTCCTCAAAACGTGATCCTGACCGTTTAATATGAAATGTGGAACAATCGCGGTGCTTGGGCGACCCAATGTGGGAAAATCCACGTTGGTGAACGCGCTGGTCAAGCAGAAGATCGCCATTGTGTCGGAAAAGCCGCAGACCACGCGCACGCGTATTTTAGGAGTAGCGCATCTCCCTGGGGCGCAACTGGCATTTCTCGATACCCCCGGTCTGCATCAACCGTGGTATCGGTTGAATCAGCGGATGGTCCAACGAGCTTTGGAGGCAATTACGGTTGCGGATATTCTTACAGTGATGGTCGACGCCAGACGATTGCCAGGGCCGGAAGACCGAGCGGTCCTTGACCAGATCTTTCGGAGTGGAAACGTATCGTCACCACTTCCATGTTTCCTGCTGGTCAACAAAGTCGATCTAATCCCCAAGCCACAGGTATTACCGGTGATTGAGGCCTATGCCAACCTAGGCATGTGGACGGAGATCATTCCCCTTTCCGCGAAATGCGGTCTGAACATGGATCGCTTGGTGGACCTATTGATCAAGCAATTGCCGGAGCAAGAACCGGGGTACAATGATGAGACGGTCACCGATCAGCCCTTGCGCCAGTTTGCCGCTGAAGTTGTTAGAGAGAAGGTTTTGGCGCAGACCAAAGCGGAACTTCCCTATGCTGTGGCTGTAAAAGTGGATGAATTTGTCGAACACGAGCGACTAGTGCATATCAGGGCATCAATTGTGGTTGACAAACCCGGGCAAAAGGCTATTGTGATTGGGAAGAGAGGCCTGCGCTTGAAGACCATTGGTATGGCTGCTCGCTTGGAACTGGAACAAGAGGTAGGGAAACCCGTCTTTCTGGAACTGTATGTCAAGGTCCACAAAGCCTGGCGGGACGATCCCCGGATGCTGGCGGAATTCGGATATTGACGTCTATGTCGCCTTTCTCTCCATTGGTCGAGCCGAGTCAACCTGCTGCTCCGAACGTACCATCGGGGTCCGATGGTCAGCAGAGCAAGTTTGATGTGATCTTGCTTTCTGTGCGGCGGTTATTGCGGCGCGGGGCCATTTCCAACCTTGAAAATTTACTGGGCCGGCTCCATCCGGCAGATATTGCTCGCCTCATCATGCATCTCTCCGCTCCCCAAGAACAATGCACGGTGTTTGAGTTGGTGGTCGGAGAGAAAAAGCAAGGGCAGGTCTTAAGCGAGCTTGACGAAGAAACCATTCAGCGCGTGCTTGAGGATCGTCCTGCCGAAGAGGTGGCCATGCTGCTGCGGCATCTTCCTGCCGACGATGTCGCCTACATCTTGGGGGTGCTTCCTGAAGAGCGGGCTCAGGCCATTTTGACCCTGCTTAAGGCTGAGGACTCGCAAGAAGTCGCGCACTTGATGACCTACCCCAAGGGGACGGCCGGGAGTATTATGACCACGGAGTTTTTTTCGCTCCCGGAAGAGACGACGGCACAAGAAGCCATTCAGCGGCTTCAACAGGCTACCAAGGCAGAAACCGTCTTCTACATCTATGCCACCGACAAGGAAGGCCGGCTCTCGGGTGTTGTGTCATTACGGGAGTTGTTGGTCGTCGCACCCACCGCGCCGCTCAAATCGTTTCTCACCCGAGATGTCATCAGTGTAACCGTGGACACCGATCAAGAAGAAGTGGCCCGGCAGGTCGCTAACTACAATTTGCTGGCGATTCCGGTGGTGGATGCAGAACGACGACTTGTGGGGATTATTACCGTAGATGACATTGTAGATGTCATTCGAGAAGAGGATACTAAGGACATGCTGCAGATGGCGGGAGCCACCGAGGAGGACGGCGTGTTATCGACCTCGAGCTTCCAAGCCGTGAGCCTCCGGTTACCCTGGCTGTTTACCAATCTCATGGGCGGCTTGGTGTCGGGCCTGATTCTGTGGTGGTTTCGCTATACCATCCAGGAAGTGGTGGCGATAGTGACGTTCATGCCTGTGATTGCCGCTATGGGTGGGAATGTGGGTGTCCAATCCGCAACGTTGATCATTCGAGGACTGGCCACGGGTCGGGTCGAAGTGAGCGATTTGTGGAAAATTCTCTTCCGCGAATTGCGCATTGGGTTGCTGCTTGGGATGATTTGTGGAATCTTGCTGGCTATTGCAGGATGGGTATGGCAGGGAAACAGTGGCTTGGGCGTCGTCGTGGGGTTGTCGTTGGTCTTAGCCTTTGTGCTCTCAGCAGGATTTGCAACGGTTACTCCCCTGCTGCTTAAACGATTTCGCATTGATCCAGCCGTGGCGGCCGGCCCGTTTATCACCACCATGAACGATATTTTGGGCGTCACCATTTACTTGAGTCTGGCCACGATCATGCTCGAGTCGCTGCGCTGAACCACCCTTTCTGGTAGCAACAAGAAGAGAAGAACAATGGCTCTCATAACGACACCTGCCATTGTATTGCATTGCCGGCGATGGGGTGAAGCCGATCGTCTTGTGAGCTTGTATACCGAGCGGATGGGCAAGGTGCGAGGCATTGCGCGCGGCGCACGGCGTATGAAAAGCCGCTTTGGAAGCAGTCTGGAACCCTTTACGGTTCTGGATGTGACGTTTTTTGACAAAGGTCAGGAGGCGCAGGAGTCCTTAGTTTGTATCAGTCAAGCGGACATTCGGGAACATTTTCCTGTCCTCCGGGAGGATCTCGGGCGGATGATGGCGGCTGCCAGCATGGTGAATCTCGTTTTGCAGATTACGGTAGAGCGAGATCCAGGGCCGAAACTTTTCACCACGTTGCGAGAGGGCTTGCGCTCACTTCAGGATGGGGCGGATCCCTCGCTGGCCTCGGTTGTGGTACAACTCCAAGTGCTTGCCCATAGTGGGTTTCGTCCCCAATTTGATCACTGTGTGGTCTGTGAGAGTGTGCCATCGGAATCTACTATCAGATTTTCACCGCGAGCTGGTGGAGTTGTGTGTGAACCCTGTGCCCGTAGGAGCCAGGCGGCCTGTGTTATGCTGTCGCCTGGAGCAAGGGCCTATTTGGTACAGGCCAAGCGATGGCTAGTTCCACGTGTTACTCGGTTGAAAGCCAGTGGGCCGATTCGGCGGGAAGTGGAAGCCGTGTTAGAAGCCTATCTTCGCGAAATTCTAGGACGACGACTTCCATCTTTGGGTCAGCAAGACCCTTCGTGGGCTGTTGATCCTGATCGGCAAAAGGACCGCTCATCTACCCAGGTAATGAGTCCTGCTCTCGGAGGGTGACGTTTTGAGCTGCGAGGGATGGACGAAGGGATCGCCCCGGAACAGATCACGAACAGAAACCTTCTGGATGGGTACAAGAAATTCGGAGTCATTCTATGACAACTGAGTCTATTGAGCCTCGGGATATGACCTGGCTGGAAAAAGGCGTCTTAGGCATTGAATGGAGTGATGGCCATCGGGGGGTATATCCTATTCGCTATCTCCGTGAACACTGTCCGTGCGCCGCCTGTGTGGACGAATGGACGGGAGAACGGCGCGTCAAACCAGACGACATCCCGCTGCTCATCATGCTCAAAGATATTGAGCCTGTCGGGCGCTATGCCTTCCGGTTGATTTGGAGTGATGGCCATGATTCTGGCATTTACACCTTTTCTGCCCTTCGCCGCATGTGTCAATGCGGACAATGCCAGCCTCAGAAGTCCGATCAATCGAAACCTTCTTCCCGCCGGCTGCTCTAATCAATGGCCACGTGATCCGAGAGTCTCTCGCTCGTATTCAGCAAACAGCCGCCTGGTTTCCGGATGGAGGGCATGGGGTTGTCCACGGGGAATGTCTCGAGTTGTAAAAAGAGGAGTGAGCTTGCCGGAGGGGTGCAAGTACCCGGCACGTAAGGGCACAGATCGATGGTGATGTTGGATAAGCGTACAGGGGACGGCTCGGATATGGCGGATCCATTCCGCGATTTCTTCAGGGTTCCCGATGGAAGCGGATAACAGGAGTAACCGGGCTTGGGTGGGACACAAAATAATGGTTTCTTCCCATACGACGCCGCGTTCCGGATCGGCCAAGTATTGGGATTCATCCAAGATCACAAGCCCCAATGTGTCCAGCCGCATGTCGATCTCCCCACCGGCCGCGTCATAGAGAAGATTGCGCAAGATCTCCGTGGTCATGATCAGGAGGGGAGCGTGAGGGTTGTGCCGGCGTTCACCCGTCAGGATGCCTACGCGGTCGGCTCCAAAGAGTTGGACAAATTCGGTAAGCTTGGTATTGGAGAGGGCTTTAAGCGGCGAGGTGTAGATCACGGTGCGATCCACAGCCATGGCTTGTCGAGCGGCTTCAATGGCTACGTAGGTCTTCCCACTTCCGGTGGGGACGCTGACGATGACGTCTCCTTCCCGTAAGCGGGTAATGGCTTCCTCTTGCCAGGCATCGGGATGAAACGGCTGGGGGGGAGGTACACCAATGCCTTCCAGAAGATCGGCGACAGTCACACATGATTCACGTTGATCTGGATGCGAGGGAGTGGCGAGTCGGGGTGTTTCAGAACGCGGGTGAGCGCGAGATCCTTGAGAAGGATGTCGTGTTGCCGTACGTTGAGTGCTGGGGCGCAGTCGGCTGAGATCGTCGAGAATCTGGTGATGCTGCTCTGGGGGTAACGCCAAAAGGGCCTGGATAAGCCGGGCCTTGCCTAGGCGAAAATGCCGGTGGATTCGGCCCTTAGCCAGCCAATGCAGCCGTTTTACGGGCTGTTCGTGGAGGAGCTGTTTCAAGTCGTCGGTTCGCATCGAGATCGCTCAGAGGGACTGTCCTTTTTACCAGAGGCGAAGAGAACAGATATCGTGTGTACCATACGAACGGTTTCTCATGGCAATTCCTGGAGCACATCGCGCCGCATGAGCTGCATGGCTTGGTCGGCGATGTCGGCAAGCCCGGGATGTGTGGCTTTTAGGTTGTGGAGTTGCGATACATATTCGAGCGTGCGGGCTAAAAGCCGGTAGACATCTCCTTCGGCCATGGTGGTCGTTCGAACAAACTCGCCCCAGGACAAGCTGGGCTGGCTGATCCACAGTTCGCCCAATGCCGCAACATCCGAGCGTAGGAGAGGCGGATCTTCATAAGAAGCCAACGAGTGTGCCACGGTTCGCACTTGGCCGAGTACGGATGCCAGCGCTGGACTCCTACGCGGAAATATTCCAGGCCGGTCGTCTTCATGTGCGATACTGGCAAGAACGCCAACCAAAAGAGCCGGCTCAATTCCTGTGAAGGCATCCATGCGAATGAGCTCTGTTAGAAGAAGCGAATGATTAATACGGATCAACCTCGCCCATTCTCCATCTGCCGTGAGTTGGCAGGTTGCGGTTAGGTAGCCAAATTGTTGGAGGACCTCCACATGCTGTTGAAAGCGGTGCCAGAGTTGTGATCGGATCGCGTGAATAGTCTTGGTCAGTTGCTGGTGCTCTTGGCGCAGGCGCCAGGCTTTGGTATAGTCCTTGCGGCATGCGGGTTGCGAAGGGCACATGGGACAAGGAAATTCATCAGTCAATGGCTCGGGAAGCATGACGGAGTCGTTTCCAGTGTCTTCGGGGAGTGGAAATCCTTGAAGGTGCTGAGGGAGCTCCCTCACCTCTCGCATTAAGCGCTGTAGACTCTTAGGGGTGCACCAGGGAAATACGCGTGCAGGCTCGATGTTCAGGGTATGATCGTAAATCTCTGTGACTTGCGCCACAGGACATTCTATGATCCGTTCCTGTGTGTTCAGCACGGTGAGCATCGCCCGGTGTTGGCTCCGGCTCCGGTACCGCCGCAACACGACTCCCCGACCTTTGGGTAATCCCACGACACGTCCAGGAGTCAGAAAAGGCAGTCGAGCCAGAATGGGCGGAGCGTCCTGGCAAATAGCGTGACGAGGGCGCCGGTGAGTCTGCGCCAGATTGAACCAGTGCCATTGGGTGATCCAGTCTGCGCAAGGTCGGGGCCCAAATGCAGCCAGTTGGGCTTCCACGGTCTCCAGCTTTTCTTCAAGCGCTGTGGCTTGTTGATTCAATTGAAACTGGGCAAAACTTTTTTCCAAAATAGATTTAATGTGATCAAGAGTATGGGCCTTGAGCAGGTTCAGGACCATGGGATACGAAATGACAAATTGACTGTGAATCGGCTCGGGATTCCCAGTGAGTCCCCTGGTGATGACATGGAGGTCAATATAGGGTGAGGGCGTCACCACGACAAACCCCACGAGATCCTTCCCACGTCGCCCCCCGCGCCCGCTCAATTGCTGAATTTCACTCACGGTCAGTTCCGTCAAGTCCCTGGCTTTTCGCACACTGGACTGGGTGATGACGACCGTACGGGCGGGAAAATCCACGCCTGCGGCCAGCGTGGTCGTGGCAAAGACGGCGTCCAGGCATCCATGACGCATGAGTTCTTCAACAGCAATTTTCCATGAAGGAAGATGTCCCGCGTGATGAGCGGCGACGCCATAGCGTTGCACGGTTGGAAGTAAGGGATGCTGGGCCACGCTAGGGTACAGGCGGATCACGTGGTCGAGCACTTGGGCAATGGTACGGCTGCGGTGAGCGGGGAGCGGAACATTTCGGTGTTCAAAACTGTCAATAGCCTCGTCACAGGCTCGGCGAGATGTTAAAAACACAATCGCCGGGGTCAGCCGTTTGTGGCGGAGCGTCTGAACGAGATCAACCGGGTGAATAACAGGAGGCATGACTTGTGGCTTAACGACAAGCATTGTACCAAGAGTGATGCTGGGAGCACAAAGGCGGGAGAGGATTCCGCCCCATCCGATCTTGTAGAAACACATACGAGGAGTGGAAGGCTTGGAAAAATCAGCATGCGCCCTGACCCAGGGCTTGCTGCTCAAGCTGTTCCCCGCATTGTCCGACCGAAAGAGGGAAAGGAACTGAAGTGGGCAAGGCCATGGAAGTGATCGTCAGAACGCCTCCCGGGGCAACGGTTATCGATCTCCACGGACGATTGGATTACATGGCACGGTGGGATCTCAAAGCCGTGCTCCAGCAATGTTGCATGACCGAGCGAGAGCATGTCATTCTAAACCTCCGCGGTCTTTCCTTCATCGATAGCGCGGGGTTGGGGTTCCTCGTTCTCACCTACCTGCAATTCACCGGTCTGCATCGTCGGATGAGTTGGGTGCAGCCCCAAAAACAAGTCCATGCGCTCATCGAGCGTCTTGGGCTCCCAGCCATGATTCCTGTCTTTGCGACAGAGCAGGAGGCCTTGCGGCACAGCTGATAGTCCCCCTTTTCCGACTAGCCCCTGACAGAAGAGCAATGTGAAGATCGCGGCCCTTTTCAGACCGCTGTGGACCGAAGGTCAGGATTCGGGTTAGCGGCGGAATGGAAGGCGGGCCCTGTATGAGCGCAGCCAGGACATCAACGACCGCGGTCGTTCTTGGAGACGGGGGGCTACCTGTTCAATCTCTTGACCGAGTGTAGCCAAGAGAGAGGATGACTTTGAGTCCATAAGCAATTGGGTCGGGATAATACTGCGGAACCCCGTAAGATGGTAACTGATCACAATGGTGAGCGCAGCAAGTGGGAGTAGATGGATGCCAAACAATTCTCCTGCAAGGAATATGGCAGTCAGCGGCGTGTTGGCGGCTCCAGCTAAGAGACTGACCATTCCCAAGGCCGCAGCGGTCTGTGAGTCCAGCGGAAGCCACATGGCGAAGAACGTCCCGCTTGTGGCACCAATAAAGCACAGGGGTAGGAGAATCCCCCCGCTTCCCCCGAAATTGAGAGTCAGACTGGTCGTCACGATCTTGAGCAAGAAGAGATACCAGAGCACGGAGTGTCCAGCCAGCGCCTGTTGAATGATCTCCCATCCCAAGCCCAAAGTATGCGCATTGCCCATTCCGAAAGGTATGAGAATAAGGCCTCCTGCCAGACCCAGAAACGGCCCGCGTAAGCCCATGCAGCAGGCTATAAGGCGACCAACGTAAAACAGCTCGATTGTCAGCACGGTGCACAGTCCAAAAAACACACCGGCACAGCCAGTAATCGCGAGGGAGAGGGGCGTAAGCGTGACAGGAGTGAGCGAGGACCAATACGGAATTGGAGCGTTGAGTATTGTGGCGCATTGGACGGCAACGAGTGCGGCCATGAGGGAAGGAAAAAGGGTATTGTATAGCAAGCGGCCGACGTAGAGAACTTCGAGGCCAAAGATCGCTCCCGCAATTGGAGCACCTAATACGGTTGCAAAGCCTGCACTGAGGCCGCATATGACCAGTTTTTTGCGATCCAGCTCGTCGAAGCGGAGAAGCTGTGCGAACACAAAGGAAAGCCCACTTCCAATTTGCACGCATGGTCCAATGGTTCCAGCGGAGCCTCCGCAAAATAGGGTGCTCAGCGTGGCCATGAGTTTAATGGGGATGATCCGACCGGGAATCATTCCACCTGCTCGATGGATGGCCTGGATAACCCGTTCGGTTCCATGACCGGCCGCTTCTACGGCCACCACTAGCGTCAGCCATCCCGAGAACGCCAACCCTACAGGAAGGAGTAAGAACGGGTGAGGTACCATGCGAATCAGGTGAAGGCCAAGGTCAAGGCCGTGGAGAAATACCGTGGTGGAAGCCCCGACCAATAGGCCGATGCTGCCGCCTAAGACGGTCCACTTCAGGAGGCTTCCAAGCAAGATGAGAAATTCCTGTTGGCGTGTGATGAGCGGCATATAGACTCTGCCTTCTACGTTCAGAACCTTAGCACAGTGGAGCATGTGCTGTCCTGTGGCGAAAGATGAGAACGGATGCTTTATTTGACAGGCGAAGAGATGCAGTGCTAGCGTCCATCACTCCCATCCGCTTAGAGCAACCCGTGGCACTCACGCTCGATCGTGGCGAGGAGAAAGGGAGCAGACGTGTCTCGAACGCTTATCTTTCTCGGGTTTTGTACAGTTGGGTGTCTGTCGTTTGTGAGCTATAACCTGGTCCGCATGCCTGCGCTGGCGCCGTTTGCCGAATCGTTAGGGGCGGGACCCACGAGCGTTGGCATCGTGGTGGCGGCATCCACGCTGACCGGGGTTATGCTGAAGCTCCCTGTGGGTGCGTTGTCCGATCTCGTTAGTCGACGGAAGTTAATGCTGCTCAGTATGGCGGCCTTTGCCGGTCCCCCTTTCCTATATCCGATTCTGTCCAGTGTCGAGGTGCTGATTGGACTACGCGTCGTTCATGGGTTGGCCACCGCGATTTTTACTCCACTGGCGCTGGCGACAGTGGCCTCGATGTATCCCATCCAGCGGGGTGCGGCGTTGGGGTGGTATACTTCGGCTGCACAAGGGGGCGCCTTGCTTGGTCCGCTCCTGGGAGGGTGGCTGGTTGATCACGGTGGGTTTGCTACAACCTTCACAGTGGCAGGGTGGATAGGGCTTTTGGCATTGGGATGTTATCTGCTTGTGTTGAGGGGATTGACGGAGAATGAATCTTCTTTCTCCTCCTCCCGGAGAATGAGTGAGGTCATGGGGGAGGTGGTACAAGGGGTCAAGGGTATTCTCCGCCACACGGCCATGCTGGCCGCCAGTTTGGCCGAGGCAGCCAAGATGGTGGCAAATGGGACCTTGATGGCCTTTCTTCCTCTCTATTTGGTCTCCATCGGGTTGACTCTTACTGAAGGGGGGATCCTGTTTGCAATCCAGGGAGTCTTCTCATTTCTTGCAAAGCCGCTGATGGGCCGCCTATCCGATCGAATGGGCCGGCGGCCCTTAATTCCGGTAGGATTGCTCTTGTGCGGAGGCAGTCTGGCTGTGATTCCCCACATGATGGATTTCTCCAGTCTGATGTGGCTGGCAGCAAGCTTTGGATTGGGAGAAGCCATTGTGACCGCCTCATCGGCGGCCTTGATTGCCGACCTTTCCCACAGTCACAATATAGGTGCGGGGATGGGATTGCGAGGAACGATCATGGATATGGGGCATGCCGTAGGACCGCTGCTCGCGGGAGTGTTGGTGGCACTCCTGGGATACCAGGGTGCTTTTGGGCTCATCAGTGGACTTCAGATTGCGGCAGCCGGCTTCTTTATGGTGGTCACACTCCGGCGTGTGTATGAACAAGTTGCTCATTAAAAGTAACAACACATGAGTGATGCAACCATGACCACGGGCGATGTGATCATCGGCCTGTTAGCCGCTGGCGGAGTGTTGGTGTTAATTGGCGTGTTCATTTGGGTATTTCGTATGGTGTTTCTGAAGCGTGAAAAGGAGAACGATGTTTAGCGGGCTTGTGGAGGAAATGGGAGCGGTTAAAACCGTGGACCGAACGCTGGGAGGCACAAAACTTTCAGTGCTGGCATCGGTCGTGTTGGAGGATTTACGAGTAGGAGATAGTGTCAACGTGTCCGGGGTGTGCGTAACCGCCGTGCATGTCGACGAGGAAGGGTTTTCCATCGATCTGTCAACTGAGACACTCAAAAAGACCACATTGGGGCTGCTGCAGGTGGGGGATCCGGTCAATTTGGAACGTGCCTTGAAGCTTCATGAGCGCATTGGAGGGCATTTGGTCACGGGACATGTGGATGGCGTGGGGGTGATTCGAACTCGACGGCAGGAAGAGAACACCATTCTCATGACCATCGAGGCGCCGTCTGAGCTCTTGCGCTACTGCCTACCCAAAGGCTCCATTACCGTGGATGGGGTGAGCCTCACGATCAACGCCGTCACGGAGAAAGCATTTGATGTGGCCATCATTCCTCACACAGCTCAGGTGACTACTTTGGGATTGAAGGGACCGGGAGAACAGGTGAATTTGGAGACGGACCTCATTGGGAAATACGTCGAACGCCTCCTCCAAGGCAGTGGGTACGGTTCTCCCAAGGCACCCCCTGTCATTGATCGGGACTATCTTCAGCAACGGGGTTTGTTGTAGGGCAGCTCTGCTTTCACGGGTGGTGTGCGTGTGTTTTCCCGAATCCCGATTCCCGTCCGCGTCTTGCTTCTCGCCTTTTTGGTGGCTGTCCTCGTCCCGCTTATCTTGTGGTTGGTTGTCCAAGTGTATGAATGGAGTTGCCGCACATGGGCAGTCTGTTAAGGTCAGGGGTCTGCAAGTACCACGAGCCGATTGCCCCTTTACCTTAATTGTTGTGGGGAGAGCCATCACCGCCTTGGAGGGTTCCT
>RFGT01000055.1 GCA_003696975.1 Nitrospirota bacterium | reverse complement strand
CAGAGATACGTTCAAGATCCGCTCTTCCTCAAGCGCTCATCGACCGCATTGCGAAGCCACAAAGGATCGTAACCCTCTTGTGAGGTTCTCTTCACATGGACTACGACCTTGCCATCATCCGACTTGTCGGCCAAATTGGCTATGGCCGGAAACGCCCTGAGGCCAGTACGCTTGTGGCGCAGGCCACCACCATCGTCCAACATCTCCAGCGGCCCATGCGATGCAGTTATACGACGTGTCCTGAGGACTCGTAATCTCGTAGCGCGTTTCACACAGCCGGGGGAAGACTTCTTCTAACTCAGAAGGCATTGGAAATACCCCGTTCTTCAGCCCATCGGAGCCAGTGACGGGCCATTGACGTGATGTTTCCCCTATCCTCCGGAGGCACCGGATCTTCACCGGTAATCGCCTGCAAAGCCCAGAACCAATGATCTGGCCGGCGCTCCAACTCCTGGAGAATGAACGGCAGAGCCTCTTGGCCCATACCGTTGATTTGTTGGTAGGCTGGATGAAGGACCATCTCGTGTATCGAAGACACGAATCGGGTATCCGTCCGCCAGCGCTCGGCAAGGCTCCGGAACCGCTCAGCCAAGCCAGCGGATCGGGTGCTCCATTCCCATACCGTCAACGACGTGGGAATGCCCTCCTCCCACCCAATTCGGAGCAGATCCCGAACGGGCGTTCCAAGTTCTGGCGGATTCCTCCGAGACATAGGCCTCAGACGTGGAAGGATCCTGGAACGCTATCGGTACCGTTATGGTCGATCCTCCGGTTCAAACAGTGTACGCAGCCGATCCGTAATACTGTCCTCGAAAGCGACCACGATGTTGTCGTGAGCGCGTTTCACCTCTTGCTTAAGCTGCTCCTCATTCCAGGCCTCGTTCACCTGAAGGATGTCGTAGAGGTCCAGCATGAAGGCCTAGGCCGTCTGGCCTGATTCGGGTGGTGGCGCTGTGCCGAACGTGATGAGGACCGTATGGCCCTGTTCTACCTGAGGAACCTCCACACGGACCAGGAACGAACCATGCAGGTCACCAAGACCTTCAGGAAAGTTCGGATAGATCGTGAAGTATTCCTCCATCTGAACCACTTCTGTCGGATGACAACCCTTAATGTAGCGGACCCCGAGACGGCCCACTCTCTTTGGCTGGGCTAGTGCCTGATAGATTCCCAAGCATTTATAGATCTCGGGCTCCCACTCCTCAAAGTGGGATAGGGAGCAAGCTTATTCACGACAAGAAGATCCCGGGCGATCTGGATCATCCGATGCTTCTCATCTGAAACGAATTGCATCCATGGCGGGAGTTGTCGAACTCCAGCGATCGCCTGCTCCGGCCCCATGGTGATCTGCGCTTCCTGGATCTTTCACTGCTGCTTCTTGGGGTAGTCGTCCTTGATCTGCTGATAAAAAGCACCGGGAATGGTTTCATCCCATGAAGACCCTGCGAAGTAGATCTCGCAGAGCGCCTCAATCACCGGCGGCTTGCGATACCTTCGCTCGGGAACCACGCGGCGAGCTGCTCCCCTTTTCCCGCTTCTCTCTTCTGGCGCTTCCCACTCATCGGTTATCCTTTTCTTGCATCGAACCATGTGCCTTCGTCCATCGCTAGCCGCTGATCGATCAGCGCCCGCCACGAGCTTCTTGAGCGCGGCCTGCTCGCTGGCCGTCGTGGCCACGAGCTGCTCTGAGCTTCTCCTTGATTAAGGGACTTTCGAAAGTCAGCTATCAGGTACGTTGCCCGAAAGAAGGCCTCCGGGTCGCGGTTCACGATGGGGACCTTGGAATCACCTGCAGCGAACACACCCAGGTCAATGGCAAAGACCGCCTCTGTCAAGGCGCCCCTCTCGACATCGGGATGGAGCTTGACCAGCTTAGTCCATGAGCGAAGTGTACTGTGCTCATTCAGATTCCTCTGGCCCTGTTGGCTCTTCAGTCTCATGGACACGGATCCTTCCGGGTTCGACAATCCAAAGTGCTCCCTTGAGAGAACGTGACCTTAGTTCTGGCAAAGCGTTAAGCAAGGTTGCTCGAATCGTACTCAACAGGGGGCGACGAACACGTATGATAACGATTCCTTCCATAGGTTCAACCGGGAACCGTATCGGGTTCGAGAAGTCAAGATCCAGCGTAATCAACACGTGCCCCGTGTCCCGACACACGTGATAGATCCTCTCATCCTGGGCACCGGATAGTCCCTCGGCTTGGACCGTGTCCACCTCGAAGCCTTCCCCCCTGAGGAGAGGCACAAGCCGAACATCGAAATTTTCATCTAATTTTAGCTTCATGCCTCTCCCACCGTAGTGGGGATGGGAATAATCCGCTCCCGTGTCATCTCCGCTGCATACGCAAGGGCTGCCCGAATGTCCTCGATCGTCAACTGCGGATAGGCCTCAAGCAGTTCCTCCTCGGACACGCCTTCGGCCAGATTGTCCACAATCAGCGATACCCAGATCCGTGTCCCTTTGATACAAGGTCTACCATGACAGACATTGGGATCGATCGAGATACGCTCTTTCCAGTCTTTCTTACTCATCGTGTGCCCTCCATTCTAAAAAGCGGCAAATCCTCCAGCCGCTGATCGATCAGCGCCCGCCTTCTACGTGAGAGCGTGAAAGCGTGGTAGCGTGAAAGCGCACGGACCTTCACTCTTTGCACCACTTTTCGCCTTGGTTGATCATTGTTGCAAGCTGTGCACATATGTGGTCGTATCTCTTTCCCTCAACGCAGCGTGGCTTCCGTTATCGAGATATCCGCATTCTACCGCGAACTCGATCCAAACCAATGTTTCACCTGCTTCCGTTTCCGCGTCATTGAGCTTGTTGGCGAACGATGCCGGGTATCTCCTCTTTCCCCATGCCTCCGCAATGTTGGCACAGTCTGTAACGCTCTCTGCTCTTCCTGTGTTGTCCATCCGCCGATTTTTTCGCTCTCCAACTCTCTCACGCTCCCACGCTCCAACGTTGTTCCTGCCAGGGCCTGCGCCACCAAGCGCAGGCGCTCCCGGTCGGGCCTGGTCTCATCGAGGAAGCGGTTGAGGCTTCGCGGCTGGTTCTCGATGAGCCACAGGATGCTGAGATGTGTCCTTCCCGGACAGAATTCTCCCGCGACGCCTCGGTGCTAAACGCCTGGATTGGGGAGGCGGTCCTCGATCAGCCGGCGGTCGTCGTTCATTGAGCCTGCACCTCCAGATACGTTTTGGCCGTTTCCAGGAATTCCCTTGCTTGGTCAATCCATTTGGAAACCGACTCTGGCTCGAATGCCACGTCCACGTCGTAGTCTCCACGGAGCCGTTCATCAAAGGCGTCGAGCAACCACCGGTGGTACTTGGGATCCAGGAGACCGCTTTTGGAGAAATGCTAGCCAAAGGCCGCATGAACGCTCCCGTGTTTTCGGAATCGCAGATCCCGCTCGCGGAGCAGGGCCTGCGCGGTGTGGAACATCGCGTAGTAGGCGCGACCCGCCGCGAACTCTGCGTCCCCGGCAGCCAGGAGGGTCCCGGCTGCGTGGAGCGCGCGTTCCGCCTTCTCGAGCAGTTTTCGCGTTTCCTCCTTCATGCCGGCACGGCCTCCTCGCGCACGTTCAGGAAGAACATCGTCTGATCTTCGCGCCAACGCTGTTCAGACACGAAGACCCGGCTGATGCTCCGGTCACATTCCAGGGACAATCTGGCTATAAGCTCGCTCGTCCGGTCGATCTCCTTCGAGTAGTTCTCGATGCAGTCGAGCACGATCAGCGCATCGATGTCCGATTCTTCGTCGGCCTCCCCACGTGCGTAGGACCCAAAGAGGTACACACCCTTCAGCCGCTCTCCATAGAGCTGCCTGAGACCGGCCTTCAACTCTCGTAAGACCGTTTGGATGTTCTTGTTCATAGGTTTGCCCCCGCTTGTCGGCTTGCCACTCCGACCGCCTCAGCCGGAATCTCAAAAAACCTCGCTGCGACAATTTCCCGCTTTGCGTGGTCGAGCGTGCAAGCAGGATTTTGTATTTTCACAATTTCTGGGTTCTCCCCAAGGAGTTCCCAACCGACATAGATCCAGTATGTGTCAGCGAGTTGCTGGGCTTTGTACCATTCGTTGGTCGTCAGCCGAACCGGCTGGCCTCGGATGCGGCCTTTCACCTCAATGCGCTTGATGTGGATCTCGCCAGTCGAACTATCCACAATCCGGTGGGCCCGGATATCAAATCCAAGCTTCATGTCCCCCACTCGTTCGATTCGATCCTCAGGGAAGAATCCTTCTTCGATAAGCGAGGCAACGACAAGGTTTTCAGCAGCCAACTCGCTCTCCCTGCGGACGTTTGGACCGGTTCATCCGTCAGGTCTACCACTTGTGCTGCCGTATCCTAATCTAGTGATAGCTCCTTCTGAGCGAATGCATCACTCATAGCCCTCGCGCCATCAGATCTAAAGTCCCTCACATCCTCCAAGATGACTGGGACATTGAAATGGCTAGGAGGGAGATAGGTTGGTTCACCGGGTCTTGTTTTAGCCTAACCTCCCTATTATTGGGGAGCGGTCAGTTGATCTTGGGCAACATGCCCTCTCATGGACTTTTCTGTGATGTTGTGTTCAATTTCCAGGGCAATCACCCGAGCCAACTGATCCCGCGGTAAGGCACCCATGGGAAGTCCCCGAGTCTCCGGATAAAACGGGTCTTCCGGCGAGGCGGATCGATGGTAATTCACCAAAATCTTTGCCGGTTGGATGATTCGGCCATTGACATGCAGAGCCTGTTTTCTCGGTACAACCCTGGTTCGAGTTGCCCAATCCCGCTCGTCGATCTTGACAAACGCCACATTCCAAATTTTTCCGTTGAGTAAGCTTCGCACGGCCTTGGGCGTGTGCGTCATAAACCAGGGATCCCGCACAAGGAATCGTAAGGCTTCGCGTACGCGAATATCATAGAGCTTGATGGTGGAGTCGGGGTGGGTCGGCTGAATCAGTGTGGTGGAACCAACTTCATAATAAGGCTGATTCAGTAAACTCTTATAGGCGTCTACCGTGGTGAGGTATGTCTGGAATAAGGATTCCAGAATGTGCTCACGCTGCTCGCCGGACAT
>RFGT01000054.1 GCA_003696975.1 Nitrospirota bacterium | reverse complement strand
GCATCGTCCGAGCGCGTTCGTTTGGCGTAACACCACTCGCATAACGGCACTCCACTTGGTTCGTAGTTCATCACTGCGGGCCGCGCTCCGCAGGATTCACAGGCGCGGCTGAAGGGTGAATGGGCGGTCTGCCAACGTCTGCGGCGGTCCTCCTTGGCCATGCGCAGGCGGCGATCGCCGGCCTGTTTGGCCTCTCGGAAACTTGCTGCCGACTGGACTACCGCGGTCAAGGTGGCGCCGTGGGTCACTGTTCGGTAGAAGCGCTCCAAGGCGCGGGCCTTCTCCTCTGCTCGTTCGCGCTCGGTGAACTGGAGCACACCAGCCCCGCCCTCGGCAAAGACGATCTCCTCGTCGGTCAGACCAAGGTTTTCCTTTAGTTGCTCTGCGTCGCTGCCATCTCGCACCAGTTGGCTTCCCCCGCGGATTTCCTTCAGCCGGCCCGTGGCGAAGACGAAGTCCTTGATGCGATCTGCGTCGAAGATGACGAGATGGGTGGGCTCAGCCATTTGATTCGCCTCCTTGGAGTACAACGACATCCCAGGCCTGCGGGCCTCTGGAAGTCAAATGCACTTCGAACTCGACTCGTTGGCCCACCTGTAGCCGTCGTGGCCCACCACGTCGGATTTTTGAGAAGTGCACGAAGATCGACTCCCCTCCATCTGTCTGGATGAAGCCAAAGCCGCGCTGATCGTTGAACATGGTTACACGTCCCTGTTGGCGTTTTCCGGTCGGCGAAGCGCCTGTTGTCTTTTGCGCCGAAGAAGATGGCCGACGGACGCCTGCCTGGTACTCCGCTAGCGTTACAGTACCCGTTCCGGGCGTCCTCCGGAACCATTGGTACGTAGGATATTGGTAGAGATCTCTACCGGGCCAAGCCAATATCTGTTTGAATTTATTGTAGACGACCGAAGTGCCAGTCCGTGCAAGCCACTGCGCCCTGCCCTTGGCGGCAAAGTCCTGTGCATCAACGGTGGATGGAGGAGCTGGCGTAAGTTGTCGAAAGTATGCAGAGGCATCCTCCCCAGGACCGCACACCAAGCTGATCGACTGTATGCGGATACGTGCACTTCCTAGCCCGTAGGATTTCCCGTAGCCGAGATGGTGGCGAATGTCATCTTCGAGCAAGAGGCTGTAGCAGAGGAAGTTCAGTTCCTTTTCTGTCAGATTGACAAAGTCGATCGTGAATGCGAAGTCTCCCTTATGCAGTTCCACCTGCATGAGTCCGGGTCTTCCGCCATCGCCATACAGGCGGATGGTTTCTTGGTAATCTCGATGATGAAAGTATAGCTTTCGCCCAAGGATTTGATCGCTAGCATTATCGAAGTAGAAAGATTCGTGCCTAGGCTGAGGACCGCCGCCAGGGGCGGGCATGTTGCGCCACTCGTAATTGATGCGCACTGGGGTTGCATCACTAAAGGTAAGTCGTCCTGCAAGGCCGCGTGCCTGCTGTCCAGCGGGCAAGTCTTGTTCCACCATTCCGAAGAGTAAACACCCGGGACATACTACATTTAAATCATGACATGGCCAGTAGGCCGGAGGAATGTGCTCAGTTGGTTTAATGGGACGCTTGGGGCCTCGGTATGAATCCGATAGGGAACTTAGGCAGCCATCTGTGACAATTTCATAGATGGATCGGATTGCTCCTTTCAGCGAGCTAGCAGGAATCCCTGGACGCCCATTGATCCGGTGGAATCCCCGCTTGCGTAGGTTTTGTTGGCCCTGACCGTGCACAAAGATAGGTGTCTCGGGATGAAGGATACAATCAATCCTGCCACTATATCGGTCCTTCCGATAGTGAGAAACGCTGTGCGTGTCTGGTGACCACTGAACGCGTAGAGGTTCCGCATTTTCCAGTGGGACAAAATCGTAGGGGTTTGGATATGGCATGTCAGTCGAGTCCTTCCTGCGTGATGGGTGCAAAACCTTGTCTGCCTTTCCCCAGTTTTCCGACCAATTCTTCTACACAAGCTCGTTTCAGTTTGTCTAGCCTGTCCTCCATGACCTCATACGAGACCCACGGATTGCTGCGCCAACCTTCTGTCTCTGCAGTACGAGCATTTTCTAGCAGCCATGCAGGTAAGGAATCCGTGTTCCTTACACCGGCCGGAAAACGAAAACGAACCAACTTCCATGTGACTGCAACATGGCCCAGGCCGTTGTGTGTTCCACTACCCACCCGGACTCGCCCCTCGTTCATCTCTCGGTGCACCAAAGCCAGGAGGCCCAGATGCCACAAGTCTACATTCACAATGTCAGCCCTTACCCGGAAAGAGGTTCCCGGTGCAAGCGGAGCGATTGTATAAAGAGCGTGTTGTTTCACGCCACCTGTAAAACGATCGATGGCAATGCCTGTGCGATTCTCAACCTTCGCCTTTGGACTGATCCAACTGTCTTGTAACTGAAGAACGCCTACTTGGGCAGTCGAACCAAATAGACGACATGCGGGACATAGGCCATGCCTTACGTTCTCCGGGCTTGAATTTTCGAAACGTTTGGAGCAAGACTGAGTCGCGTCCGTATCTTGATTGAACGGGTCGCAGACAAGACTGTCATCCATCGTTCGCAAGATTCGTTCAGCCGCGCTGCGCCAAACGCCCTTCAGGGAAGTGGCGGGAATGCAGTATTTCTTTCTCTTATCTTGAGGATCGATGGCTCGGTAAAATGACGCTGGGCCTTGTTCTTCCTGCTGCCCCTGAAGCAACAACGGGGATACGGCGCGGATGTCAAGCTCGAGCGTACATTGGGCGTGAATTTGACGGTGCATTACGGGTCTCCATCCTAAATCAATCATGCAATCAGTTCGGAGATATCAACAATTCATGGATTGGGCAAAATGAGATCCCAGACGAATACATTGCCTTCTTTATCTCCTGCTGCGATGCGCGAACCATTCGGCGAAACGTCGATCGCTGAGATTTGTGTGGCAATTGACACGTGAGCGATTTGACAGCTTGTAGGCGAGCTGAGGGAGCCATCCTCCTTCGAGGAATCTTCTCCCTCTAAGATGCTTTGGACATCGACAATGTGAGGATAGATCCCCTGCCAATCCCAAACTCGGATAGTCCCATCGAAGCTTGCTGTAACAATCAAAGTCTTGTCCCGACTGATAGCAATTCCCGTTATCTTCTTTTGATGCCCTTTAAGCACTTTCATACGAGCGTTGGTTTTCGTCTCCCAAATGGTGACTTTCCCGTCGTCGGTTCCTGAGACTAGCAAACTACCATCCTGGCTACATAACATGACGGTAATCTCGCGATCGTTGTCATTATTGAAACCTTCCAGGCTCTGGCCTACCACCCACTTATCTATCTTGGCAGAATCCTGCATGGAAAAAAAGACCGTCTCTCCCTTTGAGTCGACTGCAATCGCGGCAGGCCCCTTTTGATAAGATGGGATATTCACATCACCTTGAATCTCTATGAACTGCTGTTGTTTAAAATCCCACAAAGCAACAGTCCATTCTACAGAGCCGATAGCCAGCCGATTTCCATCACCGCTAAACGCAAAGATGCTGTCTTGGTTTACGGTCCTAATTGTTGTCGCTTGACTGGGACTCCAGGTAACTAACTCATAATCTACAGCCTGCTCATCAAGGAGAATCTCAGGTTGCCGTCTACCGATAAGTTTACCTGTCGTTCCCTCAATTCGTGTGACCGCAATGGCATCCGTATATTCGGCGAATGTATTGGTCTCCTCCCATATCCAACTTGTACCCCTCGTATCAATTAGGAGGGCAGACGTATTTCCCCGAAAAGTGATCTGTTGAATCCCTAAGACATCAATTTCATCGTCATCTTCTTGATTTGCTTGCGACACTACATCGAGGCCAACATTCTGGCTAAATCGCAGGGAAAGATATGCATGACCATCTCGATGTAGCTGCTCGACACAAGATGGCATCCAATCGCTTTCCTGGGGAAATACATATTGAGCGGCGCACAATAGCTGTTGTGCGACATATGGTACAGGATGTCTCATCCCACAGAAGAAGGGCGAAGTCTGTGTTGAGAATAGTTGTGTCAGCTCATTGAGCTGAATGCTCTCCCGCTGGCATAGCTGGGCACGGTCCCGTACAATCGATCTTGCCTG
>RFGT01000053.1 GCA_003696975.1 Nitrospirota bacterium | reverse complement strand
CTGTACACTCCCGGGGGTATTTACCCTCTCTGGACCTTTGCTCGTTGAGCTGAGTCTGCGGTCTCAAAAAAACAGGCCTCTTTCAGAGAGTCCTGAAAGAGGCCTGAGGAGGACGCCATGGGAGGATAGAGAGATTAGGCGAGAGAGGTCTCCTGTACTTTTCGCATCCGCCAGGCCACCACGCCGGCCAAGCCGGTACCAAGGAGGAGCATGGTGCTTGGTTCAGGCACAGGCCGCACATCCAAGGCGATCATATCGCCATTGTTTACACTTAGTCCTGAGACATTCAGGAAAATTTCGTTGGCATTGTAACTGAGACCGAACCCTGACACAGTGGTATTGGGTCCATTGACGGAAACCGCCCAATCAGGGATGGAATTGGTGCTATCTTTGAATCGGAGTCCGTTAAACCCACCAGTGGCGAAGGTGATATTGTCAAGAGCCGTCAACTTAATCATAGTGTCCTTGAAATCGATCTGGACATTTGTTTGGCCACTTAAGAAATTCGTGTACTCGATTCCGGGATCAACCACGGTTTTCACATCGGGCCCCAAGACCACCGTGCTTGTGGTTGGATAGAGGAGAGTGGTTTCAATGGGGTTCCCTATGAGTAGTGCCTGAGCTTGGCCTGTCATGCCGATCATAGCCGCAAAGCCTAAGATGGCTCCCAGTGTGAGGTGTCTGAGGAAACTGTGCATCGCTGTACTCCTTTCTTTGAGGGTTTGTTGAGGTCCTTGTCTTATGCTTCTGATGCGAAGCCGAGAATGCAGAATGGATGCCAGATGAACAGTTATGCGAACAGGAATGGGAATCAAGACGGCTAACCTCTCACCGGTATTGGATAATTCGCATGTATCTTCTCGGTGCGGTGTTGTGTGAGCGTGGACCCGATTAGCCTGGATCCCGTTTCTGGTGTCGAAGTTTCGACATGGCTGAATGTGAAAGGTCTCTAAAACCGCCTGTGAAGTCCAATAACGAGCAGAAATGAGATCCAATGGTAAGGAAAGTATACGCCGAAATAATCGTTAAAGAGTCCGACAGGACATGGGGAAGGAGAGGGAAATTTACGAGCTTATGATAAGAACCTATTGAAATCGTTCATGTTTTCAAGGTCAGTGGGTATGATCAGTTTCTTGACAAACAAAAAATCGCGTTGTTATAGTCCGTGCCGGTTGAGTTTTTGCAATGACAAAGAAGCGAGGAGTATGATACGCACGATATGACTGAACGCAGCGGGAGAAACGCTTCCGCTAACAGGTTTTTCGGTTTCTTGGTTTTCATTTAAAAAAAGGAGGAATACATGAAGCGGTATCTTGCTTTGTTGAGTCTTCTTACAGCATGTGCCTTTGCCGGCAGTCTGGCAGTGGCTGCCCCGGAGAAAGATCCCTTAAAACCGCGTGTGCCAAAATCTGAACGTGGAGCCGCCAAAAGGCTCAAACCACCGTATGGCTCGACGAAAAAGGCTCCGGCTGATGTGATCGCCGAGGGAAAGAGAATTTTTGAAGGGGAAGGAACATGCGTGAATTGTCATGGGAAAAAGGGGGACGGGCAAGGTCCCGCGGGAAAAGCGCTTCCTATTGGGCCGAGAAATTTCACCAATTGCAAGTTTCATAAACGGCGCAAGGATGGAGAATTGTTCTGGGTGATCAAGAATGGGAGTCCCAATACCCCGATGGTCGCGATGGTGAAACCCAAAGGCCCCTTGACGGAAGAGCAAGCCTGGAAGGTGTTGGCTTACGAGCGGACCTTCTGTAAGGATTGGAAAAAATAGGTCTCTGAACATCGCTTGTTCAAGCGGTTGTTCCCTCATCCCAAACCCCCGGCTTGGTTCCAAGCCGGGGGTTTTTTGCATCCGTGACAGACCACGGGGTAAAGTAAACCTGTCTCGCCTATGACACAAAGGTTCTGGAAAAGACTATCATCCGCAGTCATGTCACCATGTTCTCCGATGCAAGGCTGGAGTGTGAATCGGGGTGTCGGGATTCTTGTGATTGGGCTCCTCCTGGTGTGCTCAGGAGCGCTAGCGAAAGCCGGAGAAATGGATCCGTTGAAACCACGTGTGCCTCCGCGTGAGCAAGCGAAGGTTCACAACTGGCATCCCTCCTATGGCAGTACGCGTACCGCTCCGCCAGAGGTCATCGCGCAAGGCAAGCGGTTATATGAGACTGTCGGTTTGTGTGCAGCCTGCCATGGCAAGTCAGGCAAAGGAGACGGTCCGGCAGGCAAACCATTACGGATTGGCCCTCGGGATTTCACCAATTGCCGGTTTCACCAGGTCCGAACAGATGGAGAGCTCTTTTGGATTCTCAAAAATGGGAGTCCAGGTACAGGGATGATGCCCATGGTCAAACCGAAAGGCCATCTCACGGAAGAGCAGGGATGGGCCATCTTGGCATATGAGCGCCAGTTTTGCAAAGAGACATCTTTGTGAGGAGATCGGTCAACATGCCCAATACCTAGTCCTTGGAACCCGATCCCTTGAGAAAACACTTCACCCTACTCTGTGAAATTCTATTCACAAGGCCGTCTCCCAGACAAGATGAAATGCGTATTATTTGCGTAATTGGCCTTGCCATGATCGGATGGTTGAGCCTGAGTGCTGCGCTCTGGGCTCAGGAGGCCGAGCCTCTGCGACCGCGGGTTCCGGTTCAGGACCGGGCTTGGGCTCGGCAGTTGCACCCACCCTTTGGATCCACGAAACATGCGCCTCCTGAAATTCTCGAAGAAGGCAAGCGTCTCTATGAAGGGAAGGGAACGTGCGTCAGTTGTCATGGGGAGCAAGGGAAGGGAGATGGCCCCCTGGGCCGGCGATTGATCCCGAGTCCCCGGGATTTTACCAATTGTCTGTTTCACCGGCATCGGACGGATGGAGAACTCTTCTGGATCCTCCAAAACGGAAGTCCCGGTACAGGAATGGTTCCCATGATTCCTGTGACCATCACAGAAGAAGAGGCGTGGAAGATCATTGCCTACGAACGGACCTTTTGTCCAACCTGGCGGCCATAGCTGGACCCCTCCTGGAATTTCGCAGCAAGGAAGAAAAAGGAACATGGTTTCCCTGAAGACGCCTTCCAGAAATAGCACGTTGACACGGTTTGTGACCCTTGACTAGACTCTGGTACAAACCTCCAAGGAGATGGAGTTTCTCTCCTTTTGCCGGAGGAGGAAGGACTGAGAGGGTTGATTATGGGACAACGGTCATTAGAAGAGGAAAAAACGTTTTTGCGGCAGAAAGTGAAAGAACGCCAAGCTCACAGTGAGAATCCTGCGCAGGATCGAGGGCTGCGTGCGCTGCGGAAGCGACTCAAGCGCGTTCAGCGTAAACTTCGCATACAGACCACGAGGCGAGCGAAAGCCCATCCCGCAGGAAAATCCACCTAAAAGAGCTGGTGTTAATCACAATAATCAAGAACACGTATGGTTCACGCGAGAGTCGAACCGGGAGAGAGACCATGAATGACGAAACCAACCGTGAGGAACAGACAGAGGCGGGTGGAGAGGAGTCTTCCGCTCAGGAAGCAGCGGAGCTCACGTCCGAAGTGACTGACGAGTTTGTCGATGAAGTGGCGGATGAACTGGCGGACGAGCAGGCCGCACCAGAGGCTACGGCTGCGGAAGAATCTGAGGAAGTCCTTGAGGGAGAAGAGGCATTCGAAGAGGAAAAGGTTAAGGATGAGATCGACATTCAGATCGAACTTCTCCAGGATCCGGACTGGGTGGTTCGCCGAGAGGCCTGCATCACCTTGGGTGAGATGGGAGATGAACGCTGTGTGGAACCATTGGTCCGTGCCCTGCGCGATGGGGATTGGCAGGTGCGCGAAGCAGCGGTTGACGCCTTGGGTGAGATCGGCTCGCCGGCCGTCGAGCTGCTCATTCGCTACCTGCGCGACTGGGATGCCCGAAAATATGCCATCCGGGCCTTAGGGAAGATCAACGACGAGCGCGTGTTGGATCCCTTGATCTCAATGCTCCGGAATGACGAGTTCAAGGACGATGCCACCCAGGCGCTTGTCGAGCTTGGTAAACCAGCCGTGGAACGCCTCATCGGGGCGTTGAGCGACAAAGATGAATTTGTTCGAAAACAAGCGATCATTGCCTTGGGCGAAATTGGTGATCCAGCGGCGGTTGATCCGTTGATTGCGATGCTGCAGGACAAAGATTGGTTTACACGACTTCTTACCGCGGCGGCATTGGAGAAAATCGGCGATCCTCGCGGCCGGGATGCCATCAAACCGCTTATGAAAGACCCTGATCTTGTCGTTCGCATGCGAGTCGAGCGCATTCTCGCGGCGTGGAAGAAGCAGCCGGCGAATGCGTAAGAATCCACCTCGCCTGTTGGTCTACGGCTGCTCGATTAACGTATCGAGATCGTGTTGCGCGTCTTCGATCTGTTCTTGAGCGGTTGGGTCGCCGGCAAGCAGGGTGCGCTGAAGCGCGTCGAGTTTGGCCATTAAGCGCCGGAGGAGTGCTGCAGACTTTTCTCTCTGTAAGGCCATCGTCTCTTTCAAATGCAGCATGCTCTGGGATAGTTCCTCAGCCGCTTGCTGATACTGGCCTTGGAGGACGCGAATTTTGCTTTGAAGGAGGCGGGCTTTCGCCTGGAGCATGGCCTTCTGCCGGAGCAAATCGTTGGTCTCAATACCCAAGGTCCGTTCAACGACCTCCCCTGACAGCGTTTGAAGTGTGCGCTTAACCTGTTCCGGAGGTTGTTGGCCGAGGTAATATCCACACCAAAAAACCCCGCCTAACAATACAACCAGTCCTACCACTTTTCGCATAGCTTTCGTTTCCCCTTCCCGGTAATTCCATCGCCTCAACAATCAGCTTCTTCTTGTCGCTCTGCTTCGTCCCCTGGCTTGGGGCTGTCTCCTCCTCGGAGAAGAAGCATGTCCTCTGGAATGCTAACCCTTGTCGACGTTCAGGGCCAAGCGGTTCGTGGCGTAATGGGGCCAACGCTCAGGAAACGGTTGGAGCTGACCATATATCACCATGGTCAAGAAAAAGCACTCGTTTAACGCTGGAGCATGACGTGAAACAGAAAGAGGTTAGGAGCTGACGTGATTCAGGGCTTCCGCGGCCACCTGCTCGTGCCGGCTGCCGGAGGTGTAAAACCGCTGCACGTATTCTTTGAGCATTCGCCTGGCGCTGAAACGCGGGGCATTTGTTCGGATGGCATTCTTGACGATCTTGATCCAGCCATGGGGAATACCATCCTGATCGCGTGTGTAGTATAGGGGGACCACCTCTTGCTCAATGAGGCGATAGAGGGCCTCAGCATCGTGTTCATCCTGTTCTTGGTCGGTTAACCCCTCCGGGGGAAGGGGAATAGCCCATCCATTGGCTCCATCATATCCTTCTTTCCACCACCCGTCCAGCACGCTGAGATTCGGCACTCCATTCAAGGCCGCCTTTTGTCCACTGGTCCCACTCGCCTCGAGAGGTGGGCGAGGATTATTCAACCATACGTCAACCCCTTGCACCAGAAACTTGGCGACATGCATATCATAGTCTTCGATAAAGGCAATGTGACCGCCAAACTCATGGTCTTTGGCAAAACGGTAGACTTCTTGGATCAAGCGTTGCCCCGGCTCATCCGCCGGATGGGCTTTACCGGCAAAAATAAATTGCACGGGTCGCCATTGGTTGAGCAGGAGGGCACGCAGTCGCTCGGGATTTTTGAACAAGAGGTTGGCTCGCTTGTAGGT
>RFGT01000052.1 GCA_003696975.1 Nitrospirota bacterium | reverse complement strand
GGCGGTTTGCCGGCAGGTTGAACGCGATTGGTCTGGATGGATCAAGGTAGAACTGCACGATAAGGTCCTTGTGCTCGCCCGTGACTTGATCCAGCGTCATGCACTCCGAGGATTCGATGCAATTCATCTAGCCTCTGCCCTCAGCCTCCAAGCCGGGCTCGGAGAAGAGATCACATTCGTCGCGGCGGACGAGCGATTGCTGCAAGTGGCGCAAGCCGAACAGCTCCGCGCGCTGAACCCCGAACGTCGCGGCTAAACGCCGAGGTCTCTTCCGGATCAGCGCTCACACCAATGCAAACGACGCTGCTTGAGTCACCCATCCCCGGCTTACGCCAGGGGTTCCGGTATCGCGGGGTCTGACGGAAAAGAGCCTAGGATGCTTATGGACAGGAATCTACTTCCCCATGACATAAAGGAGGAACTGGAGGGGAGCTACGTCCATACGGATTTCGACCTGACCGGGAGTTGAACTTACCTTTTCGATAAAGAAGTCCCCCAACAGGCTAACAGGAGTATGAATATGAAAATGAATGTAATTTTGTTCTTGCAGATATAAAATCCTGCCTGATACACTACGCTCCCGATAAAGGGCTGGGTGCGCTTCCTTTGTGACATACATCACAGTTTTTCCAAACGAGAGAAAGTATATTTAGTTCCCGATTCGTTCTCCTTGCCTGAAGAAGAGGGAATACCTGGGTCGCTCCAGAAGGGGAGGGAAGGATTATGCTGAACGGGAATGTCCAATTACCCTATCATGATTGGGACATTAAAGACAAAGCAATTAACAAACTAATTCAGGCTGTGATAGAGGCCCACAATGCAGGCTTGACCCGTGAGCAGGTGCGTGCATTGTGTGGGGCGGCATTTTGTGATTGGTATGAAACCACACATGCCACCGATTGCTGGATCTACTAACCCTATTGGACAAACTCTTCGCCCCCGATCGTCCAAACGTAGAACTCGATAGAGAGGAGAGGCCTAAAGGACTGACTGCTTCCCCCCTGGGTGTGAGGAAGGAGCCAGTCAGTCCTTTGGTAGAGGCATCTGGTCTTCCAAATCTGTCAGTAGGTTTGGCGTTTGACTGTGGGGATAATTTTCGATTTTCCTAACAGTTCCATTCCAAATCGGGTATTGGTCTGTGCCTCATTAGCATAGAGCCGGCCTTTAGGGGCTTGGAACGTGATGTTGAGTGTGGTGGTCGCGTGGGGTTGGATGGTCACCGTATATTCTTGCTGGAGTAAGGGATGCCATGCCACTACCTTATAGGTGCCTGGGGGAATATCAGTGATCGTGAAGTGGCCAGCACGGTCGGTTTTGGCAAAATAGGGGTTATCCACGGCCAACCCCCAACTTTCCATGTAGGCGTGAAACCCGCATTGCATGACGAACACATTTCGCCCTTTGCGCATGCGAACATGCTGGATCATGACTTTCCCCGCCCGATTTTTGACATGTTTTCCCGCCATCAAATCAGTTTTCCGAAGATGGGGACTCATCGGAAGCGGCACGTTGAACAACACCCGAGCCCCGAGTTCTGACGTTTCGTAGGCTTGGATATCGTGCATGACGGGGTCCATGTTGACCACTTGGACCTCATTGTTATTACGGACAATGGTAATGTAAGGGACAAATTGACAGTCAAGGGCTTCAATGCGGGGGGGAGTGTAGTCGAACTTTTTTCCTTGTCTGATATTTTTAATAAACACGACCACGTTTTGAAATTCACTATGCGATCCCACCTTGAATGGCTGTAACAACCGCCACCCATTTCCATCCGAGATACGCCCACAGTAATATGGGTCGGGAAAAGTGACGAGGTTATATCCCTTGGGTTTTGGCACTTTCCCTACCAACGTTACGGTTCCGGTTAATGTTCCGCCATCAGTCACCGGGATTTCTTCGTATGCCCAGCCGAATGCGGGAAAAATGAGACTGAGACTTACAATTAACCCTGTCATCAACATAGACTGTTTCATCTGGTCCTCCTGTGTAACAACGCTGTTTTCAAGTCTTATTATACCGTGTGAGTCGTCTGATTTGAAGAAACTGGTCTGTGGGAGGATCTGACGGTGCTGAATGAAGGGGACTCTCTCGCCGGACGATGAATTGACATCATTTTTCTGACCCTTCTAGAATCCGCTCTAGAATCGACCGCGCCCGAACTTTTACCGCAACTCTTGTGAAGGATGGAGTCTGAGCTCGTGGGGAGTGTTCGCCTTGACCGAGTCGTGAAATGGCATGGGCCACATTGTGTCTTGGATGCTGTCTCGCTAGAGGTGAAGCAGGGAGAGTTCTTTTCCATTCTTGGACCGAGTGGGTCTGGGAAAACTACGTTGTTGCGGATTATTGCCGGATTTGATCGACCCAATGCCGGTCGGGTCTTGATCCAGGAGCAGCCTCTGGACGACCTCCCTCCTCATCAGCGCCCTGTCAATATGGTCTTTCAACACTATGCGCTGTTTCCGCATTTGTCCGTGTGGAAGAACGTCGCTTTTGGACTGGAACGCCGGCGGATTGCACGCGCGGAAGTGATTCGGCGTGTGACGGAGGCCCTGCACATGGTGCGGCTCGAGACAAAAGGGAACCGCTTCCCGCATGAACTCTCAGGAGGGGAGCAGCAGCGAGTGGCGTTGGCGCGGGCGCTAGTCAACCGGCCACAGGTGCTGTTGCTCGATGAGCCCCTGGGAGCCCTTGATCAGCAATTGCGGCAAGCCATGCAAGGTGAGCTAAAGCGCATTCAGGAGCAGGTGGGCATTACCTTTATCTGTGTGACTCACCACCAGGAGGAGGCCTTGAGTATGTCGGATCGTGTGGCGGTCATTGATCAAGGGCGGGTTCTTCAGATTGGTTCGCCTCATGAGTTGTATGAATCTCCTGCTTCCATGGCGGTGGCTCAATTTATTGGACTCTCCAATTGTCTCCATGGTGAAGTCGTCTGCACCAATGGCACACTCTGTACCTTCCAGGTTCCTGAGCTTGGGACGTTTCTGGTTCCTAAACCTCACGGTCGTCTGCCTCAAGGGACGGCAACTTTCATGCTTCGTCCCGAGCGGATCCGATTGCTGCGAGAACCTTCTTCCAGCCATGGAGAAAATATGCTGGCCGCCACTGTGCAGACAGTGCGATATAGCGGAGGCGAGCTTCAATACCAGATTGCGCTCTCTCCTCATATTGTCTGGACGGCCCGTCTACCTATTGAGAGCAAGTGGTATGAGCCGTTTCATCCTGGCGAACGGCTGACGGTGTCCTGGGATACCCATGAAGGGCTGATTCTGGCCTCGTGATCACGCCATGCCAAACTGATCGCAGACGCGATAAGCTGTGATGTCGTTTCCCTCTTGGCCTCTCATTCCCGCACTCGTGGTGCTGATTGCGTTCTTTCTGGTTCCCCTGTTGATCATGACAGGGATCAGCTTCGTTTCGCGCGGTCCTTATGGAGGAATCGAATGGATCCTGACGTGGGAGAATTATGTGAGACTTGCTGATCCCCTGTACTGGCACATTTTTATTCGCTCAGTCGGGTTAGCAGTGGCCACCACATTGATTTGTGTGGTCTTAGGATTCCCCCTGGCTTATCTTATGGCTCGATCTTCTCCGCGCGTGCAATATCTTCTCATCTGCCTGGTGCTTATTCCGTTTTGGACGAATTTTCTCGTGCGCACGTATGCATGGATGTTTCTCTTGCGGGCTGATGGATTGGTGAACACAACGCTTCGCACGTTGGGGCTCAGCGATCACCCTGTGGAGTTGCTCTATACCCCCTGGGCTGTGCTCATTGGGCTGGTGTACGGGTATCTCCCGTTTATGGTGTTGCCATTATATGCGGCCATCGAGCGGATTGCACCATCTCTGGAAGAAGCCGCACGCGATCTGTATGCCACGGGCTGGGCGGTTTTTACTCAGGTGGTCCTCCCTTTGGCGAAACCGGGTTTGGTAGCCGGGTGTGTCTTGGTCTTTGTCCCATCCCTTGGCGCGTTTATCACGCCCCATTTGCTCGGTGGCGGCCAGACCATGATGATTGGAACGCTCATTCAACATGAATTCTTGGTGGTACGAGATTGGCCTTTTGGGGCCGCATTGTCGCTGGTCTTTATGGCTACGGTCTTGCTTATTCTCCTCCTGTGGTTGAAACGGCAGGAAGCTATGTGGAGGACGCTGTGAGTACACGATCGTGGGTGCTCCGCGGTTGGGGGGGTGGGGTGCTAGGATTTCTCTATCTTCCTATTATAATTCTTCTGCTATTTTCGTTTAATGCCTCACCTATGGCCGTGCAATGGGACGGATGGACTTTTGAATGGTACCGCCGTCTTCTGCACAACGAGGATCTCTGGCTGGCAGCTTGGAAT
>RFGT01000051.1 GCA_003696975.1 Nitrospirota bacterium | reverse complement strand
TGTCCGAACTGTGCAGGCGCTTTGGGGTCAACGGCGTCATGGTCTTCAGCACCATGACGGTGGAAGATTGGTCCACAGTGCACACGAGAATGTTTGCAGCGCCCATTGGGGTTGTAGAAGATCCTGCAACCGGAAGCGCCAGTGGGGCGTTGGGCGCCTATTTAGTGAAAAATGGGGTCGTCGATGTTGGCCCGACGACTGAGATTATTGCGGAACAAGGCTATGAACTCGATCGCCCTTCACGCATCATCATTCAAGTGTTTTCCGATGACGACATCATTCAACAGATTAAAGTCGGGGGCCAAGTGGTCATGGTGGCGGAAGGCCGCTTGGTGTTTTGAAAGGGAGCCGAGATGGCGTCCATGATGAAGGCTGTGACATTTCACGAACATGGCGGGGTGGAACGACTGCGTTATGAAGAAGTCCCTCGGCCGTCGCTTGGCCCTCACGAGGTGTTGATTCGGGTCAAAGCCTGTGCGCTGAATCACTTGGATATCTGGATTCGCCAGGGCATCCCCGCCTATCGGATTAACCTTCCCCATATTTCCGGCAGCGACGTCAGCGGGGTGATCGAGGAAGTGGGCGAAGCGTGTGAAGATGGGTTGGTCCCAGGGCAGGCTGTCTTTGTTGCCCCGGGACTGAGCTGTTGGCGCTGTGAGGCATGTTTAGCAGGGCAAGAGACGTATTGTGATAAGTACCGGATTTTGGGAGCCCAGATAGATGGCGGATACGCGGAATTTGTGAAAGTGCCCGCGATCAACGTGTTACCGCTTCCCGCCGGCTTGACGTTTGAACAAGCTGCAGCCTTCCCGCTGGTGTCCCTGACAGCCTGGCACATGGTCATGACGCTCGCGCAGGTCAAACCCGGAGAATCCGTGCTGGTCTTGGGAGCCGGAAGCGGGGTCGGCAGTATGGCGATCCAAATCGCAAATCTGGTGGGTGCCCGGGTATTTACGACGGTGGGGGATCAGGAGAAAGCGGCGAAGGCCCAGATGTTGGGAGCGATAGCAGTCCTCAACCACTCGCATGACGATCTCATTCACGGTCTAAAGGAGTTCACCAATGGCCGGGGGGTCGATGTGGTGATTGAACATATAGGCCAAGCTGTCTGGAGCCAATGTATCCGCGCCCTGGCCAAGGGAGGACGGCTTGTCACGTGTGGCGCCACCACGGGAAGCGATCTTACACTGGACGCTCGGTATCTCTTTTCGCGTCAGCTCAAAATCATGGGATCATATATGGGAACGCGGTCAGAACTTCTCGCCGTGACTCGTTTGATCGGAGCAGGAAAATTGCGGCCTGTCATAGACGCTGTGTTCCCGCTCTCTCGGGCTCGGGAGGCTCAGGAACGACTGCTTTCACGGAAGGTATTCGGAAAGGTACTTGTGATCCCACCGGATTAGTAGAGACCTTGGATCGATTCCCTGATGATGCATCCCAACCGGATGCCTTCCAGCCAGAGGCAAGGCTCATTTACTCAGCTCGCCCACGATGTGTGGCAGTTCCGGAAGGATCAGCCGTTCCATGGCTAGGCGAACGGCTCCCCGTGATCCTGGTACTGAAAAGATGATTTTTCCACAATAGAGACCCGCGGTCGCTCGGCTGAGTATGGCGGCCGACCCAATCTCTTGAAAACTCAGAAAGCGAAAGAGCTCCCCGAATCCATCAAGCCGTTTCTCCAGGAGAGCGTCGACGGCTTCAAATGTAGTGTCTCGCCGGGAGATGCCCGTCCCACCGTTTAAGATCACGGCTTGAATCGTGGCATCGGCTCCCAGATGTTCGAGGAGCTGACGGACGTGAAAGGGTTCGTCTTTGACGAGATGGTAGGCGGCGACTCGATGTCCCTGGTCATGAAGCAGGCGCTGGATGAGCTGTCCGCTGGTGTCTGTCTCCGGCGTGCGCGTGTCGCTACAGGTGATCACCCCGCAGCAGATGGATACAGGAGCCCGTGCCTTATGCTCTGCCGGAGCCGTGGACTCGGTGGCCGAATGCTCCTCGCGTGACTCATGCATATGTTGGTGGCCGGTCATATGGAAACGAAGGCGCAGAGGGGAGCCGGATCAACTCCATACCGAATCGGGATTCAGTTGAGCTACAGGCGTCCCTTTCTTGATATGCTCATCCAGAATCAGCGGAACATCCGACTCCTTGACCTGGGAATACCACGTGGCGTCCGGGTAGATCACCACGGTGGGACCTTGTTCGCATGGTCCTAGGCAGGAAGACCCCGTGACGAGGACCTCACCTGGTTGGAATCCCCGCTCGACCAATCCCATGTTCAACGCCATCAGGATATTCTGGGAGCCAGCCCCTCCACAGGATGGTTTGGGATGGCCGGGCGGTCGAGTATTTGTGCACACCACAATATGATATTTGGGTTTAGGCATTGTTCCTCCTTTCGGTTGACAAGGTCTTCTGCTCCTTTCCCTCCTGGAAAACTGCCTCTGTTATCCATGCCTTAGATCTGAGAAACCAGTATCCGTTGGGTCTCACCGCGGGCGAAAGAGTTCCCACATGTCCAGACATTCTTGTGGCAGATCCCAGTGTTTGACGCCTTTGATGATCCAATCCAAGTAATGTTCCTTTACCTTGAATTTCCCCACGGGATTGGCCACGTGAGTTGTGACCAATTCCTTGCGCTCGTCTTCAGTGAGCACCGTTACTTCCACGTGCTTGTAGGCGCCTTGGGGCACTTCCCCCTCAAATTCATCGAGAATCTTAAGGTCTTCATCGGTAATCTCGACCACAATTCCCCAGACTCGCTCACCGGGTGAAGGGGTGACGCTGGCCAACCCACTCCGCCATTGTGAAGACCAGCGCGGGAAATGGATCGTGTGATCCGGCAAATAGGCTTTGAAGAGAAACCGATGTTCCGGGGCTCGTCTTTTTAGTTGCTTCGGATTAAGATTATCCGCGTAGATGAAAAATCTCATAGTGCCCGCCTGTTATGGGTGGTGGAAGTGGCTCGTACTTGTACCATACCGTGTTGTGAGATTGTCAAGGAGCCGAGAGGGAGCAGATGTGGTTATGCTGTTAGGATCTGACCATGTAATGCGGAAAAACCAGAGCAGAAGGGGTTTGAGTCATTAGCGGGTCGGCGGAAAGGGGGAGGAAGCGGGCGGCGATGAATGGTGCTGGCTCAAAAATCGGCTAAGATGGGTCAGGGCTTTGTCCAAAAGCTCGCGGCCGGTCCATTGCGATCTTAACTCGGATTGATGGCGCTCGGCCCAATCAAGGGCCACTGGAAGTGGAATCAAACGGGCCGGTCCGTGATCCAACTCGGCCCACAGGAGACTTAAAACCGTTCCTGCACGAACATGGACCTGTAAGGGGCGTACAGGATGGCAAGTTACGTCTTGGCACCATTCTGGCGGTGACGTGACGAGCAATTCCCGGCAGGCAGCAGGCCGGTCGTGGTAGATGCTGCACAGCTCATTGTCGTCAAGGAAGGGGCAGGGCAGGCGCAAGGCATAATAGGCACGGTTGAGAGGATCCATCTGTTCGTCGGACCATTGCGTGCGGGTTTCCGCGAGTTGGACCAGTTGCCCCAGCAACCCGGTTTCCTCAAGGATATGTTGTGTCTGGCGAAACCGGTCTTGAATGGCCGTTCGCTGGGGTTCGGGAAGAGCTTGTACCGTGCGATGGAGCGTGAAGGCCTCAGGCGGGGAGACAGGAACCAGCATGCGGCAGCACGCCGCACAACCTTTATGGCAGGAGATGCTGAGTCCCGTGGATTCGACTCGTTGTTGCTCCAATGCCAGTGCTTGTTCCCCAAGAGCCCGCATGGGGGACACAAGACTGGAAAGCGGGATAAAACTTGTGGGGACGGAGACCTCGGCCTGAACTTCTCCGACAGGGGTTTGAATAGCCACGTGATACGTCTCAGACGAGTGGTTGGGCGTCATGGACGGCTCTCCCTAAAGTGATGCTTCCTGAGGAGCCAGCACTTTTTGTCCACCATACGGAACTGATGTGTGGGGTTCAACCCCCGAGATACCTCTAAAGCGGAGCCGCTAAATTCACATGGAGATGGCGAGGATACATTGGATGTGAAGGAGGCATGAAATGTCGTGGCCTTTTCGCACTATCATTGAACCGTTCAAAATCAAAGTCGTGGAGCCCATTCGATTCACCACTCGCGAGGAACGCCAGGTTATCCTGCGCGAGGCACGTTACAACATGTTCAACATTCGCGCCCAGGATGTGCTTATCGATCTTTTGACGGATAGCGGAACCGCGGCCATGTCGTCCGAACAATGGGCGGTCATGATGCGAGGCGACAATGCGTATGCCGGGTCCACGAGTTTTTATCGGTTTGAGGCCGTGGTCAAGGAACTCACAGGATATCAGCACATCATTCCCACCCATCAAGGGCGAGCGGCGGAAAAGATTTTATTTTCCCTGGTGGGAGGTCAAGGAAAGTGTATCCCCAGCAATACCCATTTCGATACCACCCGGGCCAATGTGGAATTCACCGGAGCAGAGGCTGTTGATCTTGTAATTCCCGAAGGGAAGCAATCCCAAGCGGCCCATCCCTTCAAGGGGAACATGGATTTGCACAAACTGGAGCGGCTTTTAGCTGCGGCTAAGCCCGGACAAGTCCCGCTCTGTATGGTCACGGTGACGAACAATTCCGGAGGTGGCCAACCAGTCTCCATGCACAACCTTCGAGAGACGCGCAAGCTGTGCCAGCAATATGGCGTGCCGCTCTTTCTGGACGCCTGTCGGTTTGCGGAAAACGCCTTTTTCATTAAGCGTCGGGAGCCAGGGTATCAGGAAAAAGCCACCATCGATATTGCAAAGGAGATGTTTCGCCTGAGCGATGGCTGCACAATGAGCGCGAAAAAGGACGGATTGGTGAATATCGGGGGATTCTTAGGAATGAACGACAGCGGCCTGGCACAACAAGCCAGGAATTTGCTAATCCTGACTGAAGGCTTTCCCACGTATGGCGGGTTGGCTGGGCGGGATTTAGAAGCGATCGCCCAAGGTCTGCACGAGGTGCTCGACGAAGACTATCTGACCTATCGCTTGCGATCGGTAGAATACCTCGCGGAACGATTACGGCAGATTGGATATCCTCTCATTGAACCGCCTGGCGGGCATGCCGTGTATATCGATGCCCGGATGTTACTGCCGCATATCCCTGCCACGCAATTTCCCGGCCAAAGCCTGTGTTCCGCCTTCTTCGAGTATGGCGGGATTCGCACTGTTGAAGTCGGCAATGCCATGTTTGGTCGAACTGAGAACGGAAAGGAAATTCCGGCGGATATGGATTTGGTTCGGCTGGCCATTCCCCGGCGAGCATACACCCAAAGCCATATAGACTATGTGGTAGAAGTGGCAGAGGAAATTTATAAGAACCGGCATGCCTTGCGAGGATTTCGAGTCGTCAAGCAAGCCCCCATTCTTCGACATTTTACCATTGAGCTAGAACCGTGCGACTAGCTTCTCTTACGCTCCCGGTTGAATTCGAAGCCTAGCGGTTCAATCTCGAAGAAAAACGTGGTGGGTTTCATGGCCGGGAGTCAAATTGCAATACTCGGGAAGAGGTGTTATACGAACGTATGTTTTCTCCTCTACTCAGTCGCGGGTTCTGAAGATGCAATCAGTGTGGTCTGTGTGGAACCCGATCGTACCAGGGGCTGGATATGAGGGGAACCGGCGAAATGACGGGAGTTGAATTGCCAGGCTATGTGGGACTGGACGAATAGCATTATTGAGTTGTTTCAATCGGGCCGGGGGGTCCCCTTCCTTGCCGTGTTCGTAGTGGGATGTCTGTTTCTCTATTTTCTAGGGCTTATTATCTCGCTGCTTCTACCGATCTGGCGGAAGTACCGAAATTCCCGGTGAACCCATCGAGGGCTTGTGCAGGGTTGCCAGGAAAGAGGGGAGTCTGCCTAGCTCACCGGTTCCCGGGCTAAGGTGTCAGCCATTTCATAGAGTAACGCTTCAGTCTCCTGCCAGCCAATACAGGCATCGGTGATCGAGACCCCGTACTCCAATGTTTTGCCGATTTCCCACTGTTGCCGTCCAGCTTTAAGGTGGCTTTCAAGAAGAAGCCCCATGATGGCCTCTTGCCCGGTACGGAATTGGTTCAACACAGCCCGGGCCACAGGAATTTGGCGCGTATGGTCCTTTTCCGAGTTGCCATGGGAGCAATCAACCATGATGGGTCGTTTGATCTCTTCATGGGCGAGTTCTTGCGCCGCTCGAGCAATGTCTTCCGGCCCATAATTCGACCGTCCACCTCCGCCGCGCAGGACAATATGGCGATCAGGGTTCCCATTGGTTTTTACAATGGACGTAACGCCATCGAGGTTAATGCCGATGAAGCTTTGGGGATGGCGTGCGGCGACCATTGCATTCAGAGCGACTTGCAAACTGCCGTCCGTGCCGTTCTTAAAACCGACAGGCATGGAAAGCCCGCTGGCCATTTCGCGATGTGTTTGACTCTCCGTGGTCCGCGCACCGATGGCCACCCAACTGAGCAGATCCGCGATATATTGAGGGGTAACGGGATCAAGCAATTCCGAAGCGCAGGGAATCCCTATCTGGTTAATACGCAAGAGAATCGTGCGCGACAGTTCAAAGCCCGCTGCAATATCACAGGAGCCATCGAGGTATGGATCGTTAATAAGACCCTTCCATCCAACGGTGGTGCGTGGTTTCTCAAAATACGTCCGCATGACGATAAGCAGATAGTCTTTCGTGTCGTCAGCGACACGTTTGAGGTTGTGGGCATAGGTATAGGCTGAGTCCGGATCATGGATGGAACAGGGGCCAATCACAACGAGTAGACGCTGGCGATCGCGCCCGTAGAGAATATCCCGGATGGCCTGACGTGTCTGGATCACTAAGGACTCAACCTGCTCGGTGAGAGGGAGTTTCTGTTTCACCTGACGGGGAGTAATGAGTTCTTTAAATTCGATAATATGTCGGTTATTTACAGCTTCTTTCATAGGTGCCACCATCATGTTCCCTTGCATTCAGATTGCATTACGGAAATATGAGAACCAGCTCCCTCGCTGTTTCCAATGTGTTTTAGAGAGAAAACCGGCGATATGAGAGAAGCTATTGTAAAAAATCGGCTGGTTGGCCTGCAAGGGCATGAAATGTCAGAACCGGGCTCTTCCACCATCCTTGGAACCAGAAGAGGATGATTCGGGGGAGCTAATCTCGTTGGGATCAACTCAGGCCGTGGTATCGACGAACTTAGCCCGTTGGGATGAGAACCAACGGAGGAGATCTTGGCAGGCGACGTCGTTTGATGAAGCGAACGTGAATTGAACGCCCATGTAGAGATCAAAAAGAGGGTCAATCCATTCGATCGTTCCGAAAAACTTCGAACGGTGAGTGAGACCGGGCAACTGACACGTGAGAATGATTCGCAAGGTAGCCAGATTGGGCCAGAGATTTTCCTGGACTGTCAGTTGGCACCCTGTTGGACAGAGATCTCTGATCAGACACGGGAGGACGGCGAGAACTTTTCCCTCGTAGCTCAAAGGCCGCAAGCTTCCTGCAACTTCCACCGGGACACGCGGATAAGCTCGCGGAGCCCGATGGCGAAGCTGAGAAGGCGGCTGAAGTTCCAACTGTTCCTGCTCAGGGTGAATCTTCTGGACCGTGGTTTCGAATTGATAGGTTTCTCCTTCAAGAAGAGTCTGTCCGCGGCAACGCATGCCGGGTTGGAGATGGTTCCAGTCCTTGAGTGCAGGTACTCGGCAAATCAGGCTATGATCGGCCCCGATACCGAGAAGTTGGCAGCGAAGGATACTGAATTGCGGGGTCTCGGGAAATGTGAGCCAAATGGTGTTTGTCCCACCGGGGACAAGGGCGGGAATCGAGGAACTCATGATCGTTTCTCGCTTGTAGGAAGATTATTTCGGCAGATTGCTCGGTGGAATTAAGTCCTGGAGCCTGCCATGCTTGTGAACATGCGAAAGATCCAATTAAAGAAAGGCTCTAGGGACGAGCTAGGGTACGAACCGTCTCTTCAATGATTTTTCCGGCAAGCACATTACTGTCGATGGTATACTGTCCCTGCTGAAGTGCATGGCGGAGTCGCGCGATTCGATCCTGCCGGATTTCAGGTAGGCGGGAGGTCGCGTCTTTGAGGCGTTGTGCTTCATGTTCGAATGAACGCTCGGGAGAACGAGACAATGTCTTAGGGGAGTCGGAAGCTTGAACCTGAGACTGAAGATGCCGTGTAATGTTCGACCTGCGAAATGATAATTCTCCAGGTGAGGAGGCCTGGCTATCAGTACGTGTCTCCGCCATCTTCCCTCTTTCTACCACCCAGATGGAAGTTCAAATTCTACCCCGTTGCTCTATTGGAGGACAAGTGGGTCTGCGCAAGGGCAATGATGGGTAGGCTTTTCCGTTTTCCGGGAACAGGCGATGCATTGTGAGCCTAATTCAGGAGATTGATCGATATGCCCACATCCGAAGTTTTTATTGCTGCTCGTCTGACG
>RFGT01000005.1 GCA_003696975.1 Nitrospirota bacterium | reverse complement strand
CCTCCACGTCCTACGATGATCACGTCCAGATCTCGCCGCCGGTTCAACTCTTGAATGGCTTGGGTTACCTGATCCGCCGCCCCTTCGCCCTGGACGGTTACAGGATAAATCAAGACCTGAATGACCGGACACCGCCGTGCCAGCACCGCCAGCATATCCCGGATAGCCGCGCCAGATAATGAGGTGATGATGCCGACTTTTCTAGGGAAGAACGGGAGGGGGCGCTTCCGCGCAGGATCAAATAAACCCTCGCGTGCCAGCCGCTCTTTCAACTGTTCAAATGCCAGTTGTAGCGCGCCAATTCCCTTGGGTTCGACCTGAACGACAATCAGTTGATACTCGCCGCGAGGTTCGTACACCGTCAACCGGCCACACACGATCACATGCATTCCATCCTGGAGCGTGAAGCGGACGTGGCGAGCGCTATTGCGAAACATGACCACTCGGATCTGGCTCATTTCGTCCTTCAAGGTGAAGTACCAATGCCCTGAGGAGGGAATCCGCACATTGGATACCTCCCCCTCAACCCAAACATCGGGGAACACCTGCTCCAGGGTCGCTCGAATACAGGCCGTGAGCTCGGTGACAGTGAAAATGGAGCGTGCAGGTACAGTCACAAGCAGGAGATTATTCGCTTTCCCGCAAGCGGTGAATGGTTAAGGCCTTTCCCGTGACCGGGTCGAAGTCAATCACGACCGCTTGCAACACGGCCGGACCGGAAGCGACCTCAAACCGCCGTGGCATTTGAGTAAGGAGCTTTTGGATCACTAGTTCTTTTTTAAACCCAATCACGGAATGGATGGGCCCGGTCATTCCAATATCCGTGAGATACGCAGTCCCCTTGGGAAGAATGTGTTCATCGGCAGTTTGAACATGGGTATGAGTCCCCACCACCGCGGTCACCTCTCCATCAAGAAAATGGGCCATGGCCATTTTTTCGGAAGTTGTCTCCGCATGCATATCTACCACGATCGCTTTAGTGAGTTCCTGCAACTTCTGCACTTCCCGCTTGGCCACCTGAAAGGGGCAATCCAACGTGGGCATAAACGCTCGGCCCATCACTTGCAAGATTCCAAGCCGGCTTCCGCCCGGCAGGTCCAGGATTGCGGTGCCTCGACCCGGCACCTGGGCCGGGTAGTTGGCAGGGCGCAAGAGCCGGGGCTCCTTTTCAATATATGGGATGATCTCTTTCTTATCCCAGACATGATTGCCCAGAGTCATAACCGCCAGCCCCAGATCGAACAGCTCTTCCGCAATTTCCGGCGTAATGCCGAACCCTCCGGCCGCGTTCTCGCCATTGCCCAGCACCAAGTCGATTCGGTATTGCTCGACAAGGGTCGATAATTTTTTCGTGATCACTCGACGGCCTGGCTCGCCGACAATGTCGCCAATAAATAGAAGGGTCACCGCAGTCGTGTATCCATCGTTTTCACAGGTTTAGCGAGCAAAATCCACAAATCGACTTTCGCGGATCACCGTGACTTTGATCTGACCAGGGTAGGTCATTTCCTGTTCAATCTTTTTGGAGAGATCACGGGACAACTGAAAGGCTTCATTGTCCGACAGTTCTCCCTGCCGCACCATGACGCGCACTTCGCGACCAGCCTGAATCGCATAGGCCTTTTCGACTCCATGAAAACTCATGGCCAAGGACTCGAGCTTTTCTAGTCGCTTGACATACGCTTCCAGGGTCTCCCGTCTTGCACCAGGCCGAGCAGCCGAGAGGGCTTCCGCCGACGCCACCAGCACCGATTCCGGACAGATCGGCTCAACCTGCTCATGATGCGCGGCAATGGCGTTGACGACTTTTTCAGATTCTCCATATCGCTTCGCGATCTCCGCGCCCAGCAGGGCATGGGTCCCTTCTTCCTCATGACTGACAACCTTGCCGATATCGTGAAGAAGAGCTCCCCGCTTGGCTAACTTGACATCCAGTCCCAATTCAGCGGCCATGATTCCGCAGATATATGCCGCCTCGCGGGCATGGTACAGATTGTTTTGCCCGTAGCTGGTCCGATACCGCAAGCGCCCGAGAAGTTTGACGATCTCCGGGTGAAAATCCGACAATCCCACCTCAAAGATGACCTTCTCCGCTTCCTCGCGCATTAATTTGTCAAGATCCCCTTTGACCTTCTCCACGACCTCCTCAATCCGGGTCGGGTGAATCCGGCCATCCTGCATGAGTCGTTCAAGCGAGATCTTGGCAATCTCTCGGCGAAGTGGATCAAACCCCGAGACGATCACAGCCTCCGGCGTCTCATCCACGATCAAATCAACGCCGGTGGCGGCTTCCAGAGCGCGAATGTTCCGCCCCTCCCGTCCAATGATACGCCCTTTCATTCCGTCACTGGTCAGGGGAACCACGGAAATCGTTGCCTCGTTCACATAATCCCGGGTAATCCGCTGAATGGAACGGGTGACGATTTCCCGCGCCTCCCGGTCTGCATGCTCGCGAGCCTCATCAATGATCCGCTTGCTCATTCCCATAGCTTCATGGCGGACTTCACTCTCGATTTCCGCCAGCAGTTGGCGTTTCGCCTCATCCACCGTCAAGCCGGCGAGCCGTTCCAATGCCTCTCGATGCTCTTTGATCGTCTGCTCGCACAGGTGTTCCTTGCGAGACAATGCCTCTTCTCGCTGGCCGAGGAGTCGTTCTCGCTTGCGAGCTTCTTCTTCGCGGCGTTCCAAGCCGGCGAGCTTTCGCTCCAAATTCTCCTCTCGGTGAACCAATCGCTTTTCGAAGGCATGCAGCTCATTTCGTTTGCTCTTTTCGTTGCGCTCCACCTCGGCTTTTGCTTGAAAGATAATATCCTTTGCCTCAATTTTCGCTTCTTTGATCATATTTTCGGCCTCTCGTTCGGCCGAATGGGTCAATTGGCGGATATGTTCCTCGGCTTCCCGGCGCCGGGTAGCCAATTGCGTGCGCTGCAGCAGGGCATGTAAACCAACTCCCAGCAGTATTCCCAGTATTCCCACAAGGATTACAATCATACTCGTAGACACCGACGGTCACCCCCTTCCTTGAAGAAAACACGTCCATTCTGCCCCCCGAGCAAGCGCTATCATGACTGCTACTGCTCCTCCTCCACTCCACCGGGCTTCTCCCGGGAAACAGAGGCAGAATGGGATCAGGAAAAACGCGGAGAAGAGAGACTCTTGGAGAGCGCGCTATCTGGCGTGCTGGCGAGAGAGAAGAGCGACAGATTCCCTTTGCAGAGAAAGGGATTGAGCCATATCATAAAAAAAGGAGAAGGGGAGGCCAGACCGCAGCGAAACTTTCACGCCATGAGAACGTCTCTGCAGAGAGCTTTCCCCAATGTCCCCATCCGCAGTGGCGTCCTGCTTTCGGTCCGTGGGCCACAGACCACTCTGTTGAGCCAAGGAAAAGATTGTCTGGCCACCTGTGTATTTCCAATAGTCCCCAATGACATCTCCTAGCCGCAATCTGTCACACAGTAGCAACACCAGTCTCGTCACCCAAGCACTAATCTCCTTTAGCCAAACCGGTATCATGACCGGAAGTCCCGAGCCTTCTAACAAACCTTGAAACCCCGCGTTTTACCTATACCGAACATAAGAAATTTCAATAAATTTTCCCATACTTTCTATTCTGTTGCAAGTAATCCTCTCCTCTTCGCACCTCTT
>RFGT01000050.1 GCA_003696975.1 Nitrospirota bacterium | reverse complement strand
CTTCCAATACCACCCGGCGAACCTGCCTAAGCAGATCTTGAAATGAAAGGGTCGAAGAACAATTCACCCGGATGGCGAGGGTATTGGCAAAGAGCCCTATAGTCTTTTCCAGTTCCTTTCGTGTCCGGCCTGCAACGGGTACGCCAACCACAATGTCTTCCTGACCGGTGTAGCGGAACAACATCGTGTGGAAGGCCGCCAAGAGGACCATGAACATCGTCACTCGCTCTTGCCGGCTCAACGTGACCAGTGCCGATGTCAGGTCTTGAGGCAGGGTGAAGGATACGCGGCTGCCTTCAAACGATTGAACGGCAGGTCGTGGCTTGTCGGTGGGAAGGTCCAAAAGCGGGGGGCAGCCAGCCAATTGTTTTCCCCAGTACGCCAACTGCTGGCTCCACCGAATCTGATGGGCCTCCTCACGCTGCCAGCGCGTAAACTCCTGGTATTGCACAGTCACCGCCGGCAGTTGAGGAGGCTGACCGCGAAGGCGCGCAACATACCCGGCTATCCATTCCTGTAACAGAATTTCCAGCGACCAGGCATCGCACACCAGGTGATGCAGGACGAGAAGCAGCCGCCATTCCCGCGCGGCAAGACGGTACAGCGTCACACGGACTAAGGGTCCTTGAGTGACATCAAAACGCCAGCGGGCCTCCTGTCTCATCAGCTCGTGAACATGCGCTTCTCGAACGGTGGCAGATACCTGACGCACGTCAAGAACGTGGAATGTCGCATGGGGATCCGGTGAGATCTGCTGTGTGGGAGCTCCATCGATCAACGGAAAGGTCGTGCGAAGTGCTTCATGCCGGCGCACGACCTCCGTCAGAGCCTCTTCAAGTATGGATTCTTGAAGATCACCGGAGAGGGCAAACGCCCAGACAAGGTTATAGGCAGGGTTTCCCGGCTCAAGTTGATCCAGAAACCAGAGACGTTCTTGAGCAAAGGAAAGCGGAATGACGCGGGTAGAAGTGGCGGAAGGATCCGTCGAACGAGGAAGGACCATCAGATTGCGCGGTTACTTATTGGATGAGGGGAACGATGTCTGGGCGGGTTGCGGTGTTGAGGCTTCAACCCGAAAGGATGACAAGAACTGCGCGAGCTCGGCAATAGTGGGGTATTCAAACAAGGTGGCTAAGGAGAGTTCAACCCCCAAATCCGCATAGACCCGGGCCAGAACTTGCGTAGCGAGCAAGGAGTGGCCGCCTAGCTCAAAAAAATCATCATACACACCAATGTCCGGCGTTCCCAGCACCTGGATCCAAATACCCAGCAGTTGCTGTTCCAACATCGTACGAGGAGCAACCTTTGCCGCGGACGGTGCAGGCTCGCGAATCGGCCGAGGCAGTCTCTGGCGATCAATCTTCCCATTCGGTGTTAAAGGAAACGCTTTCACGAAGACAAACCCCGAAGGGATCATGTAGTCCGGCAACCGCTGTCTCAAAAATTCCCGTAACTCTGCACGCAAGGCCGCCGTCTCTGCAAAAGGAATTTGCTGAACGCGATCGAGCATCACCCCAGCAGGCCGGCGCACCTGGACAAGAGAGCGGTTTGTAGGAACCACGTAGGCCACAAGGGACTTCCGATCTGTGGGGTCGCGGAACGCTGGTGCAGGGCCGGGCTCATCCACGCCATCGCATTCGACAACCGTCACCACGCTGTGATCCACCGCTGGATGCTGATTCAGCACAGCTTCAATTTCTCCCAGCTCGATTCGAAAGCCCCGAAGTTTGACTTGGTGATCGAGCCGGCCCAAAAACTCCAGCGTTCCGTCTGGCCGGTATTTCACGAGATCGCCGGTCCTATACAGGCGAGCCAATGGGCCTGTGTGAAAGGGGTCAGAGACAAACTTCTGATCTGTCAAGTCAGGCCGGCGCAAGTACCCGCGAGCGAGGCCTTCTCCCCCAATATACAATTCTCCGGGAACGCCAATCGGCACAGGTTGGCCGTGGCCATCCAAGACATAAAACCGAGTATTGGCAATGGGACGGCCAATGGGTACAGGCCCTTCGTCAGGGTGAACTCGATGCACAGCGGACCAAATGGTCGTTTCCGTGGGGCCATAGAGATTCCACAACTCAACCCCATGCTCCAACAGGCGGTTGGCCAGTGACCGTGGAAGCGCTTCTCCACCGCACAATGCACGAAAGCCTTTGTTGCCCTTCCATCCAGCATCGAGCAACAGACGCCAAGTTGCCGGCGTGCCTTGCATCACGGTTGCGCCAGAATCCAGCAGGAGTTTGCGCAATTGCATCCCATCCGCGGCGATTTCCCGGCTGGCAAGCACAACTCGGGCCCCGACCAGAAGCGGGAGAAACAACTCCAGTGCTGCAATATCGAAGGAGAGGCTCGTAACCGCAAGCAGCACGTCATTTGGGCTGAGTCCCGGTTCTTTCTGCATGGCCTCCATGAAATTGACCAGGCTTCGATGCGTGATCATCACCCCTTTGGGTTGGCCGGTCGAGCCGGATGTATAGATCACATAAGCCAAATTGGTCGGCTGGACGGCAGCTTGGAGATCATCCGTGGGTTCTGTGACAAAGGTCTCTTGGGTCATATTAATGACCAATGGCCCTCCAAACGAGCGAGAGGACCCATTGGCCTTGACCGGCACCGGTGGAATACTCTGAATGAATGTTTCCTGGGTGAGGAGCACCGAGACTTGAGCATCCTCCAACATGAATCGCACGCGTTCGGCAGGATAGGAAGGATCCAGCGGGACATACGCTCCACCTGCCTTGAGGACCCCCAAAAGCGCCACCACCAGGTTCACAGATCGGTCGAGCAGAATGCCGACCAGGGCCTCGGACGACACGCCCGCGTTCCGAAGATAATGGGCCACCTGGTTGGCACGTTGATTCAGTTGTCGATAGGACACTCGTTCTTCGCCTGAGATGATGGCTACGGCGTCAGGCGTCTTTTCGACCTGGCGCTCGAACGCATGATGGAGGCATTGACCATGAGAAAAATGTTGCTCCGTGCGGTTCCACTCGACAAGCACATGGTGGCGTTCAGATTCCGCCATCAGCGGGAGTGTCTCAATGGAATGATCGGGGCTCGCAACAGCAGCCTCCAGCAGCCGTTGATACTGTTGAAGCATTCGCCTGATCGTCGCACCAGTAAAAAGATCCGTATTGTATTCAAAGCTGGCAACATACCCGCGTTTGGGCATGTCGGCAATCGTCGCCGTCAGGTCAAACTGTGCTCCTCCTCGATCCAAGGGGACGACTTCGACGTCCAAATCAGTCCACCGAAGTGCGGGCATAGGCACATTGGGCATCGAGAACATCACTTGAAACAGCGGGCTGCGACTTAAATCCCGCGGAGGACGCAAGGCCTCAACCAGTTGTTCAAACGGCAAATCCTGATGGGCATAGGCATCCAAGGTTGCTGCTTTGACTCGACCAAGAAGCGTTCGGAACGATGGACTTCCCGAGAGATCAGTCCGAAGCACCAAGGTGTTCACAAACGTGCCGATCAATTGCTCAGTTTCCAGCCAGCGTCGGTTGGCAATCGGAACCCCAACCAGAAGATCCGCTTGCCTGGTGTATCGATAGAGGAGGACGTTAAACGCCGCCAGCATCAGCATAAACAGCGTAACCCCTGCGCGCTGGCTCAAGGCTGTCACTTGCTCCATCAGATGCGCGGGCAACTCGACCCACTCGGTGGCACCATGAAATGTCTGCCGCGCGAGGCGCGGGCGATCCGTAGGAAGATCCAGAACAAACGGGGCATTGGCCAACTGCCGCTTCCAATAGGCAAGCTGGGTGTTCAACACCTCCCCGCGAAACCAGTGCCGCTGCCAGTACGCGAAGTCGCGATACTGGATCGAAAGGTCGGCCAGCGGTGAGGGCCGCTTTTGGACAAATGCCGCATAGAGCGTTTCCAACTCATGGAAGAACACACTCCACGACCAGGCATCGGAAACCAAATGATGCATGAGCACCAGCAAGATATGCTCCGTCTCGTGCAGGCGGAACACCGTGGCCCGAAAAAGAGGACCACGAGCTAAATCGAACGGTTGCTCAATGTCACGACGGGCATGACGCTCAAATGCCCGCATGCGATCCATTTCAGGGATCGCATGAAGATCCACGAGGGGGACATCCACATGGTTGGGAGGATGCACCACCGGAACCGGTCGTCCCTCGTTGACTTCCACGGTGGTCCGCAACACCTCATGACGCCGCCAGATCTCATTGATAGCAGCGACCAAGCTTTCAATCTGGATGGGGCCGCGCAATCGCACCGCTAGTGGCATCGTGTAGGCCGTTCCCCCACCCTCAAGCTGATTGAGAAACCACATCCGCTCCTGGGAGAACGAAAGCGGGAACGGCTGTGCCTTGGATAGCGGAACAATGACACCTTGGGAGGAAGGCTCTGGCGGGACAGGGGACCCGTGATCCTTCCCCTTCAGGGCCTCCCTCACGCAAGCAGCGAATTCGGCAAGAGTCGCTTGTTCAAATAAGCATCGGACAGGCAGGTCCACATGAAAGACATGCTGGACCCTCGAGAGGACTTGTGTGACGAGTAGAGAATGGCCGCCCAGTTCGAAAAAATTCTCATCGATGCCGATGTCCTTCACGCCAAGGACTTCGCGCCAGATTTCTGCCAGAGATTCCTCGATAGGATCACGAGGTAAGCGGAAAATTTCGTATTCCTCCCTGCAAACGGATTCGCGAGCGGCCAAAGCGTGATAGTCCACTTTACCGTGCGCCAAGCGCGGTAAGGTGTCCAGAATCCGAATGTGAGCCGGCAACAAATGACTCGGCACTTTCGCTTTGAGAAAGGACCGCAGTGCACGGTGAATATTTGGTACCGCTTCGCGTAAGATCACGTATGCCACGAGTCCTTTTTCTGGACGAGCTTCCGCCAACTGTTCCGCGCTTCTCTTCCCGGGCATCTCTTGTAAGACAACGGCCACATCCTGGACGGCGGGATATTGTCGGATGGCGGCTTCTATTTCTTCCAGTTCGACTCGGTATCCTCGAACTTTGACCTGCCGATCAACGCGCCCGTGGAATTCAAGCGTGCCGTCGGGCCGATAACACGCCAGATCGCCCGTTCGATACAGTCGGGTGGACGACTGGCGGGTGGACGACCGGCGGGTGGACGGCCGGTCCGCATCGCCGTGCCGGTGAGGGGTCAGCGGGGATGGGATGAATCGTTGGGCTGTGAGCTCAGGTTGATTCAGATAGCCTTGTGCCAATCCATCGCCGCCCACGTACAGTTCACCAACCACGCCAATGGGCACCGGTTGTCGGTGTGCGTCGAGAATATAAACCTGCGTGTTCGCCAAGGGCCGGCCAATCGGCACCGAGCTTTCAAGGGGTATTGTGGACGTAATGGGATAACAACAGGTAAAGGTCGTGTTCTCCGTTGGCCCATATCCATTGATCAGGCGGCATTCTGGAAAGGCTTCGTGCATGCGGTTCACATGCGGGACGGAGAGCACATCTCCTCCGGCAATGAGTTGCTGGATCGGAGCAAGAGCATCGAGATGGGCTTCAACCATGCGATGAAAGACATCGGCCGTAAGCCACAGCGTAGTAATGCCATACTCGCGAACGACTCGTCCCAATTCTTCGAGCGAGAATGGGCCGGGCGGGGCGATCACCAACGTCGCCCCGTTCAGCAATGGCCCCCAAATTTCAAAGGTCGAGGCATCGAAGGCCAGCGGGGCTAGGTGCAAAAACACCTGAGGCGCATGAAAATCCACGTAATCCTGGCCCTTGACGAGCCTGACAACCCCCCGATGCGGAATGCACACGCCCTTTGGGCGTCCCGTGGATCCCGAGGTATACATGACATAAGCCAATGCTTCCCCGGTGACGGAGCAAGAGGAGAATGCTCCTTTCGGCTGCGCAATCGTGCGCCACTCAGAGTCCAGACAGACCACATGGACCCTACGGTCACGAAATCGCTCCCGGAACCGCGCTTGGGTCAGCACCACCCTCATGCGCGTGTCATCCATCATAAAGTGCAGCCGTTCATCCGGATAGGTGGGATCGAGTGGAACGTAGGCTGCACCAGCTTTGAGAATACCTAACAGCCCAACAATCATCTCAATCGCTCGGTCCATGCAAAGTCCGACACAGGTGCCCTTATGAACCCCCAACTCGCATAGATACCGGGCGACATGGTTCGCCCGCTGGTCTAACTCCCGGTACGTGAGAGACATCTCCCGGGCGATCACAGCCACCGCATCAGGAGTCTGTGCCGCTTGAGATTCAAACACTTGATGGATTCCCAAGTCTCGAGGATACACGGTTTCGGTTCGATTCCATGCTGCCAGCACGCACTCCTGCTCCCACGCAGGCAAAAGCGGAAGGACGGAGACCTCAGCGTCCGGGTTGGAAACCAGGCCTTCCAGCACTGTCACAAAATGCGTGGCCATCCGTTCGATGCGGTCACGATCAAACAATTCCGCGTGATAGTGAAAGGAGGCTTGCAGGTGTGCCCCGCTTTCGACCACAAACAACGTGAGATCCACCTGGGTCGACCGTGGGGGAAATGAAAGAGGTGACAGCTCGAGATTGCCAAATCGCATGCGAACCGTCTCATCACCGAGAATGAAGGCCGAGAGACCTTCATCTTCCAGGCGATGAGGCCGTTCATACACAAACATCACTTGAAACACAGGCGGAACACTGGGATCTCGTTCGATACCGAGCCGTTCGACCAACAATGGGAAGGGATAGTCTTGATGGTCCAGTGCTTGCGCGACGATCCGATGCGTGCGGGCCAGCAAGGCCGTAACCGTAGGATTACCGGACACATCCGCTCGAACCGGCAGGACATTGACGAAATATCCGACCACGTCTTCACAACCAGGCCTCGTTCGTCCGGCCGCAGGAGACCCAATGATGAAATCCGTCTGATGAGTATATCGTGAGAGCAGAACTTCAAGTGCTGTAAGCAGGACTACGTAGACCGTCGTGCCCTGCTGCTGAGCCAGCCGTCTGAGTCGAGCGGTCAGAGACGAAGAAACCGAAAAGGTCCAGGTGCCTCCCGTGCGTCGTCGTCCGGGCAGACGCGGGCGATCCGTGGGGAGGCGCAGCACCGGCAGGTCGCCTTGGAGCTGTCTTCGCCAGTATTGCCATAACCGGTCGCCTTCAGGACCGGCAAGACACTCAGCCTGCCAGCGCACAAAGTCGAAATAGGTGGTGGAAAGGGGCGGAAGCTCACAGGAATCATGGGCAATCTCCGCCGCGTACATCCGGCGCAGTTCATCGATCACAATACTCATAGACCATAAGTCCATGAGTAAATGATGGACGGTCAGAAGAAGGATCCACTCCCGCGGCGCACGAGCAAAGACCACAAGTCGGAACAAGGGCCCGCGTTCCAAGTCAAAGGGCCGATAAGCCTCCCGATCCAGAGCCTGCATGAAGATCTCAGGGGCCCACGCGGTGGCGTCGATCACCTCGAAGACCTGCTCGTCAAGCTCACGAACCTTTTGGTGAAGCTGCCCCTCCCGTTCATAAAATGTAGTTCGCAAGCAGGGATGGCGAGCCACAAGCCTGCGCCAGGCGCGTTGAAGGGCTGAGAGATGAAGAGGTCCATCGACCCGAGCGGCAAATCGGAGATGATAGGCATCACTCTCCGGCGACTCTTGCTGGAGCACCCACAGGCCCTGTTGGCCATAGGACAAGGGATAAACCGGTTCTTCTGCACGCTCTGCCATCATGGACGAGGAGGAAGAAGGAGAAGAATCGTTTTCACGCGGGATGGATGGCTCAGGCAAAGAGAGAGGGACCCGCGACGTCGCCTGATGCATCAAGCGGTCAATGTCCTGCGCCAGTTCAGAGAGAGAGGGGCCATCCAGCAATCGAGAAAATGGAACCGTCACACCCCAGGTTCTCTCGATAGCCTGCCGCAATTCGAACATACGGAGCGAATCCACACCAAGCGCATAAAGCCGATCGTGAGCCACAATTTGTTGAATCTCCAGACCAAGCTTGGCGGCGAGCGTCCGCCGGAGGTACTGTTCAATGGCGGAAACACGATCGCACGTTTCCTGGCTCAGCAGGAGCCATTCGTCTCGTGTGAGGCTCTCAGCTTCTGAGAAATGTACCGCTTCTCTGACGTTTTCCGCGATCACCGGCAATTGGCGTGCGCGATAGGCCTCCTTGCAGGCTCGGCGTCTGACCTTGCCGCTCGAGGTGCGGGGAATAGCACCTGGACGCACAAGCACGACAGCCGCTACGTGAAGACCATGTTCCCGTGCCACCGCCTGTCGGATAGCCTGAAAAATGTCTTCTGCCTCCCGGCCGCCAACATGTCGATCCACCTCCTGGATCACCATAAGCTGTTCTTCGGCCCCAACCTCACGGGTTTCGCCCATTTCCATGGAACAGGCCACTCCCCCCGGTCGCAATGCAGGATGGCAGCGATCAACGGTCTGCTCGATCTCATGCGAGTAATAATTGATTCCACGAACGATGATCAGGTCTTTCAATCGGCCCGTCACGAAGAGCTCGCCATCTTGGAGAAATCCCAGATCACCCGTGCGTAAAAATGGTCCTTCTCCCGTGTCCGCAAGATTCGCATGAAACGTTTCGCGGGTCTCCTGTTCCCGATTCCAATAGCCGCGCGCAACGCTTGGACCGGCCACCCAAATCTCCCCTACTTCTCCAGAAGCACACAAGACATGACGCTCTGGATGAACAATTTTCACGGTGATGCCGTGATCAGGCCGGCCGCAACCCACCACGGGCCGTGACGGGGACAGACGCGAGGTGTCTTCGGCCAAACACTCCGACACCCTGTCCGCTTGAGAAGTTCGCACCGCTGGTGGGCATTGCACAAGGAGCGGTTGGCCTGGCCGTTTACTTGTGACCATCAACGTGGCTTCGGCGAGTCCGTAAGCCGGGCAGAACGCCTCTTGGCGAAACCCTTGCGACTTGAACGTTTCGGCAAATTGTACAAGGGTGTCCTGCCGAACCGGTTCAGCGCCATTGTAGGCCACCTGCCAACTGGTCAAATCAAGTGTCGCCCGCTCATCCTGCGAAATCTTCCGAACGCACAGATCATAGGCAAAATTGGGCCCCCCACTATGGGTTCCCCGATAGCGGGAAATCGCCTGTAGCCATCGGATGGGACGCTGAACAAACGCGAAGGGCGGCATGACAATTCCCCAACAGCCATGAAACAGCGGCTGAAGCAGGCCGTTTACTAGCCCCATATCATGAAAATGGGGGAGCCATGTGACGGATACACTCTCCGAGGTGTATCCGACGGTCTGCCCGATGGCCGCCAGGTTGTGTAATACACACTCATGGGTCATCATGACGCCTTTCGGATTAGCCGTCGAGCCCGAGGTATATTGGAGATACGCCAGCGAGCGTCCGCCGACAGAAGGCCTGCTCCAGGAATCGGCCCATTCCTTGGAAAGCGTGGATGTTGGCACCACCGCCACATTGGCGGTCTGCACCAGCGTATCCAACTGCGCCCGTTCCCTGGCCAGCCAGCTTTCCGTGGTCAGAAGAAACCGTGGGCTGGCGTCCGTGATCAACGCCTGCAGGCGCGAGGTGAGTTTGGCCGATCGGACAAGGGGGACCGCAATGGCGATAATCCCGGCATACAGACAGCCCCAGAATGCCGCGATGAAGTCAAACCCCGCTGGATACAGCAGAAGCGCCCGCTCCCCACTTTTGGCCTGCTGCTGTAAATACCCCCCAATGGTTCGTGCCCGTTGATCGAGCTCGCCAAAGGTGAGATGACCGCTTTCAATTTCGCCATCAAGCAAAAACGTATACAGACGCCGGTCTGTTTGGAGAGAGGCGCGATGGCGAAGCACATCGATCAGTGTGGTCCAACGTATGGCCATTATTCACTCAGCTCATCGGCATAAGAATCTCATCCCACAGAAGCCAGACCCCACGCGATTCTTGGAAACCCGTTTCTGGCCTTGTTCCAACTATCCCGTTCCAGTCTTCTCCAATGGTTTTCGAACCACAGACTGAGAAAGCGGCGCCCCATTGGCAACCATAGTGGTTGGCTGAAATGTTGGGACCAACTTGCTCAGCCATTCCATCAGCGAATGGGGAGAGACGACATACCCCGTTCCTTCATAGTGCCGAAGCTGCTGTAACAGATCAGAGACATCAGGGACAATGCCAGCACGAACGCGAAGGATCTTGTCAATGGCGGAGGGTTCCACTGTTTCATGGATTCCCACCAACTCTTCATATAACTTTTCACCGGGGCGGAGCCCGACAAACGTAATTGGAATATCCTTTTCCGGCACCAAGCCAGACAGGCGAATAAGCGTTTTGGCCAAATCCACCACCTTTATCTGTTCTCCCATCTCCAGAACGTAGACTGCCCCTTGTTCATCAAAGGTTGCCGCTTCCAGGACTAAATGCACAGCTTCCGGGATAAGCATGAAATAACGACGCATGTCGGGATGGGTAATGGTAATTGGTCCGCCTCGTTCGATTTGTGCTTTAAATTGGGGCACCACACTGCCGTTGCTTCCCAGCACATTCCCGAAACGGACCGTGGTGTACAGCGTGTGAGATTGCAGGCTCAGATGCTGCACTACCAGTTCAGCCACGCGTTTGGTGGCCCCCATCACACTGGTGGGATTGACGGCTTTGTCCGTGGAAATCAGAACAAATCGCTCGGCATGTACCCGCTCCGCGGCCTCGGCGACCAGATACGTCCCCCAGACGTTGTTCTTAACGGCCTCCAGCGGATTCAATTCCATCAACGGCACGTGCTTATGAGCCGCGGCATGAAAGACGAGCTGCGGTCGATGCGCGGTCATAACATCATCAAGCCGAGTGCGATCCGTCACATCGCCAATGACGGGGTACAGGGGAGGACGACCGACCATTGAGGCAAGCTCATTGTGGATGGCAAATAAATTGTTTTCATACCGCTCGTATAAAATGAGCCGTGCCGGGTTGAAGCGCATAATCTGCCGGCAGAGCTCTGACCCGATGGATCCTCCCGCACCGGTCACCAGCACACGCTTTCCCGCCACCAACTGCCTGGCGCGTTCAGAGTTCAGCCGCACGGGGTCTCGACCGAGCAAATCCTCAATGGCCAACGGCCGGATTTGCTGAACCGTTACTCGGCACTCAAGGAG
>RFGT01000049.1 GCA_003696975.1 Nitrospirota bacterium | reverse complement strand
TCCCGACACTCTACAGCAAAGCCGATCATTCGGCGATCATTTTCGCATGGCGACATTGCTCGATCCGCTGACTCAGCAACTGCAAGCCCTGCGCGAAGAAATTAAAGAGCTCAGGGCAGGCAAGCAGGAAACCGATTTGCTGCTCGCGCCCCTCCGGCAGGAATTGGAAACATTTCGCCAGGTCATAGGGGAAACCTTGGCTGATCGGGCAAGCAGGCGGGTTGCGGCACTTCCCGGAGAGCTCACCCCATTCTATGAGATGCTTCTGGCCACGGGCCTCTCACCGGACCTCACCTATGCTCTGCTGCGATCGGCGGCGGAAACGCTGGGAGCAGCCGGCCTGATGCAACCGGATGCGGTGGTTGAAGTCTTGCGCGAACGGCTTGAACAGGTGGTGAGCGTCTCCGGTCCGCTCGTGACACCGGGGGGACTGCGCAAGGTGGTGGTGCTGGTGGGGCCGACGGGGGTGGGAAAAACTACGACAGTGGCCAAATTGGCTAGTCATTTTACCCATGGCCCCCAGCGGGTGAAAACCGTAGTGGTCACCTTGGACACCTATCGGGTGGCGGCTGTTGAGCAATTGCGCGTGTATGCCCGTATCCTCAAAGTTCCCATCGAAGTCGCGGTGACGCCCGATGAGTTGGCTGCCTGTGTTGCCCGGCATCCCGACGCGGGGTTGATTCTTGTGGATACGGCGGGACGGGCTCCACACGACCCAGCGTGTCAGCAGGAACTTCGAGCGATTGCGCAGCAGCCGCTGACAGTGGAGACGCATTTGGTCCTTGCCGCCCCAACGGACAGCACGGTGCTTCAGGACGTCGTACGACGATACAGCGTGCTGCCCATTCAGCGGGTACTTTGGACCAAGTTGGATGAAGCGACCCGCTTGGGGCCACTGGTGAACCTGGCCCATACCACCGGTCTCCCTGTGTCGTATTTGTCTGCAGGCCAGCGAGTACCGGAGGACCTCGAGCAGGCGACGAGTCAGGCGATCGTGGATCGCTTGGACATCCATGCCGCCGGGGAGGCGGGATCTGGTGAGCCGGCTCACCGGCCTGAGTTAGCAAGCACCTATGCGTAGAGCCATGTTGAGAGAAGTCATGCCCTGGAAGGGGACGCTGCACTGTGAGGAAGGGAGAGGAAAGAGGAAGGGAGAGGAAAGATGATCACCCACGTTGACCAAGCAAGTGGCCTCCGCGCCATGGCAAAAAGTAGACCCTCCCCAGCGACTGTTGTCCAAGTGGTCGCAGTGAGTTCAGGCAAGGGAGGAGTGGGGAAGACCAACATTGTGGCCAATTTGGCTGTGGCAGCGGCTCAGCAAGGCCGTCATGTCCTCGTAATGGATGCAGACTTGGCTCTTGGGAATGTCGATGTGCTGTTGGGTTTGACCCCGACCGTCACTCTGGAAGAAGTGTTAACCGGGCATCGACAACTGGAAGAGGTGATCGTGGAAGGACCGGCGGGGATCCGCATCCTGCCGGCCACCAACGGCGTGCAAGATCTTACCGCCTTAACACCGGAACAACAACTTCGCCTGCAGGATGGGTTCCTCACGCTCTCAGTTCAGCCGGATCTGCTGTTGATCGACTGTGCGGCAGGAATTTCTTCCAATGTCTTATATTTCAGCCTCGTGGCCCACGACGTATTGGTTGTCATTTCGCCAGAACCTACCTCGCTGACGGACGCCTATGCCCTGGTGAAAGTGCTCTCGACCCGCTATCGGCAAAAACGCTTCAGAATTCTGATCAATATGGCGAAAAGTGCACGTGAGGCCAAAGACGTCTACCGGAAGTTGAGCAGGGTCACGGACCGTTTTCTCACCGTGTCGTTGGATTTTGTGGGATGGGTGCCATTCGACGAATATGTGCCAATGGCCGTATGCCAGCAGCGCGCGGTCGTGGAGGCGTTTCCCAAGGCTCCATCCAGTCGAGCGCTGGCGGGTTTGATAACTCAGTTGACCAGGTGGCGGCATGAGCAGCCGTTGAACGGAGGCGTTCAACTGTTTGGTCCGTTGGTGATGTGGAACAGTGCAGAAGAAGGAGCCGAAGGATCATGAAATCATCCATGTCTTCTAAACCTGCCGCAACGAAATCCCAGACGCGCTACCAGCAACAAGATGGGGCCAAGTTGGAAAATGTTGCCGGAACCGATCGGGAAGCTTTGATCCAAGAATTTCTCCCGGTTATCAAATACATGGCGCTGCGGCTGGCCATGAGGGTTCCCGCAGGATTGAACGTAGAAGACCTCATCAGTGCGGGAACTGTGGGTCTGCTTGATGCGCTGAGCAAATACGATCCATCCCGTGAAGTCAAATTCCGCACCTATGCGGAATTTCGCATTCGAGGCGCGATGTTGGATGAGATGCGAGCCATGGATTGGGTGCCTCGATCGGTGCGAGAGCGAATCGGCCGCATTCAGCATGCGGCCAATGAGTTTACCAAGCGAAAGGGGCGGACGCCCACCGAGGGCGAGTTGGCCGCGGAATTAGGCGTGGAAGCCCAGGAAATCGATGAAACCTTGCTCCAAGCCAAGGGGACCGTGATCTTAAGCCTTGATGACTTAGGTGCCACGGAAGAGGATGCCCATTCCATTTTGGACGCCCTGGCGGATACGGAGCAACCAACTCCGCTGGAATCGCTTCTGTCCGAGGATACGCGAAAAGTCTTGGCCGAAGCCATTGATCAATTACCTGAGCGCCAACGGCTGGTATTGACTCTCTATTACTTTGAAGAGTTGACTATGAAAGAGATCGGCACGTTGCTCAATGTCACGGAATCCCGAATTTGCCAACTCCACGCGCAGGCCATGGTTCGCTTGAAGGCCTATCTCCACAACAAGTTATCGCGATAGAGCATCTGATCTGTTCTCATCAATGATCGCACTCCAAAGGGGTCAAGAAAGGCCGTCAGCAAGGTCCTATCTTGTCCCCACTCCGCCTGCGGTTTCTCCATAAGTTTCCCTAGGATCTCGCCTCCCGAGACCCAGCCACGACCTCCGAAGCCTTTTCCTATGCCCTCGTTTCTCTCCTGTTCATCCATCATTTACGGTGCTCTTTAGATTTTCCTCATGGAGAACCGATAGAAGAGAATCAAGAAAGGAAGACAGACATGATTGTGGAGGAAAGCATCTATGCGATCTCATGAAGAGAGTGTTGTGGCATCCGATTCACCGAGACACGCGTCTGCTCCACCTCAGCCGGATCAATGGGCTGGGAAAGCCGAGCCGGCTACGATCCTGCTGGTCGATGATGAAAAACTCTCGCGGTTGATCAACAAAAAGCGCTTAAGCCGGCTGGGGCATCAGATTCTCGAAGCGCAGGACGGAGTTGAAGCTCTGAAGATTCTTCGGCAGCAGCCTGTGGAATTGGTGATCTCCGACTGGATGATGCCTGAGAGGGATGGCCCCACGC
>RFGT01000048.1 GCA_003696975.1 Nitrospirota bacterium | reverse complement strand
GTGCTCTGCCGACTGAGCTACGTGGGCTCTTTTCCCCTCTCCCACAGTCCAACTTGCCAACCTGCGAACATGCAAACCTGTAAACGGTATGTTGGAGCGGGCGACGGGATTTGAACCCGCGACAGCCAGCTTGGAAGGCTGGGACTCTACCCCTGAGCTACGCCCGCTTCTTTAACTGTGTTTTTGATCAAATACACTGTACAAATGTTTCCGTCTTCGATGATCGGTCTTCCAATATGCACTGCATCTTCTTAACTCTCACCATACTAAGAAAAGAAGCACCTGCCTAAAAACAAAAATGGTGGGCAGGCAAGGATTCGAACCTTGGAAGCACTAATGCAGCAGATTTACAGTCTGCCCCCGTTGACCACTTGGGTACCTGCCCCCCGGTGTCTCGCTCTATTTCGGCTGGAGCTTATTCTTTCATCAAAATTCAGGAGGAAAGTTACCAAACTGAAGGTGGGATACGTATTCCCGCTCTTATTTCCTCAATTGTTTGGCACAATCGGCAGACATGAAATAAGAACTTTGCCTAAGTCTCTCGTCTATCCCAACAAACGGTTTATTATAGAGAGAGAATGCTGCTCCGTCAAGCGAACAAGCCCGTTTATCCTCCTCAGCTGAAATCGATCCGGCAGTTGACATGGCTTTTAGAGAATTTTACCATACATTCTCCAACCCACCAGTCCCGCAGAGTCATGTGCACGTTTCCTGCATGGATATCGACTCAGAACATCGGAGCGAGCAGGAACCTTTTCTCTTTTATTCTTGGGCTGGGAATTTTTTTCTGGTGCACTCCTTTGTTTGCTTCTTCACTCCCCTCTCCCCCCTTCTATCTCAACAACAAAGGGCTCGCAGTTATTCGGACCCCTGCGGGCGAGACTATTTTTGCAGAAGTGGCCGACACCGCGGAAGAACAATCTCGAGGACTCATGTTTCGCACCACCATGGCTCCGGACCATGGGATGCTGTTCACATTCCACGAATTGGACTATTGGACATTTTGGATGAAAAATACGAAGATGCCGCTGGATATCATCTGGCTCGATCAAGATGGACGGATCGTGCATATTGAGCACAACGTGCCCATCTGCCAACGAACCGACAATGGATGCCCACGCTACCGTCCGCGAGTGAAGGCGCTCTCCGTGCTAGAACTCCGGGCAGGACAGGCCAAAAAATTTCATCTCCGTCCCGGCGCTCAACTTTCCATTCAGCTTCCCTAAGCTGCTCAAAATTCATGCCAACCTCTCACGCGTTTCGCCGTGATGACTCCTTCAACCCGCCGCACTGCCTGCAAAGCACGATCCAACTGATATGTATCCGAGACCTCTATGACAAAGTCTAGCACGGCTTTTTGATCTTCCCGTGTCGTAATCTCTGCCCGGCTAATGTTCGCCTGCGCACTAGAGATCGCCGAGGAGACATTTGCCAGCACCCCAGGTCGGTCAATGGCGAGAATAGACACTTTGACCGGATGCGTACCCTCAACCTGTGAGTCCCATTCGACCTCCACAAGACGGGCTTTATCGTAGTCCAATGCTTCAAGATTGGGGCATCCAATGGCATGAATGGTCAGGCCGCGCCCTCGAGTGATATAACCAATGATTCGGTCGCCGGGCACAGGGTTACAGCATCGTGATAATTGCATCAACATCTCGCGCCCACCCTTAACTTTGATAGCACCTACATCTTTGGCTGCCTTGCTGCTCCCTTTCTTCTTCGAAACAAGTTCGCGTTCTAACCCTCCGGCCTTCTGGTCTGATTGATCAGGCATGACCAGCCGATTGACGACCTGGAGAGCGGAGACGCGACCGTACCCCACCATCCGAATCAATTCATCCGCAGTTTCATATCCGCCGGTCTTGGCCATCTCTTCCAGATGTGGACCCTTCAATAACTGCGCTGAAGGCAAACCGTGCCGGCGAAATTCCCGCTCTAAAAGCCGGCGACCTAATTCCAGACTGCGTTTTTGCTCCTCGACTTTCAACCAGTGCTTAATTTTCGTGCGGGCTCGCGATGTTCGGACAAACTTCAACCATTCTTTATGAGGGACCTGAGAAGGAGATGTGAGGATCTCAACAGTATCACCGCTACTTAGACGATACCGAAGCGGGACGAGTTTGCCGTTGACTTTGGCTCCCAGGCAATGATCGCCAATCTCTGTGTGGATGGCATAGGCAAAATCCACCGGCGTCGAGCCCATGGGCAATTCCTTTACTTCGCCTTTCGGGGTGAAGGCAAAGATGACGTCATGAAAGACGTCAAGATGAAAGAGGTCCCGCTTGACGGAATCCATGAATTGCCGGTTGTCGGAAAGATCTTTATGCCATTCCACAAATTGCCGCAACCAACTGAAGATTTTTTCATCACGTTCTGTCACCCGACTTTGCTGTTCTTTATAGCGCCAATGCGCGGCCACACCGTATTCTGCGACTCGATGCATCTCTTCCGTGCGGATCTGGAATTCGACATGTTCTCCTTGCGGGCCAATGACGGTGGTATGGAGAGATTGATAGAGATTGGCTCTAGGCATCGCGATATAATCTTTAAAGCGGCCATGAACCGGGGGCCACAGCGAGTGGATCAATCCCAAGATGGCATAACAATTCATTTTGGTATCCGTGATAATTCGGATGGCAGCCAGATCGTACACTTCTTCAAACGAAATACCTTGGCGCTCCATCTTCTGATAGATGCTATACAGGTGTTTGGGGCGTCCCTGGACCTCACCCGGCAACCCAGCAGCCGTTAAGGCTTCCCGGGCCATCTGTATGACAGAAGCAACATATTCTTGCCGCTCTTCATCGCGCTTAGCTACACGCAATTTCAGCATGGCATATGCATCAGGTTTCAAATACCGAAAGCACAAATCTTCCAATTCTTGCTTCATCCAGCTCATGCCCAGACGATTTGCCAGTGGAGCATAGATTTCCAATGTTTCCTGCGCGATTTGTTTTTGCTTGCTCTCGGACAGGTGCTCCAACGTGCGCATGTTATGCAAGCGATCGGCTAGCTTGATGAACACCACACGGATGTCATCAGCCATGGAGAGCACCATCTTGCGAAAGTTCTCCGCCTGTTTTTCCTCGTAGGTCTTAAAAGGGATTTGGCCAATTTTGGTGACGCCCTCGACCAATCGAGCCACATCGGAGCCAAATTCTCGCTCGAGTTCCTCTCGTGTGGCCAAGGTATCTTCCAGAGTATCATGCAACAGCCCGGCCACAATGGCGGTTCCATCCAATTTGAGAAAAGTGAGAATGCCAGCTACCGCGAGGGGATGTTGCAAAAATGGCCCACCCGACTGTCGAGTTTGCCCTTCATGGGCACGAGCGGCAAACTCATAGGCACGGCGAACAATCGCCTCATCGTGCTCGGGTAAATAGGTATGAAGCTGCTGTAACAGTTGCTCAAGCTCCGTAATGATGGCTGGGGACATGAGATGATCCTCACCCAGCGGGAATCCGCAGATCCTTAATCCGAAGCTGAATGCGATCGAATCCCCGCCAGTGCGTTAACTCGGGAATAAAGGCCAAGTCAATTCGCGGAGTGGATACATCCACCCATTGAGCCCATTGTCCCATACGAAAGCCGATACTTTCAAAAGGAACTGAGCGAGGGTGCCGGACCACGAGTTTGAGATGTCCATCGCCCACCACTTTCCTTTCCAACACGGTCAATCCCTCAACAGCAAAGATCGGCTCGGGATTTCCTAACCCAAAAGGGTGCAACCGTTCGAGCTCTCTGAGCAGGGGGGGCTGAAGATCTGCCAAGTTGACATATGCGTCAATCTCAAGAACGGGATCTACATGAGGCGCACCGCACCTCATCTGGACTATCTCCATGAATTTCTCAGCGAACGCGGCAACCCGGGCTTCCCGAATCGTGAGCCCTGCAGCGGCGGCATGACCTCCAAAACCTTCCAAGAATTCAGCACATTGGGTTAAGGCCTCACATATATCATAGCCCGGCACGCTCCGCGCTGAACCTCGTCCAACTCCTTGTTCGTCAAAGGCAATAACAATTGCGGGCCGATGGTAGGATTCCACGAGTCGAGAGGCAACGATTCCCACAACTCCCATATGCCACTGGCGTGAGCCGACGACAATGGCCGGCATTTCCGCCTGCTGAGAGACCAGGTGATCCGCTTGCTCATACATCTCTTGTTCAATCTCACGTCGGCGTCGATTGAAATGCTCCAATTCATAGGCAAGTCGTTCGGCTTCTCTCTCCGACGGAGTAGTTAACAATTGCACCCCGAGATGGGCATGAGCCAGCCGGCCGGCGGCATTGAGCACAGGAGCCAACCGAAACCCCACGAGGCTTGCGGTACAGGCTCCCTCGATACCCACACAGCGTTTTAAGGCACGTATGCCGCAACGCCGTCCTTCTGAGAGCAGTTTCAATCCTTCTCGTACGAGCATACGATTTTCATCCTGAAGGGGGACCACATCGGCAATCGTCGCCAAGGCCACAAGATCGAGAAAATTCTCAACAGGGTATGAACGATGACCGTATTTCGTCAGATAGGCCTCAACCAGCTTGTAGATCAGTCCGGCCGAACACAATCCACAGAACGGGTACCGCGAATCGCAGCGATAGGGGTTGACAAAGGCGTACACATTCGGACACGAACCAGGAATCCGATGATGGTCAACGACAATAACATCAATCCCCAAATGTTTGGCTAGGGCAACTTCTCTGTGGGCGGTAGTCCCACAGTCAGCCGTTACCAGCAGAGACACACCCCTGGATGCCAGAGTGCGAAGCGCTGATTCGTTGAGCCCATATCCTTCTCTCTGGCGATGCGGAATATAGATGTCCACATCAGTTGTAAAGTCTCGAGCCCACAACCATGCAAGACTGCTGGCTGAGACACCATCGACATCGTAGTCTCCATACACACAGAGGCGTTCTCGCTTCACAAAAGCTTGATGAAGACGGTCAACAGCCCGCTCCATATCGGGGAGCTCAAACGGATCGTGGAGCTGCTTTGACGAGGGGAACAGCCATCCACGTGCTTGGGCTGCCTCCCCTATCCCACGACCCAGTAACACCGTGGCGGTAAGTGAGGAAATGGAAAGGGACTGTGCCATGTGAATCACCTGCACAGGGTCCACTTGCCGGACAAGCCATCGCTTTGGTCGCATTCGCACCTCTTCCGTCAGATTTTTCCTATCACAGAAGGAGAGGGCAGCATAGGGCTCATGGCGGAGGATGTCAACTCGAAAAGCAGGCGACAATATAATCGACTCCTGTGTTAACGCCTGCGCTAAAGGCAGACTCCCTCCACGCAAAATCCCAACAAATGAGCGGCATAACAGTCTGCTGTGAGAGGGATAGAAGAATGGTCAGCAGAGCACTCACAGGCACGCTACAGTCTTTGCCTGTGAACCATTGTGTGGTTGAACAACGCGAGGATCACCGGGTGTTGGATGTGTAAAAACTGAGACGTGATCTGTCGGACACTGTGTTGTAACGACCTTGCTCAGAGAATGGGACCCCGGGGGTGAGGACTTTTGTTTCCGTCTCATTCCCGCCAGCAGTTAGGGGGACTCCAGCCTGCTTATTCTTCTGCTCTCAGGACAGTGAAAGGTCGGTAAAGATAGATCCCCGAGAACACATGTCGAGAATGGCGCACAGGGATTCGTTCTTGACGACGATCGAGTTTTTCACCCTGCGAGCTGGCAGGTCTGAAAGATAAATACAATTTTCTGGATGGAAAACTCTTATTCGCCGCCCTTCTGCACGTAGTTTTTCACAAATTCAGCAGCATTTTCTTCGAGCACTTCATCGATCTCTTCCACTAAGTTGTCAATATCTTCTTTCAGTTTCTTGCCAGTTTCAATGACCTTGGGATTCGGTTTAACATCTTGTTCATGTTGGGGTGCCTGATCCTTCCGTGGGTCGGCTTTACGCTCCTGCCTGTCCATAGGCACACCTCCTCAGGCTCTTGGGATTACACAGCTTCTCTACTTATGAGCCATGTAAGGTAGCATAACGTAGCATTTTGAGAACCGTCAAGGTCACCTGATCAGCTATGGACCGTCTGTCACGCTCATGAAGGGATGAGAGGAATAATCAGTAAGGCAACGATATTGATCACTTTAATCATGGGATTGATCGCAGGGCCCGCGGTATCCTTGAAAGGATCTCCAACCGTATCTCCAGTCACTGCGGCCTTATGCGTTTCCGTACCTTTCTTGCCTTGCTCTTCGATGTATTTCTTGGCATTGTCCCAGGCTCCACCTCCCCCGGTCATGGTAATGGCTAAAAACAGGCCCGTCACGATGCTGCCAACCAGCACCCCACCAAGCGCAGCCGGTCCCAAAATGAACCCCACCAAAATCGGAGAGATGACCGGGATCAGGCCAGGGATCAACATTCGCTGCAAGGCAGCCTGTGTGACAATGTCCACACATGTGGCATAATCTGGCTTTCCCCTCCCCTCCATGATTCCCTTGATTTCCCGAAATTGCCGCCGGACCTCTTCCACAACCAATCCCCCGGCTTGACCCACGGCTTTCATGCACAATGAGCCAAAGATGAAAGGGAGCATTCCACCTAGGAAGAGACCCACAAGGATATTGGGATTCGACAGGGTAAACTCAACCACTTGTGTTCCCTGTCCGGCTGCTCGCGCATATTCGGCAAACAACACCAATGCAGCCAACCCTGCCGAGCCAATCGCATAGCCTTTCGTGACGGCTTTGGTGGTATTCCCTACCGCATCCAAGGCATCGGTGATTTCTCGAATGTGCGGACCGAGATGCGACATTTCCGCAATTCCCCCCGCGTTATCCGTAATAGGACCAAAGGCATCAATAGCGACTACGATTCCGGCCATGGAGAGCATGGATACGGCGGCGACGGCGACCCCGTACAACCCTCCCCCTTGACCGCCTCCACACAAGTAAAAACTTGCGAGAATCGCTGCGGCAATCACGATCACTGGCAGAGCCGTCGACTGCATCCCTACGGCCAATCCCGTAATGATGTTGGTGGCATGTCCAGTCTCGCTCGCTTTGGCAATCTCTCGGACAGGCGTGTAATGCGTGGAGGTATAGTAATCGGTAATGAACACCATTGCCAACGTGACGAGTAATCCAATCAGGGCCGCCAGAAAATAACTTACCCCCGACGCACCTCCCACCCCGTCCATGAGGCGTAGGGTTACGGGGAAAAACGCCACGGCGGCAATGCCCCCGCTGACGAATAACCCCTTGTACAACGCCGACATAATTTTTCCGCCTTCGCCGACTTTGACGAAAAACGTGCCGATGACCGTGGCAAAGATCGTAAGTCCACCCAGCATCAGGGGATAGAGAACGGGTTCAGAC
>RFGT01000047.1 GCA_003696975.1 Nitrospirota bacterium | reverse complement strand
GAGGCAGGGAGTAACTGCCAGAACAGACAGGCTATGATCACGGAAAGAGGGAGAACGAGGAACATGGCCGACACAGCGGGAAAGATCTTTTCAAGCAAAGGGGCGAACCATAATCCCGCCAGAAATCCCAAGACCACGGTGGGCAGGGCTGCCATAAGTTCCACGACGGGCTTGATTACGGACCGCAAGGCAGGACTCATGAACATGGCGGTATATATCGCACCGAGCAAGGCCAGCGGTGTAGCCAGTAACATCGCATAGAGGGTGCCTTTGAACGTGCCGAAGATCAATGGCACCAAACCAAACTTGGGTTCGAAGGAATCGGAGCCGCTGGATGACTGCCACATGTGTAGGGGTTCTTGGTAGCCTTCGTAAAGGACTGGGAGAAAGAGTGTAGAGAGCGTCACTTCGGGATGAGGATTGTCGAGAGCATAAGCATGGAATTCGCCGTCATCGGTCACGGTCACGATCCCATTACCTTTGGGTGCCATCAGGAGAGCGGGCACAGGCCTTCCCGATCCAGGGATAGTCAGCAAAGTTCGATGAGACGTGGAATAGTGAAGAGCCACCGTCCCTAGAGAATCGGCGGTTACGAACCCCTTGTTACGTTGGGAAGGGGCAATGCTGGTGACAGCACCAGAATGGGGAGAAAAAGCGCGAACCTTTGCAAGCCAAAGATCGCGCTGGGCGCTCAGATTCCGAAAAGGCATCCAGACTTCGACGTCTCCCCGTTGAGTGCCCACCACGATGGACCGATCGCCCACTAGATAAGCGAGGGCGGTAATAGCTGTATTGCCGGCCATTGTGTCGCTCAGAACCCGAGGAGCCTCCACGTCCGCGATATCATAGTAAACAAGGCGCCCTTGTTGGGTTCCGACCACCATCGTGTCACCAGCTTGGTTCAAGAGTAGAGCGGTGATGGGTTCCGCAGGTTTCTCGACAACTTCGCTTCGTAAGATCTCTTTTCCCTCACGGCCTTCCTCTTCCAGCATCGCCAACAATCCGTTTGCCATCTGAACCTTGGCGACCCACAGCCGGCCATCTTCGGTGACCGCGGCAATGACTGAGCCTTCGTCCAGCTTCTGATAGGCCAATACGACGATCGGACCATGCGCGGGATCAATCAAAAGAGGCTCATCTACTGTCACGTGAGGAGAAATGCTGCGTCGCTGTTCATCATAAGCGACCTGGTACGTGATCGTTACGGGAATGACGGTCCCCTGGGTGGTCCCGAGCCCGAGCATATGGTCTCTACCCGCGGATCGGCCTACGGTGGTGATGGAATCTGGGAGCGGGATTGACTGCATCAGATGGGGTTGATCGGACGCGAGAGAGAGAAACTCGATCTGTCCATCGTGGAGGACATACGCGACCTCCAGGTATTCGTCGACCCCAACAGCGATCCCCCGAGTGCTCTGAACGGAGGGGATGGATATCTGCGCGAGAGGCGTAACCGTGGCCGGATAGAAAAGCGGAAGAACTTCTAGGAGCAAATAGACAAAGATCCCGAGAATACTCAGAATGACGGCGATGCCTCCGGTCGTGATACCTAACGTGGCTGCCTGATCGAGCATGGCGCGAACGCGTTTGGCGGCAAGTCGAGCAGACGGTTCAGGGACCGGCATAGCGGGGTCAGGGCGGTAATATGGGAGAGAGGAGGAAGAATTCACAGGATGACCACGCTGAGCTTGTGAGCCCCTGGGTCACGAGGCAAGTCCGGTCTCGACATGAACCCCTCGGAGTCTCTTGTCCATGAGCATGGGCCTTCAACTTAATCGTGATCAATGTGCTGCCTATACCGGTCGATCACTCGCTGGGGCAGCGGGAAATATCCGTCCTTAATCACGACGGTCTGTCCTTCTTTGCTATACACGAACCGTAAGAATTCTCGAACAAGGGGAGGGAGCGGCTTGCCCGGGGTCTTGTTGACATATACATAGAGAAAGCGAGATATGGGATAGGTGCCTTTCATGGCATTCTCGAATGAGGGTTCGTAAAATGGGCCGCCTTCTTTAACCGCCAAAGGAACCGTGCGTACTCCCGAGGTCCGGTACCCGATCCCACTGTATCCAATGCCTCCCAAATCCTTCGTCACACCCTGAACGACCGAAGCGGAACCAGGCTGCTCCTTGACACTGTCCTTGTAGTCGCCGTTTTTGAGGACGACCTTCTTGAAATAGCCATAGGTTCCAGAAGCGGAATTGCGCCCGTAGAGACTGATGCGCCGGGTCTTCCACGGGCCCGTAAGCCCCAGTTGCCCCCATACGGTGATATCTTCGGGATAGTTCCGGCGCCGGGTCTTAGAAAACACCGCATCGACTTGGGCTAACGTCATACCAGCGATGGGGTTGTCTTTGTTCACATAAACGGCGAGGGCATCGATGGCCACTGGGAACGCGGTGGGCTTGTATCCAAATTTCGCTTCGAACTTATCGATCTCCGAGCCCTTCATCTTTCGGGACATGGGACCCAATTGGGCTGTGCCCTCGATCAACGCGGGCGGGGCCGTGCTTGAGCCTTTTCCCTCGATTTGAATTTTCACGTTCGGATATTGTTTGCGAAACCCTTCAGCCCACAGGGTCATGAGATTGTTCAAGGTGTCCGAACCGATACTGTTCAGGTTGCCCGAGATTCCACTTGCCCGAGTGTAAGGGTTCCACCGGGGATCAACCAGTGACATGGAACCTGCTAGGGCGAAAGAATCCTTTCCGATGACGACGACCAGGCAGAGAACAGCGACGATAAGATGAGGCCAACTCGTCCAATGGAAGATTCTCTTGAAGCCCACACGCTGTCGAAGATAGCGGAACATACTTGCCTCCCATGCGAGGATATTGGCATATCGTATTCTCTGTTTCGGAGAAGAGAGAATAAAGTTTGAATGTTGCAGGGTTGTAAAGAACGTGTTACGAAAATGTTAACTTCTCTCCCTCTTCCTTCCTCCAGAGAGAAGGCGAGGTGTCCCATCATAGTCCCTTAGGGGCAAAGGGGGAGCTGCCGTCGTGAGCAGGAATCGCGCTGTCAGAAGCGCGCCACAACTAATCAAGATCCTACACGGTTCGGGGGTTAAGACGCGGGAAGTACTTGCGTGGCGGGAAGCGTGACTTGGACGGTCGTTCCCTGTCCCCATTTGCTTTCAATATGGAGCATCCCACCGTGGAGTTGAACGAGATGTTTGACGATGGCCAGCCCTAGCCCTGTTCCGCCCAGCTCGCGAGAACGGGCTTTGTCCACTCGATAAAATCGTTCGGTGATTCGAGGTAATGCCTCGGGCGGAATGCCTTGTCCGGTATCCTGGACGCGGAAGACAACCTGGCTGTCCGAGAGCGAGTCTGCTGAAATCGTGACCGATCCTCCTGATGGGGTATATTTTACGGCATTGTCCAACAGATTGACCAAAATTTGAGAGAGCCGATCACGGTCGGCATGAACAACAAAATGGGTCGGAACGCGATTGATCAAATGGAGTCCTTTTTTGGAGGCATCTTGCTCGAACATGGCCACGCTTTCATGGACTACGTCATACAGTGCCACGGAGGAACACCGGAGAACGACCTTGCCGGTTTCCAGATCGGACAAATTGAGCAAGTCATCAAGTAGGCGTCCCAGCCGGTCGGCATGGGCATGCGCGACTTCCAGAAAACGGCGATAGCGTGCGGGGAACTCTTCCACAGAGGATTCATCGAGCAGCGTTTCCAGGTACCCTTTGATGGCGGTTAGCGGAGTCCGGAGTTCATGAGACACGTTCGCCACAAATTCAGCTCGCATGCGTTCCAGCCGACGCAAGGTGGTAATGTCGTGAAAGACCAACAACATCCCGTGCGTATGGGGCTCAAAGGGAACGGGTATGGCCTGAACCTCAAGCGTTCGCGGAACCGGCGTGTGAACTTCAACCTCCCTGCGGTAGGGTTCCACGACCTCAGGCGTTCGGCAGAGTTCTAAGACATCGGCAAACCCGCGATTGCGGATGATCTCCAGCAATGACTGGCCTTCAACGGGTTCAGGCCCAAGCCCCAACAGGCGCCGGCCTGCGGGATTCATGAGCATGACCTTTCCTTGACGATCGAGCGCGATGACCCCCTCGACCATGCTCTCCAATATCGCAAAGAGTTTCGCTCGTTCGGATTCCAGCGTGGCGATCCGACGTTCGGCCTCGGCAACCAACCGAGTTAACGCTCTTCCCCAGGCCCGTTCGTCACCATCTTCCTCTGGAGCAAGACCTCCTTGGGCGACAAGATGTGTCACCGTGGTCCTTAGGTCCAGAAGCGGAGAGATCGCTTGCTTGACAAGCCAAATTCCCACGGGGACTGTGATCAAAATGGCCACGCCAATTCCTTGCAGGACTGACTCGGATGCGGAATAGCCTATGGCAAACACTCCCGCTGACAGGACTATCAGGCCCAAAAGGGCCCCTATCAACCTGCCCAAGGAGCGCTTTGACCATTGGCGTGAGGGGAAATCTCTCATGCGTCACTCTCTACCTCGAAGCGGTACCCGACCCCCTTGATCGTAATGATCCGTTTGCTTTCCGGACCGAGTTTTTCTCGAAGTCGCCGAATATGGACATCCACCGTGCGAGATTCGATTTCCATCGCATTTGTGTAACCCCATACGGACTCCAAAAGCTGTTCGCGATTCAATACGCGTCCTTTCGCGTGGAGCAAGGCACACAGGAGGTCGAATTCTTTCACCGTGAGCTCCACAGCCTGGGAGCCGACGCGGACTCGGCGCGTGGCTTCATCAATTTCCAGCGTGCCTACGCGCTGGACTTGTTGGACCGTAGTCGGTTGCCCGCGGCGCAAGACCGCTTTGACACGCGCCACTAACTCCCGGGGACTAAACGGCTTCACGATATAGTCGTCCGCTCCCATTTCCAGTCCCACGACCTTATCCACCTCTTCAGCTTTGGCCGTGAGCATGACGATAGCGATCCGTGCTGTGCGAGGATCCCGGCGAAGGATGCGACACAACTCCAGGCCGTCGAGACCTGGGAGCATCAGGTCCAAGATCAGGACATCTGGATGGTGGAGTCTGGCGAGGGACAGCGCGGTTTCTCCGTCAGCGGCCTCCAGGCAGGTCATCCCTTCTTTTTCGAGGTGATATCGCACCAACTCCACGATGGCGCGTTCATCATCCACAATCAGCGCTTTGTAGGGCATAGAACCGTATCGGAGCCTGTGAAAGGGAGTGAGCCCTGGCGGTCTAGGGCTTGACCCTGGTCGCTGTCGTACTGAGCCTGGTGTTGGAAAAACAATTTCACGGCACGCATCGCCCGGCAGTCGTCTTCGTTGTAGAGCAGAATTCGCTGCAGAGCATCTTCATTGGCCGGATCTTCCAAATAGGTATTGTACCAGGCAATCGAGTGAGCACCAGAAGGGTCGGGATCACGCCAGTAAAAGCCGATTCGTTTGGCAATGTGTTTCAGGCTGTAGGAAAAAGTCGGCCAATCGGAATATTCCACAATCAGTTTGGAATAGAGGTCGAATTCCCGACTGACATAGCGGTCGAACAGTGCCGGATCCAGGCCATACCGATCGCGCAACTGCTTGAGAGTGCTCCGCTCCTTATGCGAGTACACATAGTAGGTTTCGTCGCGGCCTTCCGCGAGAAACGCCCAAAAAGCTCGTACTGCAGCCTCTTCCTCCTTGGGATGCCGGGCCAAGAAATACGTATACCGTGGGGGACCGTGTTTCTCCACGATAAGCAATCCAAAGAGATAGGTCACGCCTCGCGTGGGATCATCCTCGATATCGAAGTAGATCTCGCGCTCGGTTTGAGGAAAGGTATATCCGGGTCGAATCAGGGGTTCTCCGGACAAGACCACATTGGCGCGAAGTTTCATGCGGCGGAGCGTTTTCTCACTCATCCGAGGGATTTTCTTCTCAGGCCTCAAGTAGGTCGTGATGTCCATTTGGGCAATATCATGGATCGTGCGAAGCCCCACTTCCTTGAGGCGGAATTTCTGCCGGCCAATTGAGAACAAACCTGTGGGGTCATCATGGTCTTTGACCCACCGCTGGCAGTGCTGGACCCAGGCACACAAAAAACATTGGCTTCCCAGGACGGGCTCAGAGCATTCTTCACCGGCTACGAGTCGCTGAGCCTGGCTCAAGGCTCGTTGAAAGGTGTCTTCGAAGGAGGAAGGATCGAAGGTTTCTAGCTGATTGTCCACATTGACGATGCGCGCCATGGGTGGAAGGCTCCCCTGAATGCGCTCCAGAAGCATGCGATAGAACATGATCTGAACAGCGTAATGCGCCTTGAAGCGAGCCGTTCGTCCTTCTCCAGGCTCCCAGCCTCGACCAGCCTTGATGTCGATGGGTTCATACAGATACGGACCAAAAGACGAGGTTCCTTCCTCGTGCTTCACCAGTAAATCCGGGCGTCCGACGAAAGGGCCATCGATGAGGCAGCCTTGATAGATCACCGGGGCCCCTGCCTGCATTGCACGGATGGTCTCGGGAAATGCCTGCCCGGCAGCGAGATCGCTCAAATCTTCAATGAGATGTTCGGCGCTCAAGGATGCAACGTATTCCCGTTCGGTTTGCAATCCGCGCTCCCACAACAGTGTCACAAAGGGTCCGACCTCGCCTTTTTCCGCAGGATTGCCATGGGCATCGAGATAGACCCGGTGCGGACATTTGATGAGGTTGTAGAGATCATTAGCCGTCACAGTACGTGCAATAGGATTCTGCGGCATGACATCACCGTTGGTAATGGATGGCGTATGGCACCATATGCTGCCTGCTCCTCCAACGGAAGAGGAGCAGGGGCATCTTTTAGCATGCTCTGACAGGTTTTGCTATGGTGGTAAGGCAGATGGATTTTAAGCGATGGGAAACCGTGTCACCGAGATGGATAATCTTGTGGGCTGCTGGTGTCCAAGAAGAAGTACGTATGACAGGCTCGATCCAACAGCCGGGGATCAAGAGAAGGAGGAATGCCGTTGAATTTGGCGATACTGATCAAATGGTCGACGAGGTCCCGCGGATGGCAACTCCGCAGGGGCAACTGGTATTTCTCATACACCATGCGGAGTAGGTAGTCTATCGCATGAGGATCAAAGGGGACCTGCTTCTGTTCACAGACTTGCTGGAAAATGGCGGCATAGCGTTCCGGTGAAGGATCGCCGATGTAAATTTTGTTGCGAATACGGCGCAGGAACGCCTCATCGGCCAACTTGTGCGGTTCGAGGTTGGTGGCGAAAATGACAATCGTATCGAATGGGATTTGAAACACCTTGCCGGTGTGTAAGGTCAGATGGTCCACTCGTTTCTCCAACGGGACAATCCAGCGGTTGAGAAGATCTCGGGGGCGGATCAATTGACGTCCGAAGTCGTCGATCAGAAAAACGCCGCCATTGGCCTTAATATGAGGAGGCACTTGATAGTATTTGGCCGTTTCGTTGAAGGTGAGCTCCAACATGGACAACGTGAGCTCTCCTCCGGCGACTTCCAGCGGTCGCTGGCACCAAAGCCATCGCGTATCATGCTCGGCCTTGGCCTCAATGAGCGACCGGGGCATATCCGGTGGCAGCACGAGCGGATGATGGGTGAGAGGGTCGAATACTTGCAGGATCTGATTGTCCACTTCAATGGCGTAAGGAACGTAGATCGCACCGCCCGCTGCCATGCTGAGCATTCGGCCAATCGCTTCGGCGATCACCGTCTTGCCGTTTCCCGGTGGGCCGTACAGAAAAATCGCCCATCCGGAATTGACCGCCTCGCCGATTTGTTCCACCGTACGGGCGGGCAGAACCAATGGACGCAGCGCCTGTTCCACAAGAGCTCGATCCAGACGAAGGTGGGAGACCGGCTGACGGCGGACCATGCGCTCGTAGTGCGTGAGGGGGACCGGCGCAGGCCCAATATACCGGTTTACGTCAAGATAAGCCTGGGCGCGTTGTCGGCCAGCATCGGTTAGGCTGTAGCGGTAGAGCACCCCTAGCGGTTCGCCATGACCGCGAACTTCGCAGAGCTTTTCTTGGAGCAAAAGGCCGAACAGTTCTTTCATAACCGGGAAGGGAAGTTTGAGAAGCTCTCCCGCAGAAGCCTCCGTAAGTTCTCCGGCTGTCAACAGGGTCTTGACCAACAATTGGACCAAAAGCTCCGGTGTGAGGCCGGTCTCGGCGATGGATGAAGGAGCTGGGGGGAAGGTAGGCCGTTCCTCGTGTG
>RFGT01000046.1 GCA_003696975.1 Nitrospirota bacterium | reverse complement strand
GTACTCCCAATTGGGTGTTTCTTCTATCTTTTTTCTGTCTTGTCCACATTGTGGCACCATGGGATCAGTTTAGCGATCTTCTGAACGGGAAACTGATTGGCACCGACAGTTACATGCACTTGAACCGAGTTCGCCATCTCCTGGAAACAGGATCCTGGTATGATCCCCTCTATCCACGAAGCAATGCTCCCTATGGCGAAATGCTCCATTGGACAAGAGCCTTCGATATCATATTACTCTTGGGCCCTTTTCTGACATCTCCGTTTATTCCCGTCTATTCCGCCCTCCATTGGTGGGGGGTTGTAATCAGTCCACTGTTAGAAGGTGTTGCCCTAATTGGACTGATCTGGGGATTGCGGCCTTTTTTCGCAAGAGAACAACTGAGTCTCCTTGGGGGAATGTTTATCCTCCAACCCGCGATCCTGGGTTATTGCCTCGCAGGCAGACCGGACCATCACAGTTTGCTGATTGCCGAATCTGTTTGGTTCCACATGCTGACACTACGAGCTTTGCTCAACCCTGATCAGCATCGTTGGAGTTGGCTGACCGGTCTCGTGGGAGCGGTCTTGCTGTGGACCAGTGTAGAAGGGTTTATCAGCCTTGGTATCAGTCTCATGATGTGCGCGCTTTATTGGGTATCCCACGGGCAACCCTTTAGCAAGGTCGCAGGACGGATCATGTCGTCTTTGTTGATTGGGGCGACATGCCTACTTCTGATCGAGCGACCATGGGAGGGGATTACCGTGATCGAATTCGACCGGTATTCCATCGTCCATTGGTCAGTGATTGCTTGGGGTTGGGGGCTATGGATGGGATTATGCGGGCTGGAACGCTTACACCCACAAGATATCTCATGGAGTATTCGTGCCTCTGTTCTCTTTCTCGGAGTAGCTTTCGCGGCGGGATGCCAAGAGATGCTGTTCCCGAAATTCTTTCAAGGTCCATTTGCCGATTTAGATCCCTCCACTTTTTCCTTTCTTTGGAATAGCATTGTAGAAACCCAACCGCTACTTTCCTTTGGACCGTTTCAAGTTGGCCACTTCGTGTTTTATGCCGGAGCAACACTACCCGCCATTCCTTACCTCGCCCACCTTCTACGAAAGACCAATGCTCCTGTCATGAAACTTCTCTGGACCTACATCGGCATAGGACTTCTTCTCACCTTTCCATTCGCGCTTCTACAGATTCGCTCCACACCCTTCGCAGCACTTTTTTGGATTGTGCCATACACGGATCTTCTGTGGAGGCTTTATACACGGATCGGCTACAACGTGTACCTTCCCTGGCGTAGATTTTATCAAGCAGTTATTGTTCTCTTCGGTGCGGCAGGCTTTACAGTCCTTGGATCCTTTATCATCAAACTCGAACACAGCGCCCCTCATCCCATTGGAGAATCAGCTCCCGTGCGTTTACTCGCCCAATTTTTACGAGCCCCTACGACCTTCGGGGACAGGCCGCGGACCATTTTGGCCATGGTCAACTTTGGCCCGGAGCTGTTATACCGCACACCACATCGCGTGATTGCCACCCCCTACCATCGAAATCTGCAGGCCATACTGGACACCAACGCCATCATGCAAGCCGCACAGGAGACCGAAGCGTATCGTCTGTTGAAAGCCAGAGCGGTCGATTTGATTATCATTTACCCAAATTCCGGCGAACGCACACTCTACGCCGACGGCTCTGGGAAGGCGCCTTTCTATGATCGACTTGTATCCGGCAACCTTCCTGTATGGTTGAAAGAGGTCGAGCTTCCGGATGAACTCGCCGGCTTCTTTCGCCTATTCGAAATAAGAAGAGGTGTGAGCCCTCCTCTGCGTCACCTCTCGTCCCAACGTTCTCCTGCAGCCACCATCTATCATCCCATGTATTACCAAAGAAGGACTCTCACCATTGTCTCGTGAAGCTTCTTCGCCACCGGTTACCTTGAGCGTCATCATCCCCGTCTTCAACGAGAAACAGACGCTGCTTGCCCTTCTAGACAAGGTCCAACGCGTTCCGCTTGATAAGCAGATCATCATTGTCGACGACGGGTCAACCGACAGCACCCACGCTCTTCTGGCTTCACTCCATCCCAGTGACACTCTCACCATCCTCCGCCATTCCGCAAATCGAGGAAAGGGCGCAGCGATTCGCACTGCGCTGCCGTATGTCAAGGGGCAGATTGTGGTAATTCAGGATGCCGATCTCGAATATGATCCCCAGGATTATCTCGCGCTGGTTCAACCTCTTCTCAACGGTGAGACCCAGGTCGTCTACGGCTCCCGGGATCTCATGCCCGGCAATTCCTATTCCCATTGGCTATTTTTTCTGGGTGGGAAATTTCTCACGTGGCTGACCAATCGATTATACGGCAGCCGCCTGACCGATGTGACCACCTGCTATAAAGCCTTCTCCGCTCAGGTACTGAAATCGCTTCCGCTCACATGCCAGCGCTTTGAATTTTGTCCCGAAGTGACGGCACGGCTTTTACACCAAGGATACACCATTCACGAGGTCCCGATTCGCTACTTTCCCCGCACGTTCAGGCAAGGGAAGAAAATCCGCATGAAAGACGGCCTCGTTGCCGCCTGGACCTTACTTCGCCTCCGATGCCACATGACGAGAGCAAACCGCCCGCATCCTATCTCCTGAGAATTACGGATTAGGGCATAGGGCACGGTGAGGAGAGAGGAGACCGCTCGCGCCCGTGGTTCTGGAGCTGCTCGCGCAGCATGGCGCGAGCGCGCCGGAGGCTCTCATGAGCTTTTACATAAAAGCTAGGACGTAGCTCGATGGCACGCTCAAAGCAAGGGATCGCCGCTTGCGCATGACCGGCGTGCAGCAGAAGCACGCCAAGGTTATTGTAGGCCGACGCCTCATTGCTTCCGTGACGGAACATTTCGAGGGCTTGGTGATATCCTCCCACTCGAGTCAGCACCACTCCAAAGTTGTTGTAGATTCGATTGTGGGTTGCGCCCTTTCGAATGGCTTCCTGAAACATCGTGATCGCCTCGGCATCTCGGCCAGCCAATAAATAGGAGACCCCCAGATTGTTGTACAGCTCCGGATTGTGAGGATTAAGCCGTATGGCCGCCTGCTGTTCGCGAATCGCCTCATTATGACGTCCTTGCTGCGCATAGAGAATGCCCAACAGAGCGTGGGCATGCCAGAGTTTGGGATTCAGCGCTAGCGCTCGGCGCAATGCGTTTTCAGCCTCCGGGAATCGGTCGAGCGCTTGTAGCGCCTCTCCCATACCCTCATAGGCCAAGGCAGCGTTTGGATCCTTATCAAGAAGACGTTGGAATTGACTCAACGCTTCCTGTGGTAATCGTTTTAAGAGAAACAATCGCCCAATGCGATAGGACACATCAAGCCGAGAAGGGTCTTGGCGAAGAGCATGGCGGTAATACGTCAGGGCCATAGCAAGATTGCCTGCCTCTCGTAGTTGATCGCCGCGCGCAATCGCCTCTTGCGCTGAAAGCTCCTGGATTTCCGAAACAGGCTGGGTTTCAACTGGCGAGGACTCAGCCCACCCAGGCTTTTTCTGGGCATAGGCGAGGCGCAACGACTGCTCATTCGCACGCTTAGTCTCCCAAAAAGAACATCCGCCAAGCCCGGCGAGCAACACGATCACCACCGTACCAGCGACATACGAGATCATCCAAGGCACGGGGGTCACAACGAGTCTTACAAGAGCAGAACGTTCACATTC
>RFGT01000045.1 GCA_003696975.1 Nitrospirota bacterium | reverse complement strand
TTGAAATTCTCATGACTCTGTCCCCACCTTTCCGGTTTCATCGCGACACATCCTTCATGGGAAAAGACGAAATATTCATACGGCTGACCTTGGCTAGGCAAGCCGGACACACACAATTGTCAAAGTTCTCCCGTAACCACTGAAGCTGTTCCACGCTGAGTTTCACCTGGGAACACCCGCACCCAACTCCGGATGCACAGCCGAACGTTTGCCCGCACCAGGCGCAACGTTTCTCTCTCATGGACTCGGGAGACGACTTCATCACACTCTCTCGATCACCGCGGACCGCACGGCATGCGCTCGCTGAACCAGCGCCCTGGGAATCGCTGGTTGGCTGGCAAAATGAAGATGGGTGTAAAGGGCTATGACATTGTGTGCCATTAGCCCATCATACCCCACTTCCCGTCCCTGGGCATCCCAGAGTCGGCAGGAAAATGCGAGAGGGCCTTTGGCCTCAAGCGTCGATACATGAAATTCATGTCCCCGCCCCACGAGTCCGGCTTCCCCAATGGCACAGGATTGAACAATCTCGACCTGACGATACCCTAATGTGAGCTTGTCCTGACTTATGACCACTTCTGCCGGGAAGAGCCCAACCATCTCATGCGTCTGTCCATTATGATCGCGAATGCCTTGCGTGAGATACATTAGGCCCCCGCATTCCGCGTAAACTATGCCCCCACAAGCAGCAAAGGCTCGAATCGCCTCGCGCATGCGGGTATTCGCGGCAAGAGTCTCCGCATACAGCTCGGGATATCCGCCGCCAATATATACGAGATCAACCTCCGGCAAGGCCTGGTCTGTGAGCGGGGAGAATGTTACAATCTCCGCGCCTTCCGTAGCCAATGCCTCGAAGTTGTCCGGATAGTAAAAACAAAATGCGCGATCATAAGCCACACCGACTCGCACTCGATGCGGGACAGGGGATTGCCCGCCTTTATCGGTCCGTTCATTCTCGGTTAGAGGAAACGAAGCGCAGGATGACGCGATCTTTTCAAGCTTCGCCAAATCGAGAGTGTCGCTGATCCATTCTCCCAGAGCGGTGTAGAAGTCCGGCGATCGCCCCTCCAAGGCCATGTGCAGCCCCAAGTGCCGCTCGGGAATCGCGAAGCGATCGTGAGGCCGCACATATCCTACCACAGGGACTTTCGCCTCGGTTTCAATAGCCTCCTTTAATAGCTGAAAATGCCCGGGGCTTTTCACCCGATTGCACACCACACCCGCGATGGTGAGATCCGGATCAAATGTCGCATAGCCATGCACCAGCGCCGCCGCGGAACGCGCGAGAGCTTGCCCATCAATTACTAAAATGACCGGCGCTTTCAGAAGTTTGGCTTGTTCCGCCGTTGATCCCTGCTGGCCGGTCGCTGCACTTCCATCGAACAACCCCATGACTCCTTCAATGATGGACAAATCAGCGTCCAGGGAAGCGCGGAAAAAAATGTGCTGATTGTGCTGAGAGGACAACATCCATCCATCCAAATTCCTGGAGTCTCGACCACAGGCCGCCCGATGGTGGCCTGGATCAATGAAATCCGGGCCGACCTTGAACGGCTGCACCGTGCGCCCGCGCGCGGTGAATGCCGCCATAAGTGCAAGCGCCACGGTGGTTTTCCCCACGCCGCTATGGGTGCCGGCAATGAGAAGGCAGGAAGGCATTAGGCGTGATCCTCTTCAGGCGAATGAATAAAAAAGGGGATTTCGAAGTTCATGCGGACCCCTCCATAAATTGATCGTCCCGGTGTCCCAAAAAACAGAACTTCTTCATATCGTTCATCAAAAATGTTCTCCGCTCGGACGTAGGCGCGAAGTTGTTTGGAAATCTCATAGGTAGTCGTGAGATTGACCACTTCAAACGATCCAACTCGCTGACTATCATTTTGAGCAGTACTGGGTAGATTAAACTGGGATCCGACAAACCGAAAATCAAGAAGAAAACTCAAGGGATCAATAGGCTGATAATACACGCTGACACTTGCCTGATCCACAGGCCATCGAGCCAATCGTCTGGTCGTATTCAAATTTCGCGTCAACGTCATCGTATACTGACCTCGCACTTCCAACCGCTTTATCCAAGGGTAATCCTGAACGATCGTGACTGCCAGAGAGCCTTCCCAGCCTTGAGTTTTAGCCGTTGCAACATTGACCGGACAAAAATTGGCGCCGAAAGACCCCACTCCGCATATTGTCGCGCTTTGGATAGTTTGGATGAGATCGCGGAATCGGTTCCAGAAATAGCCACCACTTAATCGTACCCGCTTTTCAAAGAAGAATTGATCAATTCCCACATCAAAACTTTGACTTTTTTCCGGCTGCACATTGGGATTGCCGAAATTTGGAAAGAAAAGGTCATTAATTGTTGGAGCGCGAAACCCCGTCGCATAACTGCTCCGGATTTTTGTGTCTGTTTCTTTCACCAGATATCCGGCGGTCACTCGATAGGTCGTCGCACCGCCAAATACGTTAAAACTATCATGTCGTACGCCGGCAGTCCCAAAGAAGCGATCCCATAGATTCACTTGGACTTGTGCAAATCCCGCATGAGACGAAATAATCTTGGTGGACAATCCTGTATCATTTTCCCCTTGCTGCTCGCGAAATTGATATCCAAGCGTCAGTGTCGCATACGGGGCCAGGTAGAAATTATGCTGGCTTTCAATCCGATTAGCCAATACACGAGTTTCGTTTGGACTGCCAAAGGGAACACTGACTGCTCCTGTTGTCAAATTCCGCTGTGAGATTCCCGGATCGAACAGACTTGCTTCTTGGGCACGCGAGACAGTTAAGACATGCGTCCACCAATCGGTTATGGGCTGTTCATAGATCCCGCTAAAGATGAGTTGGTTACTATTATTTCTCGCCTTGATCACATCCGACGGACCAACTGAGCTGTCAATATTGAGCGAACCGTTCCACCAACGAAAATTCAGATCCATCCGACCATCGTGGGGCAGCTTGATCCCAAGCCGGGACGAAGCTTGCCAATTTCGATACGGATCACGTTCAGACGCCCCACGTCGAAAATTAATAGCCGAAATACTTGAGGTATCCCAACGGGACAAGGTGAGGGAGAGATCGAAGGGCCCTTTTTGACCCGACATGGAAATTCCTTCACGCAACGTATTAAATGATCCATATTCGTAAAATCCCCCTGCTCGAAACGGACCATGTCCCCGCTTGGTCGTGATCGTAATAACTCCACCCATTGCATCAGCCCCCCATAGGGTACTCTGGGCCCCTCGGACAATCTCAATCTTTTCAATATTGTCTACCGTAAGATGGCCAAAATTGAATGAGCCTAAGGTGGCGCTGTTCACAATGGCTCCATCAATGAGGACCAACGTCTGATTCGCATTTCCTCCTCGAATACGAACAGTGGCATTTGTTCCAGGTCCTCCATTTTGAAACGCAGCGATTCCTTGGCCGAGACGCAACACATCAAGCACTGTTTTAATGCGCCGACGTTTGAAATCCTCTTCTGTGAAGACTTCCACCGCACTGGTAACTTGGGTAACAGGAACCGGGGTCTTCGTAGCACTGACCACAATCTCTTGAAGGGTAGGAACTTCATCGGTTTCTGAAATTTCGTGCGTTTGTGCAAAAGAGAGTGAAAGAGGACCTATACCAGCAAGGGTAAGAGTAAAGGTAGTGACAAGAAGAACATAACGGAAGTCGAAAATGTACCGAAGCGCATCCATTGATTCCACCTCCCTTTAGCTCGAAGGGCGGTAATGGACAACCCGGCAGTTGGGTCTCCTGACTTACGGATCGTCGCTCCTCTGCGCCTTCCCATCCCTCCGGTCCCACCTCCCTGCGCCCGCGAACAGCAGACATGCGAACGCATGGATGTGGCTCTCTTCGAGACAGTGGCATTCGTGCAGAGTCACTCCCCGCTTACAGTGGCGGCACCGTGATGGACTTACACCATCTTCCCCGTCGCTGCCGGAACCGTATCCTGACCGAAACCCCTCCTTTACATGAAATGGTTCATACACCCGTGGCGCCTCTGTGTCTTACTTGGAATTCACGGAGACACCGCCTTCCCTCTAAAAAAACTTCCTATTTCTCGCTGAATGCAAAAAGAGATTGCTCTTCTTTACACAGACACTGTGACTCTCGGCTTTCCGGAACCGGGATGCTGATCAATCATAAGGGGACAGTGGTATACCGATTCCAACACATGATGGCACAGTACCTGTTCAGGGTTCTCCAGGCGAACCATCCTCCCTTCATACAGCAGCAGTAACCGATGGCAAAATTGGCTCACGAGGTTGAGATCGTGGGATACCACCACCACGGTCATCCCCTCTGTCTGATTCAACTGCTGCAGAATCCTGATAATATCCCGCTGATGTTGAAGGTCCAAAAAGGCTGTCGGTTCGTCGAGCAACAGCACGCGAGGTTGTTGGGCCAACGCACGAGCAAGCAGCACCCGCTGTCGCTCTCCCCCGGATACTTCTCCAATCACCTTGTGCCGCAAGTGGGTAATATCCAGATCCTTCAGAGCCTGCTCGACAATTCGATAATCCTGGGCACTTTCCCAATGTAGGATGCCGCCTCCTTGCACGTGGGCATAGCGACCCATCAACACCATCTCCTCAACCGTGAAGGGAAAAATCTGCTGTATCTCTTGGGGAACGTAGGCCACCTGCCGGGCCACGGCTTGTTGGGTGAAAGTCATGAGACACTGGCCATAGAGTTCAATTCGCCCTCCCGTAGGCACAAGCACGCGAGCCAAGAGTTTCAACAAGGTGCTTTTCCCAGAGCCATTAGGGCCCACGACTCCCAGAATCTCTCCGGCTTGAATCTGAAACGTGAGATCCTGCAAAACGGGCACTCTAGCCTTCAGAGGGTTCCGGCCATAGTGAAATGTCACGTCCGTCACGGTATAAGCAGGGATCATGGGTGCGTCCTTTATGTCTTCGGTCTTCACAGGGCAGCTCGCCGGTTGATCAACAAGTACAGAAAAATGGGGCCACCGACCAGAGCCGTGACCACGCCAACGGGAATTTCTGCCGGACTGATCACGGTACGCGCCACAGTATCCGCAATCATGAGAAAAATGCCTCCAGCAACACCGGATATGATCAGGACAAGTCGATGCTCAGCACCGATGAGCAACCTGACGGCATGCGGCACGATCAGCCCGACGAACCCGATTAACCCACTAAATGCGACCACCGTACCAGTCAACAAGGCCGATGCGAGAAACACCACGCGCTTCACCCGCTCGACTTCAACACCGAGTGAGCGGGCGACCTCTTCCCCTAAGGTCAACACGTTGAGAGACCGCCCTTGGGTAGTCAGCACAATAAAGCCAATCAGGAGGAAAGCCGCGAGGATTGCCAACGTATGAAAGGCGGGTCCCGTCAGCGTTCCCATGAGCCAAGCATACATGCCATAGGCACGATCCGGATCGGCCACACTTGTCAAGAACATAATCAATGCGGAAAAAATGGCATTGAGCACCACCCCGGCTAACAACATCGTGTGAATGGAAAAAGTCCCATAGGTGACCGCCATGCGATACACGAGCGTCAACGAGAGCAACGCACCAAGAAACGCACAGGCGGGCAAAAGCGACACCTGCAGAAAAGAAACACCGAGGCCAAACAGAAGCGCCACGGCGGCACCCAAGGCCGCTCCGCTGGAAATCCCGATGACAAAGGGATCGGCCAATGGATTGCGCAACAGGGCTTGGAGAGCGGCTCCAACCATGGCCAAGCTCCCGCCCACCAGGCATGCCAAGAGCACGCGGGGCACTCGAACCTGCCAGACAATGACCGCATGCGGATCAGTCACCTGATGGAGTTGCCCGCGAATGCCTTGGGTCACAATGTCCACAATTTCACTCAGCGCAATCGACTCGGTTCCAAAGCTCACACAGATCCAAAAGGTCAAGAGTGCCAACCCGCACGAGAGTGCCAGGCACCGACTCCATCGCCCTCGCGTCATGGTCACGCGATTGGAACTCTCGTGCAGTCGGGGCGAACTTCCAGCGCCATACACGGTTTCTTCAGAAGAGCGTCCAACCCGGGTGGTCATTGAAGCGGCCAGGTCAGGCTTTCTTGGTTTCGCGGCAATCATCGACCAGCAAACTCCATCACCGTACGGCGCGTACCACTCTCATGGTTGGTCAGGAAGCGCACCGGCAAATACCTGGGGGTGAAGAATCTGCGCCAATCGGTCGAGTCCTTTGACAATACGAGGACCTGGACGGTTCAGCCAATCGCTTGGCACCTCAAAGAGCCGCCCGTGCTTCACCGCCGAGAGGGTTGTCCAGCGCTTCCATTTCTCTTGTTCAGCCTGGGGAATGCCTTCCTGCCGACCACCGGAGAACACCAAGACGTCGGGATTTTGCATTAGCACTTCCTCCAGACTAAGGCGTGGATAGGGAGCCTTGGCCTCTTCGGCTACATTCCGTCCGCCCGCCAGCTCGATCACATGGTGGATAAAACTCCCCGGTCCCACGGTGATCAAGGGATCGGTATTCAATACGTACAGCACAGACGGGCGGGGCCGACCGGCAACCCGCCGAGATACCTCGGCAACATGCGTGCGAATTCGTTCGACTTCCCGAATTGCCGCCTCGGTCTTGCCCGTCATTCTGCCAATGAGTTGAATATGGGCGAGGATGTCTTCCACGGTTCGGGGGGCAAGAATGAACGTTGGGACCTTCACTTGCTCTAACTTGGCCAATACATCCGCTCGGACAAATGAGCGAGGCGCCAAGACCAATTCCGGCTGCAGAGCGAGGATCGCTTCCACATTGGGATGGGCATATCCGACTTTAGGTTTCATTTTCGCCTCAGGCGGATAATCGCAAAATTCGGTTACCCCCACGACCTCATCCTGCAATCCGAGGGCAAAGAGAATCTCCGTGATGCTGGGAGCCAAGGACACGATGCGCCGAGGATGTTTGGACAGATACAGCTTACGGCCGAGATCATCCACAAACGTTCGATTCGCCACATTAGCCATGAAGGGCATACCGGTCAGGATTCCCTGCTGACGGCGTTTCATGAGCTCTCCTCTTTCGGCACTCACCTGGCTCCCCGCGCCAAGAACTAAGACCACGGCAAGGACGCTTGGCCAGATGATCTGAGCCCTCACAAGAGTTCTGCGAAATGCGTTCAAAATAAAAAATCCCCAAGGCTTGGCACACCTTGAGGATTGCACCCGCTTCTTCATCCTCACCTGCTCCCCAGCCCTCGAGGGAACACCGGCCACAGTCCGGGTAGGTCTTCTGGCTTCTGGGTGATTCGCTCTTCTGACTTCGAGCGAGCCTACTACCCGCGCCTTCCCATTTCTCTCGCCAGGACAGCCTGTCCTTCCGATGAAACAGTGGCCTCTTTGCGGGGGTCGTCCCCAGTTACAGCGGCGGGACCGCGAAGGATTTGCACCTTCTTCCCTGCACCCGAACCTCTGTCTGTTGGACAGGACTGTAGGGAACTCCTATGAAGTTTGTCAAGCCGACTCCATGCCGCACGTGACCGTCTGCCACACTGGAGCCAGATTGAGATGTCGCTCCAGATGATCGGCCCAGCGGTCCAATGCCGATTGAAGATGCGACTGCACCTGTCTTGAGACGATCTCGCCCAGCGGAGGCAACCCTTTTCGCTGCCGGACCTGATTCAACCAGAGCCGGCGGAAGATTGGCTGATCAAACACGCCGTGAATATAGGTTCCCCATACCAGTTCATTCGGAGACCGCGCCCCATCGGTCTCCTCAGACCAATCGTGATGCGTCATACGTTGGGCGTGTCGGGCTTGCCGGACTTGAAAGACCCGGAAACAGGGAGCATCTGCTCCGCGTCGGGTCACACCCATGTGGATCTCATACCCTTCCACCGGGCATTCCGGTTTGCTCCAGGGGAACAGAGGTTGCGCGACTACTTGCCTGGCCGTCTTGGGTTCCTTGAACATCGTTTCAATATCCAAAAGGCCCAATCCCTTTTCCCGGCCTTGTCGTTCTACGCCATCAGGATCAGCCAACCATCGTCCCAGCATTTGGAATCCCCCACAGAGTCCAACAATTTCTCGACCTTGAGCGGCTAGCTTGAGCAGCAGTTCGGCGAACCCCGTGTCTCGGAGATAAGCCAAATCATCCAAGGTCGTTTTACTCCCTGGGATCATGATCACATCCGCCTGCGCGAGATCTGCGGGATGGCGGACATAGCCAAAGGCCACATCGGGTTCCGCTGCCAACGTGTTGAAGTCGGTGAAATTACTCATATGGGGGAGGAGAATCACGGCGATATTGACCGTACCAGCGGAAAACGCAGTGGTGCGCCTGCATTCCATGCTCACACTATCTTCCTGATCGAGTGCCAGATCCCTGAGAAAGGGAATAACCCCTAAAACAGGCACGCCCGAGCGGCGCTCGAGAAAGGCCACGCCCTCCGCAAAAAGGCGAGGATCTCCACGAAACTTGTTAATGATCAAGCCAATGACCCGACGTCGTTCATCGGGTTCGAGCAGGTCCAGCGTCCCCAGCACCTGTGCAAATACCCCACCGCGGTCAATATCCGCCACGAGCAGCACGGCGGCGTCAGCCAGCCGCACCACAGGCCAGTTGACAAGATCTCGATGCTTCAAGTTGACCTCCGCCGCACTGCCCGCTCCCTCGATCACCATCACTTCGGCCTGCCGGCTGAGTCGTGTATAACTCGCTTGCACAACAGGCCAGAGCGTGTCTCTAGCATCGCCATAGCTGCAAGCATCATGCCGGTCCCAGACTTTCCCTTGGACAATTACCTGCACGCGCTGATCAGTCTCAGGTTTAAGCAGGATGGGATTCATATCTACATGAGGGAGAAGCCCGCAAGCCTGCGCTTGAAGCGCTTGGGCTCGACCTATTTCGCCACCTTCAATTGTGACAAACGAATTGAGCGCCATGTTTTGCGCTTTAAAGGGGGCAACCCGCTTGCCACGCCTGGCCAGAATGCGACACAGCCCCGCGGCAATCAAACTCTTTCCAACATCAGATCCCGTGCCAAGTACTGCCAGGGCGCATGCCATCGTAAAACTTGCCGTCACTCTTTGGGGACTGTGACGGTAACTTCAACGGGAAAGAGCATGGCAGGATCGTGCCGCCGCCTCGCCTCACGGAGCAAGGTAGAAAGGTTGGGCTTTACCACTCCTTCAAAGCTGAGCTGCCCATTGGTGACAATACGAACGGGCTTGGAGAGGTCCACAAGTTCCTCATTGAGAAAGACGGTATAGCGCCGCACGCGCCGCGTTTGGACGACGATATGATTGGGCTTCTCAATGAGGGCCTCAAGCCGCGCATAGATGCGATCCTTCAAATACTCGTCCGGCGAGTCAAACAGATTCTCTGAAAAATAAGCGATGGGATCGGTGGCGCGAATGAACACCCAACCGAACCGGGACAGATGACTGGCGTCTCGCACCAGTGTGATCCGCCGGGGGAACGGATTGCGGATATGCGCAGCAAACCATTGGACCAGCGCCGGCAATTCCTCGCGAGGGAAAAAATGCCCGCCTGCCAGCGGATGCGAACGATGATGCTCGCGATAGATATGAGCAATTCCCAAGCGCGTGAGCTCCTTGTCAAGCTCCCGACTCAACCATACAGGCATGACGCGATCTTGAGATCCATGGATGATATAGACTGCGGTCTGTCTGAGATTTTCCAAAAATGGATATAAGACCGTATCGATTCCGCTTGCCATAGGAGCTATTCCGGCAAATGTCATGGCATGATGCATCCCAATAATCCACGTGCCAATGCCACCATTCGACATGCCTGTCAAATACACTCGATTCGGGTCAATGTGGTATTGCATCTGAACCGCTCGGATGGTGGCTAAGACCAACTCTTCCCCAAACCGCGTCCACCAGGCTCCAGGACCATATGTGGGACAGGCCAAAATGTACGATTCACCCAACCGCGGCTGCCAGCGTTCAAGGTACGCATCTCCGGTAAAGCCTGCTCCATGGAGGCAGATGACCAACGGATAGGCTTTCTCCGGGGTATAGGACATCGGCACATATAAACCAAACCCGTGAGTCTGATTACGGACCCGCACCGGCCGGTTCGGCTGAAAGCCCACAGGGGCTTGAATAGCAGGATAATCTTCACGAAGCATCTGGCTGATTGTGGAAAGGGCGGCATCGGGATGAGTGAGGATCTTCGCAAAAAGCGATTCAGCTTCGGCAGCATCCGAGGTCGCGAGATAAGCGGAAACAAGGGCATGAAGAGGTTTGACCGAGTCGGGTGTGCTGGTCTCGGCCACCGCCGGCATGGCTTTCCCTCCCCCAATACACACAACGATCCACATTCCCACCAGCACTCTTCGCATAGAGAAAACCCTCCTGAAAAGCCCAGGCCACGAATGCCGTCTCACCATGATGCCTATGCTATGGACAGCGTGCGTGAACTATTGAGACCATGTCAAGAGAATAACCCATGCACGAGATATTCTCCTCGCATTGCCATTCGGTTCAGAACGGCCTTTACAAGGACAAAAGGTCTCGACTCTTTTGTGCTCTCCAAGTATAGGCTTGCCGAGAACGAGGAACTTTGCCACAGAGTGAGCTGTTGATTGTCCCATCCTTCCCCTTTCTCCTGTTCCTTACATGTTTCTCCTGACTGGCCATAGACCACGATTCTTGAACAAATTCTGGAAAGAATGCCGTGAGGAACCAGGAGAGGGAAAAAGGAACATTTTTTGCCTAAATATTTCGTCAGAGACGGCAGTATTTAAACAAGCGGGGCATAACGGCGATATCGGCTTTATCATTTCCTAATGCTTCAAGGACCTCTCTTAACCAACAAAGTTTCATGGTCCAGCTAACTGCAAGGATTGCCGGAATGCCTCAAGAGCCTGAATCATTCTAACAATTATCGATGGCTAGCAGAACTCACAGCCAAGAAACCAACCGTGTGGATGATGGGATCTAATCTAACTAGCAACCAGACACAATAGCGAGGGAGCAATGACCAACATAAAGTGGATCATCAGCCTTGGATTGTTTGTGAGCCTCATCATTGGATTGAGCGGGCTCTGGTCATCAGGATGGGCGAAGCTCCGGATCAGCGCAGGTGCGGTCGTGCAAGCGACTGAATTAACCGTACGCCAGATCGAGGAAGCCTTCAATCGCGCGGAAGAGGCAATCAAGGAAGAAGACCTCGATGCCTTGATGCACATTTATTCAAAAAACTATCGGTATCAGAACTATACCAAGGCCGATATGCGGAAAATCTGGGAAGAGTTTTTCAAGAAGTATGATCGGATTTCTACCTTGCATTCTTTTTCACGGATCCTGGTCAAGTCTGGAAAGCGGCGGACGGCCGAAGTCGTGTGTACGGGATCCTTGTGGGCCACAGCAAGCGATACGCATCAGCGAGTCAACCTTGCTAGTTGGCTGGGCAATACGCATTACCTCATTTATGAAGACGGCGAATGGCGTATCTTAGGCCAAGGGACAAAGGTCTCTGAACCCTCAACTTTCAGGAAAGTACCTCCACCACTGTTTTAACGATTCGCAGACCATAGACTCAGTTCACTGTTTGAGAAGCCGCATGATTTCCTGCCCTACTACCCGAGCCTAAGTCTATGAG
>RFGT01000044.1 GCA_003696975.1 Nitrospirota bacterium | reverse complement strand
CTGATCAGGGAAGTCGTTCCCGGCGTGTATCGTTTCACCCTGCACGATGATCGCATTCATTTGGTCAGTGTGAACGACCCCGTAACAAATGAGAGCCATGCCGTGCTACTCAATCCACTGCCCATGCGCTTGGAGGACCTTGGGCGGATAGGAATTCGATCCTATTCATCACACACGCTCTTGGGGGAGGTCTCTACTGCAATAAGGCACTAGGTGAATCACTCCACTTCTTGGGTCTCCATGAGCGAACCACAAAACATCATCGCTATTATCTATGACTTCGACCATACCCTCAGTCCCCTCTACATGCAGGATGTGACGATTCTCCGCCGCGCCGGTCTCGACCCCTCAGCATTCTGGGCAAGCTGTACAGCCCTCGTACGAGAAAAACAGTATGATCATGAACTCGCGTATATGAAACGTCTGCTGGAACATGAGTCCATCCGCGCACTTTCCAATGCCGACCTCCGAGACATGGGAAAGGATCTTTCGTTTTTCGATGGTGTGCCAGAGTTCTTTGCAGAACTCAACGCGCTTGTTCACAGTCCCCGGTATACCGAATGGGATATCCACATTGAACATTATGTTGTGAGCTCCGGGCTCAAAGCCATCTTGGACGGGAGCGCCATTGCCAGGTGGACCAAGGCCATATGGGGATGTGAATTCGATGAGGAGGACGGCCACTTGAGTTTCCCTAAACGCGTCATCAGCCACACGCAGAAAACCCAGTACCTGTTTCGCGTGAACAAAGGGCTTCTTAGCCTCGACCAAGATGTCAACGATCACATGCCCGAGGAGGTTCGGCGTATTCCATTTCCCCAGATGATTTATGTAGGCGACGGCCCCACGGACGTTCCCTGTTTCACAGTGATGAAGAAAAACCAGGGAATGGCCATTGCGGTATACAACCCGCACGATCAAAGCCGTCGATCCTTTCACAAATGTTACGAACTGTCCAAGCATGCCAATCGCGTCCATTTTATAGCCCCGGCAGATTACCGTGCTGGCAGTCATCTCCGGCTCATCCTGGAACGCCACATTACTGAAGTCGCCGACATGATCGTGGACCGGCGACGGCAGGGTATCGCGCGGACCCGGGTACCCGCCCCTCCTGTATAATGCAACCCGCATGGTAGAGATGCCCTTGTGGGCGAGCGACTTCTCTGCCCCTGATTTTTGGTATGGCAACCGACCCTCCATTGCACAACCCACAGGTCCAGGGGTAAGGTAAAGATACTCCAGTTATCCTCGTTCATGGCGATGAGGTGGACTATGAAGCGGATATGTATTTCTTCCAATCGTTTTTCTCTGGTGAGGAGCTTCACTCTGCTGAGCCTCGTGGGGGCACTCACTTTTCTGACATCGGGAATGGATTTCGGACTTGCTAAGCAAAGCGGGGGACTTTTGGGCGTCAAACCAGCCACTCAGCAGGACAGCCAGCAGACCGCTAAACATCCCCTGGCCCTGGATCAGAAAAACTGGAAGAGACCGCAAGCCGGGTTTAAGTGGATTGCCATGGCCCGCGACATTGCCACACCCTGGGATACGTTTGGCCGGCAAGGCTGGATGACCGATGATGCCTATGTCGAACCTGTCGATCCAGGGGTCTCAGAGTTTCCGTCTGATACCGAAGCTTTTTACATCGTGTTTTCCATTCCGCCACTGGATGCACCTTCTCAATATCGCGCCGCCTGGTATTACATGCCCGATGGCAAAACCCCGGAACCCAAGCCCGTGGGCACCGACGCTCTTTTTTTAGAAATGAATGAAAAGTCTGGCTATTTAGAGGTATTCAAACCAGAAGGCGGCTGGAAGAAAGGGAAATATCTCTTGAAACTGTTTTATGAAAGTCCAGGGCAAGACTTGTACGAAGGGAATGTCATCGGAACCATGGAGTTCACCATCACAGAGTGATGGATCCTTTTATCATGCCTCCTTCTCTCCCTCTCCTTGACGGCAATTAAACCCCTCGCTGGAGAGTTCTCAGCGGGTGAGATCTTCTCTCATGGATTCGGTGGCATCTCTTGCAATGCGGCCATGGATGCCGTGCGCCGAGCGGCACGGGAGCGCAAGATCTCTTCCAGCGTCAATAGGGCTTCCCGACCGGAGTTCGCTTCCACGCCTTTTGCCAGGCTTTGATCAGCATAGCTGTGCCCATGCTCATGGGTGGCGCTGTGCCCTAGGCTTCCCGACCATGGCCGAGGGTCATAGCTCCCATGCTTCCGACTCCAGGCGGTGAGACAGGCGCGGGCAATGAGTTTATTGAGAGGGGCTGGATTGTACAACAACTTCTTAACGCTCCATGGGGTTAACGCTAACGGGTTGTACCCCGCCGACAGATACCCTTCGGACAGCAGGCGCTGCTCCAGATCCGTGTTCGGTTGAATGCCCAAGAAAAACAACAGTGGAAACACGCGGTCCTCTCCTAAAATCGAGGCGACGACTTTATAGGATTCCACACTTTGCAGAAGCGTTTCCTCGGTCTCCTCTGGAGAATTGAGCGAGTAGTTTAAAATCACGCGGCCTTTAAACCCAGCCTCCCGCAGATAACGGCATCCCTGATAGAGATGTTCCAGCTTGAACCCCAT
>RFGT01000043.1 GCA_003696975.1 Nitrospirota bacterium | reverse complement strand
GACAGAAATTGGCAATAGTTCGCAGCAGCGCCAGGAGGAAATTGCCTCACGGCAGCTTCTGCCTAGGAAAGATCTGACTTCCATTGGAAGTTGGAGCGATAAATCCTGTGGTTGTGAGGTGACTTTAGCTCACTCTTGCTCATGGCTTGGGGCGGCGGTGTTGGCATGGTCGTTGCTATTCCCAGGGAAACGAACCGAACGTCCTGGAGGCATGTATGAATCGTGGAATCTACCCAGTTGTTGCCGGTGCCATTACCCGTGAGCGGCAGTTGGAACTGCTGGCTCATAATTTAGGAAACATCCATACCACGGGATTCAAAAAGGATGAAGCCATTTTTGGAACGATTCTTGCGCAAGTCAAGGGACCACCTTTAGCGGGAATTGATCTCTTTCCTCAGGTCGCGACGGTGCTTCCGGATTTGAGCCAGGGAGCTCTTCGACATACAGGCCATTATCTCGATGTGGCGTTAGAAGGGGATGGGTTCTTTGTTGTGGATACACCACAGGGGCTTCGACATTTTCGAGGGGGGCAACTTCGGATTAACGACAAAAAGGAATTGGCGACACCTCTCGGTGATCCCTTGTTGGGGAAAAACGGACCTATCAAAATCTCCTCGGGTAAACTCACGATCGATGAAACAGGCACTGTCCGGGTGAATAATCGCATCGTGGGACAACTCCGAATTGAGCGCCTGTCTCCCTCTGCCGTTCCTACAAAAGCGGGTGAGCTTTATTGGATCCCCCCGAAACAAGTGGAACAGGCGACGGATGTGAAGGTGCATCAAGGGACCTTAGAGCAAGCCAACGTCAATCCCAGTCTTGATTTGGTTGCGATGATCCAAGTGACGCGAGGGTATGAACAAATGCAAAAGGCCATTCAAACCATGGATGACCTGACCGGACGTATCATTCAATCTGCACATGTTCAAGGCTAACGTCGAGCCAAGGGTGATAAGAGTTCAACCAAGGTTGATTAAGGAGAAAACGCGATGATTCGAGCCATGCATACTGCTGCGACAGGCATGCGCGCGCAACAATTAAATATCGACACCATTGCACACAACTTGGCCAACGTGAACACCACGGCGTTTAAGCGGCATCGGGCAGAATTTGCCGATTTGCTCTATCAAATTCAACGGATGCCGGGAACAAGCGCTTCGAATATCGGGATCTTTCCTGTCGGAATTCAGATTGGTACGGGAGTTCGCCCTGTGACAGTAGCGAAGGAATGGGTCCAAGGCAATCTCCGACAGACCAATAACGAACTGGATTTAGCGATTGAAGGTGTAGGATTTTTCCAGATTCAGCGGCCTGACGGGACCATCATGTACACACGAGCAGGCTCGTTTAAGCGGGATAACACAGGAAATCTGGTGACCGGAGATGGCGACCTGCTCATCCCCACAATTACCATTCCCTCCGGCGCGTTGAAAATCGATATTGCACAGGATGGTACCGTGTCTGTCCTCCTTCCAGGTGTGCCACAGGCTACTCAGATCGGTCAGATCTTGCTTGTGCGGTTTGACAATCCAGCAGGCCTGGTTGCCCAAGGTAACAACTTGTTTTTAGACAGCACGGCCTCCGGACCACCACAGCAGGGAACACCCGGCTTTTCCACAGGCTTTGGATTAATCCAACAAGGATTCTTAGAAACCTCGAATGTGAATATTGCCGATGAAATGGTGGCCATGATTGCTGCTCAACGGAGCTATGAGCTCAATGCCAAGGCCATTCAAGCCGCTGACGACATGATGGGCATTGCGAATAACTTGAGGCGATAGGAGCAGTGGCTGAGGTGATAGGCTCGATCGGGCGCCTGCTCTACCCCTGAAAAAACCATGTGAGGGAACGGATGATACGAGAAATTGTGCTGTGGCTGATTGTGGGAATGTATCTGCTCGTGCAGCCGGGAGAAGCAGAAGCCAGAGGCGGGAACACCCGCGCATCGCTGAAGGTCACCACCCAATTGGTGACGCAGAAGCACTTGGAACAAGCGTTGCTGGCACAATTGCACCGGCAGTTCCCGCTAAAGAATGTGGAACTCTCGGTTCAGGTGCTATATCCCAAGCAGCCGGTCACGGTTCCCAACGGAAAATTAGTGATCCAAGTTCCCCCTGACACCATGGATGGGCGCACAGGACGGCGCGCCTTCCGCGTGGCATTGCTGGTTGACGCGCATCTGGTTCAAACCGTCAACGTTGTGGCTGAATTGATGGCCAAGAGCCAAGTTGTAGCCCCGGTTCGTTGGATTAAGGCCAAGGAATTACTCGAGGCCGATGATTTAACCATGATCTCTCACACATTACCGGCATTGGTACACGATTTCATCCAGGATATGCATCAGGCGGTCGGAAAACAAGCAACTCGCCTGCTCAGGCCCAATGCCCCGATTCAACACGCCTATTTGGCCTTACCTCCCGTGATTCACAAGGGCGATCGGGTAATTATTGAAGCTCGGCGCGGGGGATTACTCGTTCAAACCGTGGGGATTGCCAAGGCCTCTGGACAAGCCGGCAAGATGATTCCTGTGGAAAATCAGAGGTCCGGGCGTGAAATCTTGGGACGGGTCCTTGCCGCTGGACTCGTGGAGGTGCAATTTTGAACATACCTGGCGCGCTGAATCGGCGATGGCAACCGCAATGGTGGGCGATTGCACTTTGCCTGGCGGTGCTCGGCGGATGCGTTCGCTCTGAGCTTGTCTCCCGTAAAGAGCCTGAGAAACCTTTTGAACCACCGCCCTTGCAGAGGCCGTCAACTTTGGGGTCCCTGTGGCAAGCTGGCAATGGTCGAGCATATCTGTTTGAAGATCTCCGGGCAAGTCGAGTGGGCGATATTGTGACGATTAAGATTGTGGAACAACACAAGGGATCAAAGAAAGCAAGCACGACCGCTGATCGGGAATCCGACTATAACGGCAGCTTAGGTGGCTCTTTGTTCGGCCTTAATAACTTCGCCTCGGCATTAGTCGATGGTGTGGAAGTTGAAGCTAAGAACAAGAATGAGTTCAAAGGGTCCGGCTCCACGAGCCGAGAGGATACCTTAACCGGGACAATCGCTGCTCAGGTTGTTGAAGTGCTACCCAATGGTGATCTCCGTATCAAAGGCCACCGAGAGGTAACGGTGAATAGCGAACGGCAGACGATGACGATTTCCGGCATTGTGCGCCGGGTTGATCTCGATACGACCAACACCGTCCTCTCAACGGCGATTGCTAATGCCAAGATCGAATATTCCGGTCTCGGAGTCGTCGACGACGTGCAGCGTCCTGGATGGTTCGTTCGGATTTGGGATTGGATCTCGCCGTTATAAAAGTTGTGCGGAGGGAAGGAATGAGTCGTCCACACACACATGACCACTGCTGGCACGAAATGCGGAATCGGCAGAGCAGCATTATAGCGATTGCGGTCATCTTGGGCCTTGTCTTCCTCACAGCTCAAGGATGGGCGGCGCGTATCAAGGATATTGCCTCAGTAGAAGGCGTGCGCGAGAACCAGCTCATCGGGTACGGTCTCGTCGTTGGGTTAGATCGAACGGGGGATTCGGTGGTGGGAGGGCAGTTTACTGCTCAGGCGATCATTTCCATGCTCAACCGGATGGGTATTAATTTGAAAGTGAACCCTATCCAACTCCTTACACGAAATACGGCTTCGGTCATGGTGACCGCCAAACTCCCACCATTTGCGAGACCAGGGATGAGGCTCGATGTCCAGGTTTCCTCAATGGCTAATGCCAAAAGTCTAAAGGGCGGTACCTTGTTATTGACCCCTCTGAAGGCCCCGAATCAGGAGGTGTACGCTGTCGCACAGGGGCCGATTTCGACCGCTGGCTTTCAGGCTGGTGAGAGTGGAACCTCTGTGGTCAAAAATCACCAAGCCGGTGGGATCATCCCGGGAGGCGCGATCGTCGAAAAAGCTGTGGAATTAAATATCGAGCAATGGGATTCATTTTCCTTAGCTCTCCACCATGCTGATTTTACGACCGCTCTTCGTATGGCTGAAGTTATTAACACCCATTTGGGCCAGGGAGTAGCGCAACCGATAAGTTCCGGCCAGGTGAAGGTCACCGTACCGGAAAGCTTTAGGGGAAAAATTGTTCAATTAATCGCAGCGGTGGAGGGACTCGATGTGGACGTAGATGTTTCGGCCAAGGTGGTGGTGAATGAACGGACGGGGACGATAGTCATGGGCGAACATGTTCGCTTATCCAGTATGGCGATATCCCATGGAAATCTTACCATTAAAATTAAAACTGATTTCAACGTCTCACAGCCAAATCCATTCAGTTCGGGAGGCCAGACTGTGGTGACTCCGGAAGTGAATACCACCATCGACGAAGAGCCAGGTCGGGTGATTCAAGTTGATCAATCCGTCACGTTAGGGGATTTGGTCAAAGCCCTCAATGCTGTGGGAGTGACTCCGCGTGATTTGGTGGCGGTGCTTACCGCTGCCCAAGCTGCAGGTGCTCTGCAGGCGGAGTTGGAAATGATTTAAGCACTTCACAAAGAATGTTAGTCCCTTGCAAGAATGCGAGAACGTAAAAGAGGATTTGAGCGAGATATCGAGATGATGCTCCCGAATGTGACAGAATTCTCACTCGCGCAGACTCAAAATGCGCAAGCTGAGGCACGCATTGCGGCGCTGAAGGAGAAAATCAACCATACAGATCTCAAGGAAGCCAGTGAGGCATTTGAAGCCTATTTTATCGCCTATCTTCTGAAAGTGATGCGGAATACGGTACCCAAAGGTTCCCTTACCCAAAATCGGATGGGTGAAGCGTTTCGCGTGTTTTATGATGAGGAAATTGGCAAACAGGCTGCCAGGGCAGGAGGCATTGGTTTGGCTCGCTATATTGAAGCCAGTCTCCGGGAGTTGCAGTCCATTCCTACTGAGATGAACGCGGCTGAGTAAGATCCTTCTAAAGCTTCAATAAGCAAAAACCGATAAAAACGGGAAGGAGGATCTCACTATGGCCACTATTTTTGGATCAGATCCACTTCGTGATGTTCATCACGCTGTCGGAACGTCTCAATCGATCGAACGGGCGCCATCGTTGGCGAAAGAGCCGTCTCGTCCATCTGGCGGGGCAACCACCGATGTGGTGGCTTTCTCCTCAACGCTACAAACTCGGGAGGCGCTCATTGCACAAGTTCATGCCTTACCCGATATTCGCGCGGAACGGGTGGAGGCTGCGCGAGATACGACACTTGCTTCCTCATCGCCGGTCAACAGCGAGTTGGTGGCAGCAGGGTTGATCAAAGAAACGCTACTGAACGCCGTCGCTTAGCCGTACTTGTGACACGTACAGGGGGTCAGAAAGATGGATCACACGGCAGTCTGGCAAGACCTCCTCGCTACGCTCAGGACCGAGCAGGACACCTATTGTCGCCTCTCCGCGCTGCTCGATGAAGAACACGGCTTGCTCCGGCGAATGGACCATCACGGTCTCTTGGAGGTCACCGGGAGAAAAGAGCCTCTCCTGCATGACCTCCGGCGGTACGAGCAACGGCGAACCTTGCTGTTACAGACTCTCCTGGGTCCCAAGCCTCACGTGGATCCTTCCAAATGGGTGATAGAACTGGACCAAGCCCCCTCCCCTTTTGGGCCTCGTGCCAGCACAGCCTTCCGGAAGCTTCTTGCGGTAGCTAAAACAGTGGCTGAGCAAGGACGACGCAATGCCTTCTTGACCTATCGTGGATTGTCAATGGTTCGAGAAGCGCTCCGGTTGATCTACGCAGGAGAAAGCGTCCAGCCAGTCTATCGTGGATCTGGTGAATTGGCCCTACCGGCGGTGACCTCGTCACTAAGTATCCGAGGGTGATCCTGGAAGATGTCAGGAATCAACGATATTTTTGAAATTGGCCGGTTAGGCTTGCAGGCCTTTCAGCGGAGCATCACTGTTGCTTCACACAATATCGCCAACGCTCAAACCGAGGGATTCTCGCGACAGGAGGCGGTGTTGGAAGCAAATCACCCCCTCGGTGGAGTCAGTCCTGCCGGCGTCAAAGTCAGCCAAATTCGCCGGCAGGTTGACACATTTCTCGAGGCGCAGCTCACCGACGCGGTCCAAGATGTCGGGCGGTTCACCGTGCAACACCAACTGCTTCAACAGGTCGAACCTGTCTTCGCGGAAACGGATGACGCAGGGATCACTGGCGCCATCGATCAGTTGTTCAATGCCTTTCGCGATTTAGCGGCTTTTCCTGAAGACAGCACGCAACGCACACTTGTTCTCAACGATGCGCAGGCGCTTGTTGATGCCATCACACGGGCGGCATCAAATTTGGATAGGGTTCGTCAGGACATCGACGCGGCGATTGGCCGAAATCTTACAGAAATCAACACCTTCGCCTCACAGATCGCCTCACTGAACGAACAGATCCATCTGGCGGAAGCCGGTGGAGAGAAAGCCAATGACCTCCGTGACCAACGAGCCGTATTGATCAATAACATGGCGAAGTTAGTGAGTCTCGATACAGTGGAAATGAGCGATGGAATCGCCATCCTAGTCGGTGGACAGTTGCTGGTGAGTGGCAACCGCGCCAATTCCCTTGTCCAGACTCCAGATGCAGACAATGCAGGAATGCATGATGTGGCCTTGAAACGTAGTGACGGCTCCACAATAGTGATTACATCGAAGATTACGGATGGTGAGATCAAAGGCCAGTTAACAGTACGGGACACGAATATTACCAGCTATCAAGATCGCTTGGATCGTCTTGCAGCAGTGTTGGTCACCGAGATCAATCAGCAGCATCAAGCAGGATATGGATTGGATGGGACAACCAACAACCTGTTGTTTGCAGCATTGAGTCCCGATGCGCCTGTGGCCAGCGACAGCAATACGGGTGGGGTCGAAGGGACCTCGACAACGATCCTGACACCGAGCTCTCTGACAATGGACACCTATAAGATCACCTTTACGAGCCCGACACAGTTTACGGTCACCAATGAGACCGATGGCACCACCGTTTTGAGTAACCAGACCTATACCTCGGGGGGCAATATCGATTTCGATGGGTTGCGGGTAGTGTTGACCAATGGATCCGGTGGACCCCAGGCCGGTGATGTCTTCACGGTTAGTGCTCATAAAGGTGCGGCGGCGAAGATGGCAGTGAGCCTGTCTGATCCGGACAAAGTGGCGGCGTCTTCCACGTCGTCTGGTGTGCCAGGGAACAATGTCAACGCGCTGGCGCTGGTGGACATTCAGACTGCCAAGCAGGCAACGCTTGGCAATCAGACCCTCAACGATTATCACGCGGTGACGGCGGGCAATGTTGGAAGTGACGTCGAACAAGCCAAACTCAATCAGGAGGCAAAACAAGGGGAATTGGAGCAAGTACAAGCTCTTCGGGAAAGTGTTTCAGGGGTCTCCTTGGATGAGGAGTTGACTCGTCTCTTGAGTTTTCAACGGGCGTTTGAAGCTTCAGCACGAGTGGTCACAATGGCGGATGAACTGTTCCAAACCGTTTTGACGATGGGACGGTGACATAGAATTCGCGGATTCCTGGCGATCATCTTCCGCCAGAGGTGAGACTTCTATGCGTATTACGAATCAACAACAAATGGCGCTCCTGCTGAGCCGGGTACAGGATATTCAGGCTGACTTGCTGCGCGTACGGGAACAACTGGCTTCTGGCAAAAAGGTCAACAAGGCCTCAGATGCCCCGCGGGCGTTTGAACAATTAGTGGACATCCGTGCCACGCTCAACAAAATCGAGGAACGGAAGGTTTCTCTTACCGAAGGGATCTCCCGATTAAATCTCTCTGAAGACGCGATTGCGAACGCGGAGACCATTCTCCAACGTGCCAAAGAAATTGCGCTGCAGCAACGTAACGACACCAGTTCCCCCACAGAACGGGCCACGGTGGCCAAGGAAGTCCATCAACTCTTGCTGAATTTTGTCGATGCCGCCAACACACAAGTTGATGGACGGTATCTCTTCGCCGGATACGAAACGCAGACCAAGCCCTATAGCCTGGATTCCGTCAGCGCCTCGGCTGTGCCCCCCACTATCTCCGCGAATGATAATAATCAAGGTACTACGTCAGCTTCCATCTCGATCCAAACGGCCAGTTCTTTGACCGGCGATCAATACAAGATCACGTTCACGAGCGCCACTACTTTTGATGTGGTCAACCTCACAAGTGGCGAAACGGTCTTGAGTAACCAGACCTATACCTCGGGGGGCAATATCGATTTCGATGGGTTGCGGGTCGTCCTCACAGACAACCCCAGTGGGCCTCTTGCGGGAGACGAATTCACCATTGGCACCCACAATGCCTCCGATGCTACCGTATCGGCCTCGGTTTCCACGGCATCAGCGCTCAAGCCGCATGTCTACGAACTGCGCTTCACCAGCTCCACCGCGTTCGACATTGTCGATTTGACCACTGACGAGGTTCTGTCCACCGGTAACAGTTATACATCCGGGTCGAATATCGTCTTTGCGGGTATTACGGCCGTGGTAACTGATGGAACCGTCGCTCCACAGGCTGGGGATGTGTTCCGAATTCGGCCGGATTACGGCTACCAGGGGGATACCGGCGACATTCGCATCGAAGTAGACGACGGGACCACCTTGTCCATCAACACGGTGGGAAGCCAAGTCTTTTCTGGCCCTGATGCCGATCTCTTCGACGCGTTGCTTGACCTCCATCAAGCACTGGTCACGAATACCCCCAAGGATCTTGATACAGTCATCAGCACGCTGGACACGGGGCTTACTCAGGTGACAAAAGCCAGAGCTGATATCGGTGCGCGAGTGAATCGGCTCGAACGGGTACAGGAGGGGTTAGACATGCTTGCTTTAAGTACCCAAAAGCGTCAAGCCGCGCTGGAAGATGCCGACGTCGCACAGGTGGCCTCGGAGTTGACGGCCTTGGAGACGAATCTAACGGCATCTCTGCTTGTGTTGAATCGTCAATTCGAGATCAGCTTGCTGAATTTTCTCCGATGAAGAAGATGAAGAGTTGGTGCGTAGAGTCGTTCTGGGGCATGTTCCTTTAGATTTCGAGCAACCGACCGATAAAAAGCCTAGCCTTTTTCAGAAGTTGTGATCACCTTGAGGGGTGAGATGGGTGCCAATCAAGCAGAGAATCCGCGCGATCGACTGAATCCGCTGACGCTTGAAGAGCTGACCAACAACACGGCGAGCATGGAAGTGCTCATTGCTGATGATGATCCTATCTCCTTGCACGCGTTGAAGAGCAAGTTGTTGAAATGGCAATACAAAGTAGTCTCTTGCCGAGATGGCCTGGAGGCAGCTCGGCTCTTACAGTCCGACAAGCCGCCTCGATTGGCGATCTTGGACTGGATGATGCCCGGTCTTGATGGTCCTGAGATCTGCCGGCAAGTTCGCGCCCATCGGGGACTGCCTTATATCTACATCCTGCTGTTGACATCTCGATCCGAGAAAACCGACCTTGTCGCTGGGCTGGAAGCCGGTGCGGACGACTACCTGACCAAGCCCGTTCATGTCGACGAATTAGATGTCCGCCTGCGAGCCGGGTGTCGTATTATCACGCTTCAGGAAGAATTGCTGGCGACCCAAGAGGCGCTTCGAATTCAGGCGACACATGATCCCTTGACCGGCGTATTGAATCGGGCGGCTATTTTGGAACACTTAGAGCGCGAATTAGCTCGGGCTCAACGCGAGGGGTCCCAACTGAGCGTCATTCTCGTGGATTTGGACAATTTCAAGTATGTGAACGACTCACATGGCCATCTCGTGGGTGACGCTGTGTTGGTGGAAGCCTGCCGTCGGATACGGTCCTGTATTCGTCCGTATGATTTGCTCGGTCGGTACGGAGGCGAGGAGTTTTTGATTGTCCTGCCCGGGAGTGATTCCGCTGCCGCACTGAGTCAGGCCAATCGAATTCGGGAAGCTATTGGGACGCACGTCTATCGGATAGCTGACCAGGAACTGCCCGTCACCTGTAGTCAGGGGGTGACGACTTGGACCGGTACATCCCAAGGTGATTTGGAATCGCTGCTCAAAACAGCCGATGGAGGTATGTATCTTGCCAAATACAGCGGCCGAAATCGGGTGGAATACATTGAGTTGGATCAAAAACCCATATTGCCTCATGCCTCCCTCAATTAGCGGCAACTGTTTCAGGTTGATCAATGGCTACGGTTGCAATCGTCAATGACGATCCAATCCAGCGTCATCTCCTGGCTACCCTGCTTGAGCAAGATGGGGTGACGGTCCGGCTATGTGACGGGGCAGAGGCTGTGCTCCGTCTTTTAGAGGAGAGGGGGCCCGTGGATGCGCTGGTGCTTGATCTGCATATGCCTGAGATCAATGGTTGGCAACTATGCCGATTTTTACGATCTCCGGAGTATCCACTGGGAAACGCTATACCTATTCTCGTGGTATCGGCAACCCATTCCGGTTCTACGGTGGAGCAGATCACCATGGAATTGGGTGCCGATGCCTTCTTGGCATGGCCAGTCCCACCTGACGAATTCCGCCGTTGTGTGCACCGATTGATCCAAGGCTTTAGAGCGTCTGCGGCACCACGGGTGCTGCTCGTGGAGCGGGACCATGCTCATGCCCGCATCCTTCAACAAGCCTGGGGTACCTATGGATGGCAAGTCGAGCTTGCCCAGTCTGCGAGTGAGGCGCTTCGGATGCTTCACCGAAGTGTGCCGGACATTGGGTTTATTGAGGACGACCCGGCCGACCATGATACCCTAGAAGTGATTCGCGAGATCAAGCAGCGCAGCTCGACGGCTATTGTCGTGGTTATGATGGCTCGAGTGGATCACCACCGCGTCATGCAAACCTTGCAATACGGCGTTGACGGATATGTCTCTAAGTTCCTCTCCCCTGATGGGCTTGTCGCTCGATGCGAGCAAATGAGACGAGAACGCGCCGTGCTCCAGGTAGAAGATTTATTGGAGCAACGGACGGCGGCTTTGCGAGAGTCGGAGACTCGATTTCGGGTCATGTTCGAGGAATTTCCAGACGTGATTGTGGTCTGGGATCACAGTGAAACCATCCGTTACTTCAATCGAAGTGGGGCCCGACGATTGCACTGGGATGCCCAAGAACTCATCGGTCAGTCAGTACGGTCAATCGAACCGTCTTGGTTGTCTCCGTCCAAGGCAGAGACGACCTCGCCAAGGGTTCGGACAACGGTATTCGTGAGCCGGATGGGAGAATCGCTGGACGTGGAAGTGACGGAACAGCCCATTCGATTTAACGGCGAAATGATGACTCTCGCTGTTGCCAGAGACATCAGGGAGCGGAAACAGGCAGAACGCGAAAGAGCGCAGCTTGAACATCAGCTTCGGCAAGCGATGAAGATGGAGGCGATTGGGCGGCTGGCTGGCGGGATAGCTCATGATATCAACAACCTGCTCACCGCCATTTTGGGACATGCGAGTTTGCTGAGTGCCGAACAGCAGGATTTCCACTCGATTGTCCGGTCCGCAGAGATCATCGCGCAGGCTGCCCGACGCGGGCGAGAACTGACAGCCCAACTGCTGGGGTTTGCTCGTCAGGGAAAGCAACGACATGTGGCCTTTGATCTTCATGCGACGATACACGAGGTGCTTACCTTACTTGCACGCACAAAGGCAAAAGCTTTCGTTATCAAAGAACAGCTTGATGCCGCCTGCCATTGGGTCGAGGGGGATCCGGATCAAATCCATCAGGTTATTTTGAATGTGGCCCTCAATGCGTGCGATGCGATGTCTCAACAAGGGATCTTAACGGTTTCCACTACCAACGAATCAGTTGGCGAATCGGCCTGTCAAGAATATCCCGGTTTGTATCCGAATGACTATGTGGTCATCACGGTCCAGGATACAGGTTGTGGGATTCCTCCGGATGTGCTTCCCAAGATTTTTGAACCGTTTTTCACTACGAAGGAAGTTGGCCGTGGTTCTGGTATGGGTCTTGCGATGACCTATGGCATCGTCAAAAACCATGGCGGATACATTGCGGTGTCCAGCGAAGTGGGGCAAGGCACACAGGTACGGATTTATTTACCCTACACGCGAGCAAGGCGAGAGGAAGAACCCTCGTCCAACATCTCCCCCGCGGTTTCGGGAGAAGGACGGATCTTGATCGTCGACGACGAGGAGCTCGTTGGGGAGACGGCTCGTGAGCTCCTGGAATCTCTAGGGTATGACGTGTTGGTGGTTCATAGTGGTGCCGAGGCGATTGCCCTGTACCAGCTTCGCCACCGAGAAATTGATCTCGTGCTGCTGGACCATATTCTTGCAGACATGGATGGGCAGGAATGCTTTCGCCGGTTGAGGGAATGCAATCCCTCTGCGATTGTACTTCTTTCTAGCGGATATTTGCGCAATGAGAGTGTCCAAGCTCTTCTGAAAGAAGGCATTGCAGGGTTTATCCAGAAACCGTATGACGTTCATGAACTTTCGCAGGCCGTCGCGCGGGTTCTCCGACGGCCGAGCGATCACTTGACAGAGCAGAGCGTGGAACGAGAACCTGTTCTGACCGAACCTTGTCCGTAGATACAAAAGGAGCGAACTTATGCAACTCGACACCAGCCGATTCGGTGTGTTGGACATTCCAGAGGACTCTCTCCTTGTTTTTTCCTCTGGCCTTATCGGATTTTCCGATTATACGAAATTTGTCTTGTTGGAAGGATCGGCCGGCTTAAGCTATCAATGGCTCCAATCAGTAGACGATGGTAACTTGGCGTTCGTCGTGGTTGAGCCGGGATTGATCAAACCGAACTATGAAATTCGCATTCAGGATGACGCACTGCGGGAGATTGCCTATCAGGCAGGCGACACAATTGGCGTGTTGGCCATTGTGACGATTCCGCGCGGCCATCCTGAAAAAGCAACCGTCAATCTCCAGGGTCCTCTTGTCTTGAACGTTACAAAGCGAAAAGGCAAGCAAATTATTTTGAATGAATCGTACCCGCTTCGCTATCCGCTTCGGTCTTCTCAAGAAGAGGCGGTTCACAACCCTGCCGAGCCGTCTCCTGCAGCGGTGCATTTGTAGTCGGGCGTCTGGGAGCGATGGGCACAATTACGATTGAAGGCTGCCAAGGAGGGCACAATGCTCATTTTGACACGCAAGGAAGGGGAAGGGATTCGTATTGGCGATCACATCCGCATTGTTTTAGTTCAACTCAAGGGCAATCAGGCGAGAATCGGCATTGAATGTCCCAATGATCTGCGAGTTCTTCGGGAAGAGCTCTGGGAAGCGATTCGTCGAGCCAACATTGAAGCCATGGCAGCCGATCCGCGTCAGGTTGAAGACCTAGCAAAACAGGCACATTTCCCCAAACGGCCTCCTTCAAAAGATCCTCCTCGCTCGTCGGAAAGTTAAGTCAGCCTTTCACCATGGTTGTGTAGGCCATCCGGGACCGTTTTGGTCTCAGTCAATTTTTCCTAGCGGGCAAAGATTTCCTGCCTATTCTGGCTGGTTACCGGGGTTTTCCCCAAAACGATACTCCACTGTCAGAATCCTAGACAAATGGTCAAAAAAACCACATGTCTCTTTCAACAACACTCAGACAAAGATTTTCCCAGCCGTGGTGATTTTGAGCCTGGTTGCGTGAATCTTTGCGAGATCCATCTTCCAGAGACGGCCCATTGCATTGGCATGAAACTTGATTACGTTTCATTTGCAAATTGACCACGTATAAAGCGCACAACAATGAGCAAGGATTTAGACTCTACCATTCAACATGTTTTGAAAGATAAGACCATTTTGGTCACCGGCGGAACAGGGTCGTTTGGTCAATGTTTCACACGCATTCTCTGCCGCCGGTTCTCCTTCAAAGCATTGCGGGTGTTCAGCCGCGACGAGTTGAAGCAACATGATATGGCGAGAAGCCTCTGCGACGATCGCATTCGCTATTTTATTGGCGACGTACGGGATGCCGATCGGTTGCAGCGTGCGGTTCAAGGTGCGGATATTATTATTCACGCGGCGGCTATGAAGCAGGTTCCCACGTGCGAATACAACCCATTTGAGGCTGTTAAAACGAATATCCTGGGCGCGCAGTATCTCATTGAGGCGGCGCTCGACCAGCAAGTCCAGCGGGTCATTGCGCTCAGTACGGACAAAGCGGTCAATCCCATCAATCTCTACGGTGCCACCAAGCTCTGCGCCGAGCGGATCTTTGTCCAAGGCAATAGTTATGCGGGGTCGCGTCCAACGCGCATGAGCTGCGTGCGGTACGGGAATGTTCTGGGAAGTCGGGGGAGTGTTGTCCCAGTCTTTGCTGCCCAGCGCGAGCGGGGAGTGGTCACGGTGACCGACAAGCGCATGACTCGTTTTTGGTTAACCTTGGAGCAGGCGGTCTGGTTCGTTCTCAAGTGTTTGACGCTGGCCCGAGGCGGGGAGATTTTCGTGCCGCGCATCCCCAGCATTCGGATCTTGGATTTGGTCGAAGCGATGGCACCTAACTGTTCAATTGAATACATTGGACTGCGTCCGGGCGAAAAGCTACATGAGGTTCTTCTGACCGAAGATGAAAGTCGCCATGCGGTGGAGTATGACGAGTTTTTTACGATTTTGCCGGAATACCAATCATGGCCAGGCCGACCGCGGGAAGGGGTTGCCGGCAAGCGACGGCCGGTACCCGAAGGATTTCGTTACAGCAGCGATACGAATACCTGCTGGCTCTCAGTGGAAGAGCTTCGGACACTGTTGGCCATGAACGGTTTTCTCAATACCGCGCTTTCTCGCGAGGCGCTGACGGCTCTTGGTGCCGGTGTATGAAGGAACAACATCTCATGTCGCAAGACCAAGTGGAACAACCGACTATCCCGTATGGGATGCACAGTATTGATGAGTCTGACATTCGCGCCGTGGTTGGGGTGCTGCGGTCGGATTGGCTGACGACCGGACCGAGAGTTGAGGAGTTTGAACGCGTGTTTGCGCGAACGGTCGGGGCAACCGAGGCCGTCGCACTCGCCAACGGCACTGCAGCCCTTCATGCCGCGATGTATGCCATTGGATTAGGCCCCGGCGATGAAGTCATCCTCCCGCCCTTGACGTTTGTGGCCTCGGCCAATGCTGTTGTGATGCAAGGTGGAGTTCCGGTATTTGCCGACGTTGATGCCGCTACCCTACTGCTGGATCCCGATGCGGTGGAAGCAGCCATTACGCCGCGAACCAAAGCCATTCTCGCCGTGGATTATGCGGGACAACCTTGCGACTATGAGACCCTCCGGCAAATCGCCGACCGCCATGGACTGGTGCTTGTTGCTGACGCTTGTCATGCGCTTGGTGCTTCTCTCAAAGGGAGCCCTGTAGGATCGTTGGCAGATCTCACGGTGTTCGGCTTCCACCCCGTCAAGGCAATCACCACAGGGGAGGGAGGGATGGTAGCGACGTTGTCTCCAGATTTCGCACGGCGCATCCGGCTCTTTCGCAATCATGGGATTACCACCGACCATCATGCACGAGCCCGCCGGCATACCTGGGAATACGACATGGTCGATCTGGGGATGAATTACCGGATTACGGATTTTCAATGTGCCCTGGGGTTAAGCCAGCTCGGCAAACTTCCTCAGTGGATTCGCCGACGCCAGGCGCTCGCCCAACGATACACGGTAGCCTGGAATACGTTGCCGGGAATTGTCCCTCTCGCTGTCCGTGAAGGGGTGGAGCATGCCTACCATCTCTATGTGGTGCGTCTTCGCGCAAACGTATTGGGAGTGGACCGAGCCCATCTGTTTTCCCATCTTCGCCATGCAGGCATTGGGGTCAACGTCCACTATCGCCCCGTTCATCTTCAGCCATACTATCGGAAGACATTTGGGACGGGACCGGGTTTGTGTCCTGTTGCCGAAGCCGCCTACGAGGAAATCCTCTCCCTCCCCTTGTATCCCTCCCTCGAGGAAGAAACCGTGGATTGGATTATTGCGACATTGCAAGCCATTGTGAAAGCACCGACGTCTCTGAGTGTTGTGGGATGCTCATGAAACAGTGTCCAAACCGCATGGAACCAATGATGCGCCAATCCGTTCAATTCGTGGCCGAAGTCTCAAGCAATCACCATCAGGATCTTCCTCGCTGTTTGGCATTTATTGATACGGCCGCGGAACTCGGATGCGCCGCCGTGAAGTTTCAATTGTTCAAAGTCAGAGAATTGTTCGCTCCGGAAATTTTAGCGGGAAGTCCGATCCACGCCGAGCGAGAACAGTGGGAATTACCCGTGTCCTTTCTTCCTCACTTGGCGGAGCGGTGCCGCCGCCACCGCCTTCGCTTTGCCTGTACGCCGTTTTATCTTGATGCCGTCGCGGAGCTGGAACCCTATGTCGACTTTTTTAAGATCGCTTCCTATGAATTGCTGTGGCATGATCTTCTCCGCGCATGTGCTCGTACGGGGAAACCCGTTGTGCTTTCCACGGGTATGGCAACTCTCCAGGAAGTTCGGCAGGCCGTGCACGTGCTTCGGACGGCTGGCTGCCGGGATGTGACGCTGCTGCATTGTGTTTCAGGATATCCCGCCCAACCCCAAGACTGTAATTTGGCCTGCATTGCGACGTTACGTGAGCAGTTGGGCTGTCCCGTAGGATGGTCGGATCATTCCGTATGTCCGGGAGTTGTGTACCGAGCTGTGTATGGCTGGGGAGCGACAATGGTGGAATTTCATTTGGATTTGGATCAGCGCGGCGAGGAATATCCAATTGGTCATTGCTGGCTTCCCGAACAGATCGCTCCGGTGATTCAGGGAATTACTCTGGGATACATGGCGGATGGAACCGGAGTGAAAAGTCCGGCTCCTAGTGAAGCCGAAGAGCGACAGTGGCGGGCCGACCCTCAGGATGGGCTGCGGCCGCTGCGCGAGATAAGGCAAACATGGACCTCCACGGTCAGCGTCCCATAGCCATTGTGCAAGCCCGAATGGGCTCAACACGCCTGCCGGGAAAAGTTCTGGCCATGCTGGCGGGACACCCTGTGCTGTGGCATGTGGTAGACCGACTTAAATTTTGTCGCTCGCTTCATGCTATCGCGGTGGCAACGACGACACGACCCGAAGATGATGCCATCGAGCAATGGTGCTGTGATCATTGTGTGCGGTGCTTTCGGGGCGAGAACGACGATGTCTTGGACCGATACTATCAAGCCGCCAAATTTTTCCAGGCCGATCCTGTCATACGGATCACTGCCGATTGTCCCGTGATTGATCCCTCTGTGGTGGATGAGGTGGTCTGGGAATTTCGTTGTAGGAATTATGACATCTGCGGATTGGGAGGAGAGTTTCCCGACGGGTTGGATTGTGAGGTCGTGGCCTTCCACGCGCTTGAAATTGCCTGGAGAGAGGCCTGCTGGGCCTCGGAGCGGGAACATGTCACTCCCTTTTTGTACAAGCATCCTGAACGATTTCGCGTTGGGTTTCTGGAGAAATTCGTCCATCTTGGACATCACCGGTGGACCTTAGATGAAGAAGCCGATTTGCACTTTCTTGAAGCCATTTTTGCGCGACTGTACCGAGAAGATACTCCGTTTTCGACTGATGAGATCCTCAATCTGTTAGCCCGTGAACCTGAGCTGTTGGCTCTGAACCAGGGAATTTCCCGTAATCAGGGCTATCAACGGTCTCTTGAAGCAGATCGCGTGGTGTTTATGAAGGGATAAAATGCCAACGAACACACATCCTCAAGAAATCTCGATGGCATGTTCTACGGGTCAGAACTTGTACCGGAAAGCCAAGACCCTGATCCCCGGCGGCACCCAACTCCTCTCGAAGCGACCGGAGATGTTTTTGCCGGACCAGTGGCCTGCATACTACCTTATGGCGAAAGGGATCGAAGTCATTGATCTGGATGGAAACCGCTATCGAGACATGAGCCTCATGGGTGTGGGAGCCTGTGCTCTGGGTTATGCCGATCCAGACGTCGACGAAGCAGTCAAAGCGGCCGTGGACAATGGGATCATGTGCACGTTGATAGCTCCAGAGGAAGTCACGTTGGCGGAATTGCTGTGTGTTCTGCACCCCTGGGCTCAGATGGTGCGTTATGCCAAGTCAGGTGGGGAAGCTATGGCTATGGCCGTCCGTATTGCCCGTGCGGCCACACAACGGGAAAAAATTGCGTTCTGTGGCTACCATGGCTGGATGGACTGGTATCTTGCGGCCAATCTCGCGGAAGAACATGCGCTGGATGGACACCTGCTGCCAGGCCTCGAGCCCCTGGGCGTCCCCCGAGGCTTGCGAGGGACGGCCTTGCCCTTCCACTACAATCGGTTTGATCAATTGAAAGCAATTGTCGATCGGTGGGGCCATGAGCTTGCCGCCATTGTCATGGAGCCCCAACGCAGTAACCCACCGATGCCGGGCTTTCTGGAAAACGTGCGTGACCTCGCTACAGAGATCGGAGCTGTCTTGATCTTTGATGAGATTACTACGGGGTTTCGCGTTGCAACAGGCGGCATCCACCTTCTTCTCGGTGTAGACCCAGATCTTGCGGTGTTTGCTAAGGCCATGGCGAATGGATACCCCATGGCGGCAGTGCTGGGAACCGAGCGGGTGATGGGTGCCGCACAGACAACCTTTATCAGCAGTACCAATTGGACAGAGAGAGTAGGGCTGGCTGCAGCAATCGCTACAATTCGCAAATACCAGCGGGAACCTGTAGTGGCCCATCTTGCAGAAATGGGGCGGATTGTTCAAATGGGGTGGCAAAAGGCGGCTGACCAAGTGGGTTTACGATTGCGAGTCGAGGGTCATCCCAGCCTCTGTCACTTTCGGTTTGAACATACGGCGAGTGACAAATTGCATACATTGTTTACCCAACTGATGTTGGAAAGGGGTTACCTAGCTTCCGATCAGTTTAAACCGTCATTCGCGCACCGATCCAATCATCTCGCGGAATATCTGGAAGTGACCTCCGAAGTGTTTCTGATCCTGGCCCAAGCTCTTGCAGGGGACGATGTCAATCGGTTTCTAAAAGGGCCGCCGGTTCAAAGAGGATTTTATCGGCTAACGTAATGAATGTGTCCTCCCCGACAATTGTCTTCCGTTGTGATGGCTCTCCTGAAATTGGGTTGGGACATGTGATGCGATGTGTGGTCATGGCGAATGAGTTTCGGGAGCATTGTGGATACGCTCCAGTATTTGTGATGCGATATGACACTGTGGGAATCCAGATTGTTCAGGAGAGGGGGTTTTCCGTCATCACTCCGGCGACTCATGAATGCCGAGATGATCCACTTTGGCCTAGAGCTCTTCTTACCCATCTTAAGGTCGATCTACTGGTGTTGGATGTTCGCGATCCAGTGCCACGGACGGCACTCCGAGGTCTTCGGGCAAACGGGGTGCTTGTAACAGTGCTCGACGACATAAGTGATCAGCGACTTGAGGCCGATTTCGCATTTTATCCTCCTGTCCCACAGGTTGCGAGGTTGGATTGGACTGGGTTTTCCGGGAAACGATTTGTGGGGTGGGAATGGATCGTCGTTCAGCCGCCTATGGCATTGCCATCCCGGCGGCCAAGGCGGGACAGCCCTCGAGTGGTGGTGACCATGGGAGGCAGTGATCCTGCCGGATTTACGTTGAAAACGGTGAAGGCCTGTGACGCTCTTCACCAACAGGTGGAAATCCATGTGGTGCTCGGGCCAGGATTCTGCCACCAGCCTGCGTTTGATGACCTCCGAAAAGAGGTGAAACAATGCATGCACGTGCATAGGGGGGTCAGGAATCTTTCTACTCTCCTGGCGGAGGCGGATGTGGTGGTCGGAGCATTTGGCGTGACAGCATATGAGATTGCGGCTGTGGGCGTTCCCGGCGTTCTATTGTGCGCCACCCCTGATCATGTGGAATCGGCCTCGGCATGGATGGCAGCTGGGTTTGGGATATCGCTGGGACTTGGCTCTGTTGTGGACGAGCGACAGATCACGTATGCCATCCAGCGAATTCTCCGAAGCCGACAGGAATGGCTGGATCGACTTCGGTCGAACGCCACAGGCGCGAGAATCGATGGGCAGGGAGCTCATCGAATTGTCCATATGTTAGCACATGCGCTTCAGGAGCGACATGAGACATATCAAACGTTGGCGCCAGCATAGTGGAACCATTATTGATACGGTCAATGCGTTCGATGTGATTGAATGCGATACGTGTGGGTTTCGACACATTGTCCCCATTCCCTCTTCGGATGAAATCGAGCAAGTTTATCGAGAAGACTACTATACCGTGGAAAAACCACGATATCTCGCAGAACATCACGAGGATCTCGAATGGTGGAATGCTGTCTATGACGAACGCTATGACCTCCTGGAAACATGGCTCCCTCTGCCGCGACGCCGCCTTCTAGACGTGGGTTCAGGTCCCGGTTTTTTTCTGCTTCGTGGAAAGCAGCGTGGCTGGGAGACAGTGGGAATCGAACCATCGACCCAGGCAGCGCGCCATAGCCGAGATTTGGGGTTGGAGATTATTCAAGGCTTCCTGGATTCGACGATCTGTGAGACTGTTGGCCTGTTTGATGTGGTTCATATGCATGAAGTCTTAGAGCACCTTCCTGATCCCAGGCACATTCTGCGTCTAACGCACCGATTGCTGAAACCAGGAGGCATCGTGTGTATCATTGTGCCGAATGATTACAACTCTCTGCAGCAGGTCGTCCGTTCCCAACTGCATGTCGTGCCGTGGTGGATTGCCCCCCCCCACCACATCAACTATTTTTCACACCGGTCCCTGCAACGGTTGCTAGAATCCACAGGCTTTCAGGTGGTGTACACGAGTTCGACGTTTCCTATCGAGCTGTTCTTGTTGATGGGATGTAATTACATCGGCAATCCAGTAATCGGTCGAGAAGTTCATGCGCGACGAAAGGCAATGGAGTTACACTTAGTCAGAGCCGGATATCTTGCGCTCAAAAAGAAGATCTATGAGGTCTTTGCCCAGGAAGGAATAGGGCGAGAAGTCGTAGTCTACGCTCAAGTCTGAAGCAATTCGAATATGGGACATCCAACACTCACATCGGCTGAGCTGGCGACGTCTCGTCCCCATGGCGAGAAACGCGTGTTGGTGATCGGCCGCGGCTCTATCGGCCAAAAACATGAACGCAATGCCCATGCTCTGGGTGCCACGGTGGTGACTGTGGACCCGGATCCCGACCGAAATGCCAACTTTCTCACGCTTGATCAAGCGCTTTCGGCGTTTCCACCAGATTTTTTTACCCATGCGGTCGTCGCCTGTCCGGTTGCCCATCATCTCTCCACGTTAGTGGAGCTGCTGGATTTTGGGGTGCCTGCCATTCTCGTAGAAAAGCCGCTTGCGCGACTAGACGAATATCAACGAGCTGCAAACTTGCTGACAGGGATCTTGCCCCACCGTGTTTTTATGGGGTTCAACTGGCGCTTTAATTCTGCCGTGCAGCACCTCAAACAACACCTTGTCGATGGAACACTAGGGCGCATTCATGTAGCCCAACTTTGGGCGCGGGAGTGGCTCCCTCGATATCAAGGGCATGTAGTGTTGGAAAGCGGATCTCACATTTTGGATACCGCTCGGTTCCTCTTAGGAGATTTACGAGTTGTCGGGAGCTATGTCACTAACCATGGAGTATTGAGCACAACGGACGAAGCCGCCTCATTTCTTTTGGCAAGTGAGCACGGATGTCATGTATCCATTCATGTTAATTTCATTAATCCTGCTTCGTACGACTATACCATTCTGGTTCAAGGAGATCGGGGCACCCTATGCCTTCATCCTTATCGCGATGAGCCGATGCATCGCCTAGAGCTTGACGCCTTTTTTCGGGGTGACACTGAGCGCTTAGCCTCACTAGAGGATGGTTTGAAAAATTTAGCGTTATTACATGCGATTATGGAAAAAGCTCAGGCAACATGTGGCCTGCGTGATCCTTGGGAGGGAGGAAGAATCCAATGTTGCTGGTAAATCCTTGTACGGCATTTCAGTGGAGTGAGCCTCTGGATATCAACGGAATTCCCATGAGGGGAATCCGAGAAAAGCAAGGCTATGCCTTTTCCCGAGTCGGTTATCTTGCCACCAAAGAGAATCCAGATCTCGATCCTGATGACATCGGGAGAGCTTATCGCCAACAATTGCGACCGTATTCACAACCCACCCTTCTTCAAGCGCGTCGAGACTATGAACAACGGCATGTTCCGCGTTTCCCACCTTATTTTATTATTGAACCGACCAATGTGTGCAACAAGGTTTGCCCCTTTTGCACTATTACGGTGATGGAACGTACTGATGCTGAGGGAAAGGTTATCAAAGGTTTTATGAAGTGGGAGACCTTTCTTCGGTTAATGGAAGAAACGTCACAGTATCCGGTCTATGGGATCAGTTTGTATCAACTTGGTGAATCGTTCTTATGGCACGGCAAAGATGAATCCGGTCGAAAGTTACACATTGCCGATATGGTCAATGCCGCTAAGCGGATTGGAGGGTTCCAGGCTGTGAATCTCTCCACCAACGGGGATGTGGCCAATCTTGCCAGTATTCTTGGTTCGGAGCTTGACGACTTGATCATTTCTATCGACGGTACGACCAAAGAAGTGTATGAACAAAATCGACCAGGTGCATCAGGTCTTGAGACCTTTGAACGAACGCTTGAGCGAGTCCATGAGTTCCTTCACACCAAATACACACGAGGGCTCTCCAAGCCCTTTGTACGTCTGCAGATCATTAACAAAGAAAATACCCGCGATCAAATTGTCGAATTTATTCGGTATTGGATTGAGGTCCCTGGGGTAGATGATGTGTTTGTCAAAGATCTCGACTCAATGAGGAGTTGGCTGGGAAACCGGGTGGTGTCCGATGAAGAAGATCGGATCAAGGCTGAGCGTGTTGAGACGATGCCTTGTCAGCACCTCTTTGCAATTGGCTCGATGGTGGTCAATGGAGATTTCACTGCATGCTGTCATGACGCCTATACCCAATTGGTCCAAAAGGTAACGTTGCCGGATGGTCGCACGGTAAATGCGAATATTCACAATACCTCCTTTGCGGCGTGGTGGAATGGCCCTTTTATGACTCAACTTCGAGCTGAGCACCTAACCGGTTATTTTCGGATGCCATGCCGCGATTGTCGAGAGCGTGATCCATGGTTGGGTTAAAGGGAAAAACCGCTTGTCTCTCCCGGAATGGTCGAGGAGGAATTGGCACCGCATTACGAAATGCTTTAACGGAGGCAGGTGTCACGCTTTTTGACGATACGGATCCAGCCTGTCCGGTTGATTTTGCGATTTGCACAGCCGGAAAAATGTTCGTCTGTGACCCCGGGGAACTTCAAAGTTCGGATGTTCGCCAACTCTACGAGGCCAATTTTTTCTATCCCCGCGTGTTTATGGAACGGCATATCCGAGCCATGCGAACAGCTAGAAAGCAAGGAGTAATCCTCCATATTGGGTCGAATGCTGCACGGTATGGGAATGGGGGTGCAGCGGATTACGCGGCCATGAAAGCAGCCCTCGCCAAGTACGTAGAATTACGAGGTAAAAGTGTGCGCAATGACGGGATTCGCTTGTCCCTCATTAATGTGGGAGCCGTGGCAACAGAGTTCTGGAACAAAGTCAGAAAAACGGCTGATCCTGAACTGTTGTCAGACATCATGCCAACTCCAGCAAAAGCTTTAACCGCAGATGAGGTTGCCGATCTGGTTCTAATGGTACTCCAACTTCCAGAACGTGTGGTACTCAAGGATGCACTTGTGGTGAGCGTCGATTATCAATAACCCAATGCCAGGAGAGACAGGTGAGAAAAAAGAAAATTTTACTTTTGGGGGCAGGCCGAGAGCAACTCGCCGCAATTCATGCGGCTCAAGAAATTGGACTTTCTGTTCTCGCAGTTGATGGGAATTTGCATGCCCCTGGATTGCGCGTGGCTGATCATGGCGTTCACCTCGATATTCGTGATACAGATGCAGTCACTATGCTAGCCAAAGCCGAGCGGGTGGATGGCGTGTTTTGTCATGCTGTGGAGATCCCGTATATTGTAGCCACCGTGGCGCAACGTCTCGGACTTCCTGGTCTTGATCCCGAGGTCGCCTTGCGCGCAACTCATAAGGCATTGCGGTATCGTTGTCTGGCAGCCCGTCACGTCCCTTGTCCCCGATATGCCGTGGTTGAAACCGTTGATCAGGCTAGGGAAAGCGCCGATCTATTGGGATTTCCGGTTGTCATGAAACCCGTGGACAATGCCGGTGCCCGCGGCGTCCGAAAAGTGTCCTGTCCGTCGGAGATAGATATGAGCTTCCATTGGGCCCTGCGCTATTCCTCCGAGCCGGTCGTTTTGGTAGAAGAGTGGCTGGAAGGGCCGGAGATTAGCACGGAGTCCGTCATCGTGGATGGCCAAATTGTGACGACAGGATTCGCCGATCGAAATTATGCGTTGAAGCAACGCTTCGCTCCGTACTGCCTGGAGGATGGCCACACCATTCCGAGTTGTCTCCCTGCATCTGACCAGACGGCTGTGCTTCAGGTGGTTGAGCAAGCCATTCGTGCGCTTGGTATAACTTGGGGGGTCGCAAAGGGGGACCTGATTCTTACGAACAAGGGCCCGAAGGTGCTTGAGATAGCTGCGAGGACAAGCGGCGGACGCTTCTGTTCAGATATGGTCCCTTTAGCCACGGGGGTGAATATTTTAAAGCCGCTTCTCCTGATGGCGGTGGGAGAAACGGTCGATCTTGATCTGTTGTCTCCACGGTTTCACCGTGCGGCTGCACAACGGTTTGTCTGGCCGCCACCTGGCCGCGTTGTGCATCTTGCTGGAATAGAAGAGGCTAAAATACAGCCTGGTATTCACGATATCGTCCTCGATGAATCCCTTCAGATTGGATCAATTATCCATCCCATGACCAGTCACGCCGATCGGGTAGGCCATGTTATTGCTTCAGGAGAAACTCGTGAACAAGCGGTCAGGAGAGCAGAAGAGGCTGTGCAGATGATCTCGATCGAAACAGTGGATGAGGTTGGTGTATGTCTGTTGCCTCAAACCCGATAGAGGTGTTGATTATTGGTGCAGGTATGTACGTCTGCGGCCGTGGGACTTCAGGAACGGGAACGATCCTCCCAGCGGTCTTCCAAGCCCATCGGGATGGGCTGGTTGATCGAGTCCTCGTCGCTGCCACATGTGCGGAATCGCTGCAGAGTCTTCACGCTACTGCTCGAGTCCTAAATCAGCAACTAGGTACAGATATTCACGTTGAAGGATTTCCATCAACTGGCCGAAATCCCAAGGCCTATCTTGGTGCATTGGGGCAACTTGGTCCGCGAGGTTGTGTCATCGTATCGGTGCCTGATCCTCTTCATTACGAAGTAGCCAGGGCTGTACTTGAGGCTCAGCGGCATCTCCTTATGGTCAAGCCGTTCACCCCAACGGTGACGGAAGGGAAGGCTCTTGTGCAGTTAGCTCGGGAGAAAGGCCTGTATGGTGCAATAGAGTTTCATAAACGGTGGGATCTCATGCATCTGAAACTTCAACAGTTAGTGGAAGAGGGAAGACTAGGAACCCCGCTGTATGCCTGCGTGGAGTTCAGCCAAAAAAAGATGATTCCCGAACGGATTTTTCGACAATGGGCGGAACGCACCAATATCTTTCAATACTTGGGGGTCCATTATGTGGACATCCTCGCCCATGTCTTCAAGGCTGTGCCTACCCGTGCAATGGGAGTTGGACAATATGGGTATCTTAAGGCTCATAAGATCGAGACATTCGACGCGATTGAGGCGTTGGTAGAGTGGTATGTGCCGGGATCGAACACCCCGTTTGTCTCAGCGTTCCTCGTAAATTGGATTGATCCTAATTCCACGTCGGCAATGTCATATCAATCCTTGAAGATCGTCGGAACCAGCGGCCGTTACGAAAGCGACCAAAAACATCGAGGACTACAAATCGTCACGGACGACAGCGGGATTGAAGAGATCAATCCGTATTTCACACAGGTCTATCCCGATGGATCGCAACGGTGTTACCGTGGGTACGGGATCGAGAGCGTGACAAGTTTTCTCCACGATGTGAGGAACCTGTTTGATGGAGCTGTTACGCTTCAGGAGTTGGAACGGACTCGTCCTACGTTTCGACAGGGTCTTCTCTCGACAGCGGTGCTGGAAGCCGTGGGGCGCAGTCTTCAGGAATGTGGCGCATGGGTGCCGGTACAGGATGTGAGAGAAGTGTAGAGCGATGGAACAGCCGCTTATCCAGATATATGCAATATTTCATCTCAACTTGGCCTATTCCTCGCTCGAAGACTATCAGCGGTCTGAGGTGATCCAACAATGTTACTGGCCGCTGTTCCGTTTGGCCCGGAAGCACGATCTACCATTCGGCTTCGAAGCTTCTGGCTATACATTGGAAGTACTCTCCGCTGAAGATTCGCAATGTTTCCAGGAATTGCGCTGGCTGGTAACCGAAGGATCTTGCGAGTTTATTGGAAGCGGCTATGCGCAGATTATTGGTCCGCTCGTTCCAGCAGAGGTCAATCGGAAAAATCTGGTG
>RFGT01000042.1 GCA_003696975.1 Nitrospirota bacterium | reverse complement strand
TCTCGCACTACAATAATCAGTACGATGTCATCTATGGGGCATGTATCGAATTTTTACGGACCGGGGATCGTCGCTGGTACATCTTGATGCGGGATCTTGCTAGACATGTCATCGATATTGATATCTACCATACCCAAGACGATCGCCCCGCTTATAACGGCGGATTGTTTTGGCACACTGACCACTATGTTGACGCGGCCACGGCCACTCATCGTACCTACTCTCGTGTTAATGCCCAACAGGCTAAAGGGCATGGGTACGGCGGGGGACCATCGAATGAACACAACTATACTTCCGGGCTGTTGCACTATTATTTCCTCACTGGAGATCCATTGGCCTATGAGGCTGTGATGGAGTTGGCCGAGTGGGTTCTTCGAATGGATGAGCCGAGAAAGGGATGGCTGGGTCTATTTGACAGGAGGCCAACGGGATTAGCCAGTTCTACAGTGAATCGAGATTATCATGGACCTGGACGTGGAGCAGGCAACTCCATCAATGCGTTGCTTGATGCCTATCACCTCACCAAACAAAAGCGATTTCTCGATAAAACCGAAGCTCTCATTCGCCGCTGTATTCACCCGCATGAACGGATTCGGGATCGAGGGCTTGATGATGTGGAACATCGGTGGTCCTATACGGTGTTTCTTCACGTGTTAGGGAAATACCTCGACTTGAAAGTGGAGATGCATGCTCTTGATAGGATGTATGCCTATGCACGAGCAAGCTTGCTTCATTATGCGGAATGGATGGCAGACCACGAAGTGCCTTATAAGCACGTGTTGGATCGGGTGGAAATCCCCACGGAAACCTGGCCGGCACAGGATATTCGAAAGAGCAATGTTTTTAAGTTTGCCGCGAAGTACGCCGACAAGCCTGCCAGAGAGAAGTTCTGGGACAAGGCGGAGATATTTTTCAGGGCAGCGATTGAAGATGTGCTTGCCTTTCCGACATGCCGGCTCACAAGGCCCATTGTGATTCTTCTGGTAAATGGCTATATGCACGCTTTTTTCCAAAACAACCCGGAAGAGTCCGCTCCCATGCCCGCAGGTCTTCATCAGTTCGGTCCCCCGCAACGTTTTACTCCACAATTTCATGAGCTCTACAAGATAAAGGAAGGCCTTGGCTCACTGCTTCGAGCTCTGAGCAGATAAATCCGCATTGGCGAGCGCACTTATTCCAAGCCTAGGAGTGAGATTGCCACATGGCCCAAGTCCGATTATTGGAACTTCGCAATACGTATAAATGGGGTGGCGGCCCTGATAAGACGATCTTGTTGTCGGCGGAGCGACATGATCCGGCAAGGGTGTCCGTTGTCGTTGCGTATATTCGAGATGTGCGAGATCGGGAATTTCAAATCTCCGAAATGGCCCGTGCTCGAGGACTCACGTACTACGAAATCCCGGAGAGAAGCAAATTTGACGTTCGAGCTTTGCGAGCCATCCGTGATCTTATTATTCAACATGACATTAACTTAATCCATGGCCATGACTACAAAAGTGATTTGTTTGCGTTTCTAGTTCAAAAATGGCTGTGGCGTCGGCAGCTCGCTGTCGTGGCGACTGCTCATGCGTGGGTGATGCTGGGATTGCGAGGAGAACTGTATCGGCGGATGGATTTGTGGCTCATGCGGCGTTTTTCTCACGTCATCGCCGTATCCAACGCGACAAAGGAGGAAATGCTCGCTGCCGGTATTCCTTCGTCAAAGATCACGGTGATCCACAATGGAATTGATACGGACGTCTGGTCGCGCGCTCGGGTGACCACCACATTACGGGACGAGCTGCAAATTTCTGCGACGACCCCGGTCGTGGGATACGTGGGACGTCTGATGCCCGAGAAAGATCTGGGAACTTGGCTGCAAGCGGCTGCCATCGTCGCGAAGCACTACCCACAGATTCAATTCGTTCTGGTCGGTGAGGGGCGAGATGAAACGACACTTCGAGAACTCCAGGACTTAGCTCATCGATTGGGTATTGCCGATCGGGTTCTGTTCCCAGGTTATCGTCGCCAATTGCTTTCAGCCTACGCTGCCTTCGACCTTTTTGTGTTGAGTTCGCTGCGAGAGGGGCTTCCGAACAGTATTCTGGAGGCCATGGCGCTTGGTGTCCCTGTTGTGACGACGGACGTCGCGGGCGCCAAGGAATTGGTCAAGCACGGAGAAACTGGGTTGGTTGTGCCTCAGCAGGACCCGGAACGTTTGGCCCATGCCATTTTGGCGGTCATGGGTGACGCGGCTCTTCGGGAACGCATGGCACAAGCCAGCCGTAGCCGCATTGAAACTCACTTTTCGTTTGCCAATCGCTTAAAGCGAGTCGAGGAGTTGTACGAACGTGTGTTGGGGTTTACTCATGGGGTCTCGACGCGTCCCGCCGTCGCCTATTGATGACGTGAGACATGCCCCAATCAACAAGTGCCTGTCATTTGAGACGAAGCATCAAGAGGGAACACAACCTGTTTGGTTCACTTTCGGAAGAGACGGCTCTCATCCCAATGGAGCTAATGCGTCTTTGCGTCAGGTAGCCGCATGATTGTGTAACCGGGTGATTGGTCCCAAGGCTGCATATGTGTGGTATTTGCGGAAAAGTTTATTTCGATCCTGATCGTCCTGTTGTGGATGATGATCTCCGGATCATGGCCGAGTCATTGGCCCATCGCGGGCCTGATGGCCAGGGAATATGGACCCACGGACATGTGGGATTGGCCCACCGGCGGCTGGCGATTATCGATTTGCGAGCAGTTGCGAATCAGCCAATGTGCAATGAAGACGGCACGGTTTGGGTGACGTTCAATGGGGAAATTTATAATTTCGTGGAATTGCGGCAGCGACTTATGGCCTGGGGACATGAATTTCGCACTGACAGTGATACTGAGGTCATTGTCCATGCCTATGAACAATATGGCCGGGATTGCGTGTCGCACTTCCGTGGCATGTTTGCCTTTGCCATCTGGGACGCCAAAGCCGAAACGCTGTTTCTCGCACGGGATCGGGTGGGGAAGAAACCCCTCTATTATGCATGTAGCCAAGATCGATTTCTCTTTGGATCGGAGATCAAAGCCATTTTAGCGGAGGGCTCAATCACACCTGAACCTGATCTTGTGGCTATCGACCACTTTTTAGCGCTCCAGTACATTCCGGCTCCGCTGTCAGGATTTCGCCATATTCAGAAATTACCGGCGGCTCATTGGCTCGAACTGCGGCACGGGCATGTGACGATTGGACGATATTGGAAATTACACTATGTGCCCAAACAAGTCGTGGCCTTCGATGAGGCCATTGAGGAATTGACTTGGCGTTTGCGGGAAGCCGTCCGCTTACGCATGGTGAGTGACGTTCCCCTGGGAGCATTTCTGAGCGGCGGCATTGATTCCAGCGCCGTCGTCGCCTTGATGGCACAAGAAACGGATCGTCCTGTCCGGACGTTCTGCGTAGGCTTCCAGGAGGCGGCGTTCGATGAGCGACAGTATGCGCGGATGGTCGCTGAACAGTATGGGACGCATCATACTGAACTGCTCGTCACTGCTCCTGTGCGGGACCTCTTACCCAGACTGGTGTGGCATTACGACGAGCCGTTAGGCGATGCCTCTGCCGTGCCCAGTTATGCCATTGCGGAGCTGACGCGCCAGCATGTGACGGTGGTGCTCAACGGAGATGGAGGAGACGAAAATTTCGCGGGATACGATCGGTATGTGACGGATCGCTTGGCCCGGTATAGTGACGTGATTCCGCAACGAATGAAGCAATGGGGTGCGGCTCTGCTCCAGCGGCTGTCCCGATTCATTCACCCGAGCTCCTCCTTGCAAAAGCTTGCCCGTATAGCCGCGGTGTTGGCTCTTGACCCGGCCCGGCGCTATGCTGTCTGGGGTGCGCACTTTCAGGCGCCCGAGCGGACGGCCCTTTATACGCCAGCCTTCCAAGAGGCGATCGGTCTCAGCGATCCTGAAGGGCTTTTTGTCCAATTATTTCGTGACAGTGACGCGAAACATCCAACAGATCTCGCTCTCGATGCCGATGTGCAATTGTACCTCGCGGATGATTTGTTGGTGAAAATGGATCGGGCCACGATGGCTCATTCCCTCGAGGCACGTTCTCCTTTCCTTGACCACATGGTCATGGAATATGTCGCTTGCTTACCTCCTTGGATGAAGTTGGCGGGACAACAGAAGAAATATCTTCTCAAAGCGACCCTGCGCCATGTCATTCCCGATGATATTCTCGATCGTCCCAAGATGGGGTTCTGTGTGCCATTGGCTCAGTGGTTTCGCCAAGATCTCCGAGAATTGGCCTTTGATGTGTTGCTCTCATCGCGGGCGCGGCAACGTGGATATTTCGCCGCCAAAGAAGTTGAACGACTGCTAATGGATCACTGCCATGCCGGAAGGGATCATGGAATGCGGCTGTGGGATCTGTTGGTGCTTGAGTTGTGGCATCGGCTGTTTCTCGATGGAGAAGGCTTTCCTGCCCGCAGCAGGCAGTCGTTTGTGGAATCCATGCCAATTACATGTGCTCAAGAGTGAAGCTGAGGATGGCGAAAAGGGATAGTAATTTCTCACGCGTCCAGGATCGTTACCCATTCCTCAATAGGACGAAATAATGTTAGGGCTCATTTTTACCTATGCCATGACCTATGGGGGCGCTGCCGTGGCCCTGTTTAATCCCTTCGCGGGATTGTTGATCTATGTGTGCTTTGCCATCGTTTCTCCCCCGTCCATGTGGTATTGGTCTGTTCCACCCGGGCATTATGCCAGAATCATTGCCATCGCCATGCTTATCGGGTGGGCGTTCAAAGGGTTTGGGCGGTGGCACTTTGGGCGGGGGCGAGGCATTGTCCTGGACTTTATCGCGCTGTGGGTATGGGCTGCAGTCTTAGGTGCTATTTCTCCCAACCATGAGGCTGCTTGGCGATTTATCGAGACCTTGGGCAAGGTTTTGCTGGCTTTCCTCGTTGGGGCTACGCTCATCGACTCGGCGTACAAATTGAAACAGCTTGCCTGGGTTATCATGTTGAGCCTGGGCTATGTAGCCTATGAGATGAATCTGAGTTATTACTCGGGATTTAATCGGGTCTATTTCTCGGGATTCGCCGGCATGGATAACAATAGTGTGGCGATCGCCATGGTCGCAGGTGTAGGGCTGGCATTCTTTTTGGGTGTCTCAGCCACGAAGTGGTGGCAGCGGCTAGTGGCATGGCTTGCTGCGATTTTGATGGCCCATACCATCATGTTTTCATTTTCTCGCGGAGGGATGCTGGCCCTCATCCTCAGTGTGTTGGTGAGTTTTATCCTGCTGCCACCGAAGAAACCGAAGCACGTATTGGCGTTTGCGATTTGCGTGCTGATTGGGATCCGACTCGCTGGCCCCCAGGTTGTTGATCGCTTTATGACAACCTTTGTCGATCCCGCGGAACGCGATGCATCTGCCCAGAGCCGACTCGAACTCTGGAGAGACCTTTGGGACTCCATACTGACTCATCCATTGTTGGGTGTGGGACCAAACCATTGGCCGCTTGTGGCCCCACAGTATGGATGGCCTTTGGGAAAAGAAGGACACAGCCTGTGGTTGCAGACTGGGGCTGAATTGGGCCTTCCAGGGTTGCTGTTGTTGCTGCTGTTTTATGGTCTCTGCATTGTTCGCCTGTGGCCTCTCGCTCGAGATCGAATTAAAGGGGATGAGATCGACCCGTGGCTTCCGCACGTGGGACGTATGGTGATCGCGGGACACATCGGATTTATGGTTGCCGCGCAGTTTGTGAGTCTCGAGGGCCTCGAATTGCCCTACTACGTAACCTTGTTGGGTGTCGGAGCCCTCAAACTCCTCACCACACCCGTCGTGGAATCTGTGGAACCGAGGATGCCAGTGTGGAGACCGACGGCAAGTGTGGCACTTCGAAGCTCCTAATCTCATTGAATAGCCTTTCCAAATCTGCACTCCATCGCTTTTGTCTGAATGGTTAACCCCAATTGGTGTCACCTGATGACACCAACTCCCTCTTTCCCTTCAAGCACCGCTCAGGCGAGTGCTGAGAGTAAACTTCGGACACGTCCTTCATCCGTGTCATTTGTGGTCCCTGTTTTCAATGACCAGGCGAATATCGGCCGGTGCCTCCAGTCCATCAGAAGGCAGGAGATGCCTTGGAAGATAGCTGAATTGATTGTGCTGGATAATGGGTCAACCGATGGAACGCATGCCGTGTTGTCCGAGATGGAGATTGCCTTTCAGGTGATTGAGCGCGTGCATGTGAGCGCTTTGCGCAATCACGGGGCCAGAATGGCACAAGGTGAATTGTTGGCCTTTGTGGATTCAGATGTCGAGCTGCTGCCTGGTTGGATTGAAGCATGTCTGTCGGCCTTTCGAGACCCGACAGTGGTCGCTGCGGGGTGTTTCCCTAGAGTGCCCCCTCAAGCGACATGGGTCCAGCGAACCTGGGATCTGCATCAGCGGAGGCGGCAACCCAAGCAGCCGGAGTCGGTTGCCTGGCTACCCTCGATGAATCTTGTGGTCAGGCGGGATGCCTTCTGGGCAGTCGGGGGATTCAATGAGCAGCTTGAGACCGCTGAGGATGTTGATCTGTGTTATCGGCTTTCGACAATGGGAACGATTTTGTGTCAACCCGGAATGCAGGCCATTCATTGGGGCGAGGCGAGTAATCTCCGAGTGTTCTGGAAAAAAGAGGTATGGCGCGGATTGGGTAATTTTCAAGGGTTGCGCGCCCATGGATTTCGATGGGATGAGCTCCCCAGTCTCGGCTACCCGCTGTACATGGTATGTGGAATGCTCGCCCTGGGAATCGGAAGCCTTTGGGATCTCTGGCACGTTTACATCCGCGCCAGCCTCCTGGGATTGGGATCACTCATCGTGCCTGCTGGCTTACTTGCCGTCAAGACGGCATGGTCTACTGGCCGTCTCCGCTCGATTGGCCCTTTATTCCTACTCTATGTCACCTATGGATTGGCGCGAGCGTGCGCTGTAATAAAGGCCGCAGTTTCAGGGGCGCGTAACTCGTAACCCTCTTATAGCCTCATATCAAGAAAGGATGACCAATGAGCGTCGAGATACTTGATTGTTCCCAGAAGACTGCCACTGCTCTCGAGGGGGCGGACGCCGATCAATGCCCACTGACGCAGGCCGAAGTGTTAGGCGAAAGTGATCTGCCTGCATGGGATCACTTTGTATCGAGTCATCCTCAAGCAAGCGTGTACCATTTGTCAGTCTGGCGCCACATTGTGGCTCGGGCCTGCGGAAAGCCATGGTATGTTGTGGGAGTGATTGAAGATGGTCGAGTGAGAGGAGGAATCCCCTTTGTTCATATGAAGAGCGCGCTGTTTGGAAATTTCCTTGTGTCAATGCCCTATGTGAATTACGGGGGGCTTCTCGTGGAGCATGAATCGCTCGTTCAGCCAATTTTGGATGAGAGCGTTCGACTCGCCCAACGAGTTGCCGCGCGTCACATTGAGCTACGACACTTGCAGGATTATTGCCCCACATGGCCGAGCCGCACCGAGAAAGTCTCGATGTGGCTGGATCTCCCCCCGACATCTGAAGCGCTCTTCCAGCGCTTCAAACCCAAGCTGCGCTCGCAAATCCGAAAAGGCGAGAAAAACGGTCTTCATGTTCGTGAGGGGGGCATTGAACTGTTGGATGACTTTTACGCTGTGTTTGCCCAAAACATGCGGGATTTGGGGACTCCGGTCTACAACAAACTCTTTTTCCAACTTATTCTTGAAGCATTTCCGAAGTCCGCCCGATTAATGGTGGTGACTGATGCCCATTCGCTCCCAATCGCCGGGGGATTTCTCTTAGGCTTCCGCAATCGGTTGGAGATCCCGTGGGCCTCATCGCTCCGTCAATATAACCGCCTGCAGTCAAATATGTGGTTGTATTGGCATTGTCTCAGGTATGGATGCGAGCAAGGATATGAGATTTTCGATTTCGGCCGTTCAACAGTGGGCAGTTCAACATTCAAATTCAAAAAACAATGGGGAGCTGTGCCCGTGAAACATTATTGGCATTATTGGCTCGAAGGGTCACACAAATTGCCGCGACTGAATCCTGATAACCCCAAATTTCGCCTGGCCATTACGCTCTGGCGGCATTTGCCCGTGAGCGTGACTCGTTTGGTCGGTCCCGCGATTGCACGACATTTACCCTGATCGAACCGCTGCAGGAGTCTCCGTTGGCCAATCCCTATCGAGATCTCTTTAAACATTCGGCAGTCTATGGCTTGGGCCAAGTCTTAAGCCGGCTTGCGTCGTTTCTTTTGCTGCCGGTGTATACCAGTTACCTGCGCCCAGCGGATTATGGCATTATCGCAATTCTCGATTTCATTGGGGGTATGCTGGCCATTCTGATTGGCGCGGGTATGGCCTCGGCGGTGACCCGGTACCATTTTGAGGCGAATGATGACCGGAAAAGAGCGTGCATCTGGTGGACTGGTTTGACCTGTGTCGCAGTGACTGGCGTGGTATGTATACTCCCTGCCTTGAGCGCTCGGGATCTATTGGCCGTTTGGACGCTGGGTCCCACTGTTACGGCTGGGGGATTTTACTATGCTCTCATTTTGCCAACGATGTGGTTCAATGTCATTGGCCAATTGCTCGATGGATACTTGCGGGTTCGCAAATGGTCGGGATTGTCTGTCGGGGTCAATCTGTTCCGTCTCATTTTCAATATTGGTCTCAATGTCTATTGTTTGGCAGTACTGGGGTTGGGTGTGACGGGAATCCTGCTGGGGAATTTGATCACCAGTGGTCTTGTTACGCTCCTGTTATTTGGGTTGTTTGCCAGACATGTGGGGACGTATTCGTTTCATTATTCCTTGCTCACTCAGCTCTGGCAGTTTGGCGGACCACTGATTGGCACGGCATTACTTTCTTCCTTGATGCATGAGGCGGATCGGTATCTCCTTCGTCTCTTTGTTGATATGGAACAAGTGGGAATTTACTCGCTGGCCTATATGGTAAGTTATGGCGTGTACTCCCTCTGCTTGTTACCGTTTACCATGATTTGGAGTGTTCTCGTGTATGAAATTGCAGAGCGGCCGGATGCCAAAGAAATTTATATCCGCGTGTTCGAATATTTTACCTATGGTCTCGCACTTATCATGTTGGGGGTCTCATTGTTTGCGGGAAATCTCTTGGGCGTCATGGTTGCGCCTGATTATCTCCAGGCAACAGATCTCATTCCTATTATTTGTTTGGCCTATTTATTCTTCGGATTGCATGAACACTTTAGAGTGCCCGTCATGTTGGCGAAAAAGACCTTGACATTGCTTCCCGTTGTCAGTATTGCAACGCTCGTCAATCTGGGAGCCAATCTAGGGTTGATCCCCCTTCTCGGAACAGCAGGAGCGGCATGGGCAAGTGTTTTAACATTCGCCGTCTATTCACTTGTCGGGCTGTGGCGATATCGCCGGATTGACCGATTCCCGTATCCATTTACCCGGTGTGCGAGTGTCGTGGGTGGTATGATTATAACCTATCTCGTCTATGATCAACTGATTCAATGGCGGGGGCAGGCTCCAAGTGTGTGGGCATTCGCCATCGGAAGTTGGTTGTTATGGGGGATCGTTCTTGTTGGCCCAGTGGCCAGAAAACTGTGGACAGATGAGGGTTGGGCGAGTCTTCGCATGTGGCTTTCTGTGAAAAGCGTTCACTGACTCTTTCCGGGCAGCCACTGCTGGACAATGTTGGAGTAAGAGACAGGGCATCACGTGTTACAGAGGAGTGCATGATGAAAGGCATTATCTTAGCAGGAGGATCTGGCACGCGACTGTATCCACTCACACTTGCAGTGAGCAAGCAATTGTTACCTGTCTACGATAAGCCCATGATTTATTATCCACTGTCAACTTTAATGCTTGCGGGGATTCGCGAGATTCTCGTGATCACCACGCCCGAACATCTTCCGTTGTTTAAGAGGCTTCTTGGTGATGGACGCCAATGGGGGATTCAGCTTTTCTATGCCGAACAACCCAGGCCAGAGGGATTAGCGCAGGCCTTTCTGATCGGGCGAGAGTTCGTTGGCAAGGATGCGGTCTCACTCATTCTGGGGGACAACATCTTATATGGACATGGGTTATCCAAGACCTTGCAGCGTGTGGCGGCTCAGGAACAGGGAGCGACGATCTTCGGATATCCAGTCAAGGATCCCGAACGATATGGAACAGTGGAATTTGATGCGGAAGGTCGGGTGATAGGGTTGGAGGAAAAACCAGTGCATCCAAAATCCAACTACGCGGTAATCGGACTGTATTTTTATGACAATCAGGTGCTGGATATCGCCGCGTGCTTGAAACCGTCAGCAAGAGGAGAGCTGGAGATTACCGACGTCAACAAAGCCTATCTTGAACAGGGCAACCTTCGGGTGGAACTCTGGGGACGTGGGGTGGCATGGCTGGACATGGGAACCCACGATTCGCTCCTGCAGGCAGCAAATTTCATCGAGGTTGTGGAAGCGCGACAAGGGCTGAAAGTGGCTTGTGTTGAAGAAGTGGCCTATCGGATGGGCTATATCGATGCCGATCAATTGGAACAACTGGCCCGAAAGTTGCTAAAAAATAGTTACGGTGAGTATCTTTTGAACATCCTGCGGCAGGAAGGAGCGGTGTTGGTATGAACGTGGGGGAAACCACATTGCCGGGAGTCTATCTCATCGAGCCGCGTGTGTTTCAAGATCCACGAGGGTACTTCTTGGAAACATGGCATGCGAGTCGATATCATCAGGCACAACTCCCCGTCACGTTTGTCCAGGCCAATTTTGCACAGTCACGACAAGGCGTCCTGCGAGGGCTTCATTATCAACTGCATCATCCTCAAGGCAAATTGGTATGGGTCACGAGGGGAGCTGTCTTTGACGTAGCGGTGGACATCCGAATGGGGTCACCGACCTTTGGCCAATGGGTTGGAGAAGTTTTGTCCGAGGAGAACCATCGTCAGTTGTATGTGCCACCAGGCTTTGCCCATGGCTATTGTGTCTTGTCGAATTCGGCAGATTTCTTCTATTTGTGCACCGATTTCTACACACCCGGTGATGAATACGGAGTGCGATGGGATGATTCGGATCTAGCTATCCCCTGGCCCATTGCCCATCCAATCCTCTCAGACAAAGACGCAAGGCTGCCCAAACTCAGCGAGATCTCTCACGCTCAATTGCCGAGCTATTCGGTGTAGTATGAAAATTTTCGTGGCAGGACGGCATGGGATGTTAGCCCAAGAATTAGCACGGTGTTTGCCGGATGCCGGGATTGACGTGGTCTGTCAAGGCAGGCCGGCTCTGGATCTCCGTGCACCAGAGACACTCGATCGAGCAATCAAGTCAGCACGTCCCGATCTCGTCATCAATGCGGCGGCATATACGGCTGTTGATCAAGCGGAAGCGGATTCGGCGACGGCGTTTGCTGTAAATCGTGATGGTGCACGGGCGTTGGCTGAGATCTGTGGCGAACTCGACATTCCGTTGATCCATATCTCCTCGGATTATGTATTTGATGGGATGGCTACACGACCGTATCGGGAAGAGGATCCGCCTGCTCCTCTGGGAATCTATGGCCGCAGTAAGTACGAGGGGGAAATAGCGGTCCGGTCGGCTACCTCGCAACACCTGATTCTCCGTACGGCGTGGGTCTATAGTGCATATGGTCGGAATTTTGTGAAGACGATTCTGCGCTTGGCCAACGAGAAGCACGAACTTTCCGTAGTACACGATCAGCGGGGCTGCCCAACGTGGGCGAGAGAGCTTGCGCAAGTACTCGTGTCCATTTGTCACCAGCTTCACGATAGGTCAGGTCTGCCTAAATGGGGAACCTATCATGTGTGTGGAGCCGGTGAGGCGACATGGTATGAGCTCGCCGTGGCGGTGCTTGAAGAAGCCAAGTCCTATCGGACATTGTGCGCTGAACGGGTGGTCCCCATTCCTACCGAAGCCTATCCGACACGTGCCCCGCGGCCTCGGTACTCGGTATTGGATTGCTCGAAAATTCAGGAGACCTTTGGCATCTATCCTGCGCCCTGGCGGGTCAGTTTACAGCATTGCATGCAGGAGTTATGTATATGTCCACCTATACCCCTCGAAACATCTTAGTCACAGGCGGAGCCGGATTTATTGGGTCACATTTTGTTCGATATTGCCTTCGGGCCGACCAGACAGTCCGAATTGTCAACCTCGATCTCCTGACATACGCTGGATCGTTGACTAATCTCGAGGATTTGCCCGACCCCCAGCGACATATCTTCATCAAAGGAGATATCTGCGATCACTCGCTCGTGCGTGCGCTTTTGCTTCAGCACGACATCGATACTATCGTCCATTTTGCTGCGGAGTCTCACGTCGATCGGTCGATTGTCGGGCCAGCCGCGTTTATTCACACCAATGTCAATGGAACCTTTACCTTGTTAGAAGAAGCCCGACGCTTATGGCTGGAGGATAGAAAACTGGATGGCGCACAGTGCCGATTCCATCACATCTCAACCGATGAAGTGTATGGCACTCTGGGACCCATGGATCCACCATTTTCCGAAGCGACTCCCTACGCCCCGAATTCACCCTACTCCGCAAGCAAGGCGGCAGCCGACCACCTCGTCCGCGCGTATCACCATACCTATGGGCTGCCTACGACAACCACCAATTGTTCGAACAACTATGGTCCGTATCAGCATACTGAAAAATTTATTCCCACCATTATTCGAGCCTGTCTTCAAGGCGATCCTATTCCGGTATATGGAGACGGCTCGAATATCCGGGATTGGCTATATGTCGAAGATCACTGTACCGCCGTGGATACTGTGATTCGGCGTGGAAGGCTTGGTGAAACTTATAACATTGGGGGAGAGAACAGTTGGAACAATCTCACCATTGTCCATCGTATTTGTCAGATTCTGGCCGACATGCTGCAAGTTCCCGAAAAGCGATTCACCGACTTGATCACCTTCGTGACGGATCGTCCAGGTCATGATTGGCGGTATGCTATTGACTCGACAAAGATCCAAACCGAATTGGGATGGCAACCGTTGGAAACGTTCGAGTCGGGCTTGCGAAAGACTGTGGCCTGGTACGTTGAACGTTTGACCTGAAAACCTCTTTTCTTCGAAGCTGCATCTTAGTCCAATACCGAAATTGTCTGAGCGAGAAACTGCTCTTCTCAGCATGTATATGCCAGGGACAAACTCTGGAAAAGTATGTCACCAGTTCTGTAGGGCGTAGGAAACTCGTGGATGTATTCTATCACAGATGACGCAGAGGCATTCGAAAAATGGACCGGTTTCCTATTGTGATGAAGACCTGGGCTGGCTCAGAAGCTCATGATTTTGAGTATATTGCTCGGAGTATTCCGAGCTTGCTTGCAAGCGAGCTCCCAGCAGGAGCAGAGATCCTTATCTTCGACGATTGCTCGGCAGATCCCAAGCTGCTGGAATTTTTGCGCAAGATAGCAGAACAGGATCGCCGAGTCCGAATCATTCGGTTCACGGACAACAAAGGACCCAATCTCGGGCAAGAAGAAGCTTATCGCATTGTCGAAGCCGAGTATCCAGACGCACCGTTCTTCATCAATGTAGATGATGATGTGGTTTACCACCCTCAGTGGTTCTCCAGGCTCTTGGACGCCTATCACGAACTCAACACGTTCGGCCTTGAGGGAATCTTGACTGCACTGAATATGCCCTGGCGCACTTCGTTCGCGCAGCTTTCCACGGCCTCACACCGGTATATCCTGAAGTGGAAACAGCCGGCCTTGAATTGGTTCATCCCTCGTGTAATCTATGACCAAATCGGCCCATTCGTGGATGAGGGCATTGCCTACGATACAGCATATTCGCACTGGCTTCGTTTATTGGGGTACCCCATCATTTGTCTGAAACCCAGTTATGTCCAAAACATCGGGACCTTCGGGGCATATTCGCGGGATACCAGGACCACAGCCGACGATTTTCTCGGAGAACCACGGATTACTGCCTGGTGTCGGGCTCTGCCTCGGCGGATTTCTCAGCGGCTCACGCACATCTATTCACGGATCACGGATGGCACTCCAACGCCTGTAGCGCCAATTCGATGGGGGACCGATTGGGTCTATGAGGCAATTGATCAGCACACAGCGAACCAGGTGGCCCTCTTTCTTGTGGATCACGCTGTGCAAATGGGCTGGACCCCGCAACATGTCCAAACCCGGGCGCAAGCGATTCTGCAACATCAAATTGCAAGTCCTGTTGCCGTCCAACGAATCATCTCGCACGTGCGGCAGCATCCACTGGCTGTTCAGTGCTTGTGGCCAGTCTGGCCTACCCTCCGCGAGCGGCGAAAGTATGCTCGTCGGTACTCCGAGATTGACATCAAACAGTTGCTGACGGATGTTCTTCAGGCTTTGATCCCCTTGCATCAGGCTGGAATCGTTCACAATAAGATTCGCCAGGACAATGTTTTCTTCAATCCTGTGAGGAACACCTACCATTTAGCTTGGTATGGAACAGAACCCGTTCACGGACGGCGGATTGTATTAGAGCGGCAAGACGTCATTCGCCTCTTTGCCCAGGCGGTTGACAAACGTGCCCGTGAGGCGATTCGGGAACGCTTTGCCACATGGTATCTCGAGGCTATTGCCCCAGAAGTGCTCGCCGGTGAAATTCCTACGCCGCGATCCGATATCTATGCCGTGGGCGCGGTGGTTCTTCTCGCTCTGTTGCCCAAGGATCTGAGGACTTTAGAAGAGATACAGGCAATTCGGGATCAATGGGCTATCGGGCATCTGTCGCTTCCAGCCGATCAAGCGCATCGGGCCCTGCGAGCGATCCTCGCTCAGTGTGTCTCTCCCAATCCCATGCATCGGTTCGCTGATGCTCGTGAGCTCCATCACGCTGTGCTGCACGCGTAAGGAATCCTTCAAGATCACTGAATTTCAATACGAAACTCTACACTTACAAGTTAAGGACTCAATCGATCACCTCTTCGGACGAGCGATCCCGAGATGCAAAGAAAAACAGATTGAGAATCGTTGATGCTTGGCTTTCATGGCAAGCTATCAGGTTGGTTCCATGGGAGATGAAGAAAGGCGAGATGAAAATTTTGCATGTTGTCCCGTCGTTTGGTCTCGGGGGGATGGAGAAGGTACTGTGTGCTGTGATCAATGCCTTGCCCCGAGAAATTGAGCAGGAGATTCTCGCGTTGAATGGAGATCTGTCTGCGACTGCATGGTTGTGCCATGCTCGCGTGACATTGCGCGACTTTATTCGACCGCGCGGAAATTTGCCATTTTTCCGTTTGCTGTTTCAGGCCATCCGGGCGTCATGTCCAGAAGTCGTGATGACCTACAACTGGGGAGCGACTGACGCCATTTGGTTGGGGCGCTTGGCTGGAGTGCCCTACATCCTTCACAGTGAACATGGGTTCAACGCCGATGAAGCAACGGCAACCCATTGGAAACGCAATCTCGTCCGCCATGTGGTCTATCGATTGGCATCCAAAGTGATTGTCGTCTCGCATCATTTGAAACGCATGCTCGAGGCACAATTTCATATAGCTTCTGATCGCCTGGTGTTCATTCCCAATGGATTGGATACCAACCGTTTCGTGCCTGACGATCGAACGCGCAGCAGGATCAGACAACACCTCGGAATCCAGGATGAGGATCTGGTGATCGGATTCATTGGACGATTCGATCCCGTGAAAAATCTTCCTTTGCTCCTCCATGTGGTGGAACACTGCGTTCGTGAAGATTCGCGATTTAAGCTGTTGGTGATTGGCGACGGGCCAGAACGGGCTATCATTCAGCAGGCTTTGGCAAAGCCGATCTTGCAAGGCCATGTGATGTGGGTGGGCAAGCAGGATGAGGTCTTACCCTATCTCCAAGCTATGGATATATTTCTGTTGACCTCGCTGCGCGAGCAAATGCCGATGAGTATGCTGGAGGCCATGTCGGTCGGCCTTCCCGTGGTCGCAACGGCTGTTGGAGATATTCCCGTAATTCTGTCGGAAGGTGAAGCGGGAGTCATGAGCGCGCTCGACAAAGCCCCTAGACATCTAGTGGCGGCATTACTCGATTTACGCGATCCCGCAAAACGATTGCGGATGGGGCAGGCAGCAAGAGCATTGGTTGTGAGCCGCTTTAGCCAGCAACTCATGATCCAGCGGTATTACGAGGTATTTCGAATGATTGGATTGTCTGCCGAACAGCAAATGTGGTTTGGTGCATGTCGGGTGTAAGGGCACTATGATTTGTCGGTGAATGTACACAAGGCGCTCTTTATTTACATTGTCTGGGTGGCAAGCCTGAGCGCTGGGCTTTCCGGATTGGTATATGGTCACACCAGTGAGCGCAAAGACGTTGATGAATCGGGATGGCGTGCGGCGTATTGTCCCTTATGGATTCCCTCGCCGACTTCCCCACCTTTTTTGACGGTGAAAGCCGGAGATGTGCACCGGTTAGCGTGGCTTCTTCAACATGCCCAACCAGGCACTGTTATTGGGCTTGAGGAAGGAGAGTATCGTCTCGGCGCCGACTCCTCGTTGGTCGTTACCCAGCCGCGCCTCACCCTCACAGGACTGTCCGGTTCCCGGGAATCCGTTCAAATTCTAGGAGGAACAATCACGCTGGCCGTTCAGGCCGATGACTTTACTGTGGCAAATATCACGTTACGCGCTCCTAAATTTCATGGCATTCAAGTCTATGGAGAGCAGGGAGCATCGAGAATCCATGTCTACAATGTCCATATTCTCGATGCAGGCCAACAGTTGTTCAAAGTCAGCACTGGAGACGGGCGTAAGGGGAAATTCAGCGATGACGGAGTGATCGCCTGTTCACGGTTTGAATATACTACGTATGCTGTAGGGACGGACCGGACGCCGCCCAGTTATACAAATGGGGTTGATCTTCTTGCCGGGCGTGGCTGGATCATACGGGATAATGTCTTTTCCCGCATCCGAAGTCAGGCTGGTCCGGCAGGGCCTGCGATTTTAGTGTGGAAAAATGCGCAGGACACGATCGTTATCCGGAATATGATCATTGACAGTTGGCGTGGCATTGCCCTTGGGCTGGCTCCGCCCGACCGACAGTCACGGGGAGGAGCTTCTGTACTCTATGATCATCAAAATGGGATCGTGGAAAACAACGTCATTTTGGCATTACATGAGCCGGCTGATGCCGCCATTGAAAACAACTTTGCCAAAGATTCTCGTATCTTTCACAATACGATCTATTATACCGAAGACCTTGATCATGCTGTGCCGTGGTCAATTGAATATCGGTATGGCCCGACCACGGTAATTATCAAAAACAACTTGACCAACCGTCCCATTCGCAAACGATTTCCATGGCCGACCTCTCGCGCAGAGATCACCGGGAACATAACACAAGCAAAGAGAGAGTGGTTCCGGGATGTGTTCGCTGCGGATATTCATTTGCGGCCTGGCTCCCCTGCCATAGATTATAGGGAAGCTACTCTGGTTTCTTATTGGGATATTGATGGGACGTGTAGACCTGTGGGAGTGAGGCCCGATTCCGGCGCTGACGAATTCGTGCTCCCCGGGATTCCTCTGCCCGCGGAAGCACCCTGCGCTCGGAAAAAGTATGGAACGCTTCCCTCAGATAGAATGTTCACCCGGTGAAAAGCCTGAAGCAAACATATCGAGCCATGCTTATGGATGTGGATGGCACATTGTATCATCAAGGGCTTTTGCGTTGCCTGATGGCTTGTGAATTGGGATTGCTTCCATTAAGGGTCTGCTCGTGGTCTCGATCCAAGCAGATCGTTCAGACCCTGCGCTGGTATCGAAGGGTGCGCGAGGAACTTCGCGAAGTTGGCCGGCCGTCTTTCTCATTATATGAGCATCAGTTTCAAAAAACGGCTGAACGAATCGGATCATCTCCCTCCCATGTGCATGCCATAGTCGATGAATGGATCAACCGACGGCCGTTGAAGTACTTGCCTCTTTGCAAGCGTCAGGGGATCGAAGCGTTTTTGATCTGGGCTAAGGGAAGAAGTATGCGCATAGGCGTCTTTTCCGATTATCCTGTTCAAGAAAAAATTGAAGCCTTAGGGTTAGCTGAATATGTCGATCTGATGCTTTGTGCTACTGATCGAGAAATTAATGCGTTTAAACCGCATGTGCGAGGCTTTCTCTATGCGTGTGAGCGTTGGAATGTGAAGCCTTATGACGTGTTGTATATCGGCGATCGGCCTGAAGTCGACGCGGTGGGTGCCAAAGCTATTGGAATGCCTTGTGCGATCATTAACGGCAGAAAGATCCGGTTGCAATCCAATTCCATCTCCCACATGACCGTTCCTTCCTTTCCTCATTTGCAGTACATCTTGAGCCATGGCCGTTTCTAAGAAACCTCCATTCTTTGTCCAGTTAACAAGGTCCACGAGATTCGATTTGTATCAAGCCTAGAGTCAACATGCGAGTGCTGTATATTGCTCATAGCTGTCCCTATCCTCCCAATAAGGGCGACCGGATCAGAAATTTTCATGTCTTGAAATATCTCGCACGTAAGCATTCCGTGATCCTTATTTATCCAAGTTTCTCTCACAGCGAACTCCGCTACGCAGAGCAGTTGAACAAGTTTTGTGAATCGGTGAAAACAATTTATTTATCAAAACACTGGAGCCGATTGAGATGTTGTCTCGGACTTCTTCGTCAGGTCCCGTTGACCAATACCTACTTTTTCTCGAAGTCTCTGCAACGTCTTATTGATAGTGAACGCTACGATCTTGCCTTGGCGGATTGCTCATCAATGGCACAATATATTCAACACATCGAGAAACCCAAAATCGTTGATCTCGTTGACGTCGATTCAGAGAAGTGGCACCTTTATGCTCAAATGACTTCTTTCCCCAAGTCTTGGATTTACCAAGTCGAATATAAACGATTACGACAATTTGAAGCGACGCTTGTTCGCACATTCGACGTACTGCTTGTCATTTCAGAAAGTGAGAAACGATTGTTACCTCAGACCGAGAAACTCTTCGTCGTGGGAAATGGCATCGATCTTGATTTTTTTTCGCCACGACATGACAGAAGCCGAAATCCTACCTTAATCTTCACTGGAGCCATGAACTATTTCCCCAATATCGATGCAGTCTTGTACTTTCACCATGAGGTGTTCCCTCTCATTCGACAACAGATACCGGGAATTCGTTTTATCATTGGGGGAATGGATCCAAGCCCGGAGATCTGCCGGCTTCAATCTGAGGACACTATCGTGACTGGATTCGTTCCAGATATGCGAGAATATCTCGCTCGTGCGTCTGTCTGCGTCGTACCGCTTCGAATAGCCCGAGGTGTGCAAAATAAAATTCTCGAAGCCATGGCCATGGGAATCCCTGTGGTCTCGACGTCTCTGGCTAATCAAGGGATTGGCGCACGTCATGAACGAGAAATTCTCCTTGCCGATGATCCCCAGTCCTTCTCCCAAGCGGTGATCAAGTTGTTGCGAGATCAAGCGCTTCATGAAACGCTCGCCATCAATGCTCGACAATTCGTAGAAGCCCATTTCACGTGGGAATCTCGGTTGCAGAATCTCGATCAAGCGCTGCTTACCGCAATGTCACAGCGTTGATTGTCTTTCCGCGTCGTTGGCGGTTTCTCTCCTTTTCCCCCCTCCATCTTCTCCTTCCTGACCGCTTTTATCTTCCCCTGCTGTCCCGCTCGTCAGGCAATCTCCATGTCATTTTCGTCTTCAGGGCGCCGTTGGTCTAGCAACCGCGGTTGAAAATCTCTGTCCTCTCGCTACTTGGTTGCCCAAAGACTGGATTCTGCTGTGCAACAGAATCCAATCTTTGGTGCTCTCGGACAGCGTGTTAATTGATCGTCTTTGATGCCTCGTTGGAGAATGTACTCTCATTTCCAGAGGTATCTAATGCGGTAACGGCGAAATAGTAGGTCCCTGGTGCCAGACCAGTGACAAGATACGTAGGCGAGTTGGGCGTATCGGTCAGGCCAACATTTTCTGCGACGGTGTAGATCTGCGATTGCGTGCCATAGTACACGTTATAGCCGGCCAAGTCGGGTTCGGT
>RFGT01000041.1 GCA_003696975.1 Nitrospirota bacterium | reverse complement strand
GAGCATTCCTGGGCCGCGACGCTCAAGACCGCTGCCGGTTCTCCCCCTTGACGCATAATCGACTCATACAGATTATGGCGCGCGGGCAATTCCGCCCAGAAACGCTCGCAGGAGGAACCAGCTCTCGTGAAGATAGGAGCCCAAAGTCCCTCAACACGCTGGCGGATGGCCTGTCGGCATTCGGCTTGAAGCTCTACCGGAAGAGCTACTCGCAAAGCACAGTCGACCCAAAACAAGCTCAAGGAAAGAACCACAGTGGACAAGGTCTCTGTATGTGCGGAGAGTGAGGTCAACCCGTACTCCTCAAGAGTGGTTGGTGTAAGCGGAGAAGGAAGAAGGGCAACGAATTTTTCGGCAATGTCGTCAGGATGTGGAAGAGGCATGTGTACACCTTCTACCGGCCAGCCTAATTGCTTGTGGCCACAGGTTCGCGGCAATCACGTCCAAGCTCTGGAGCATTTGTTGAGGGAGGCTATTCTCTCGTGACGAGCACCATCAGCCCTCACGCTGATGTAGTGTAAGCCTATGGGACAACCCTTCTCTTTTGTTACCTGACCAAGTTTGACACTACCATAGGAAAGCAGGGCCTTCTGTGCAATCCCCTTCTCTTGACACCTCAGTGCGTCCAATGCCAGGCTTCTGGGAAATCCCGTTGGTATCGCAACCCAAGCCGAGCGAGGCTCAGGTGGGTTCTCGTCAATGACCTATCTTTTGATGGCCATAGCCGGTTTGTGGATGGCGGATGGACTTGCATTGCTACTGGCCCCCGGACGGATGATCACACTTCTCAAAGAGGCGTTGGTCGTGGCCCAAGCTGTGACTTCATGGTCAGGGGTGACAGTGGCGCTGGGAATGGTTCTGCTGGTGGGGACCACGGACCTTCCCTATCAACCGTTGTGGTGGGGAGTTGGGATGGCTATGATCGGAAAGGGTGTGTTTCTGATCATGGCCCCAGATAAGTGGCGGCAAGCCGTGCTATGTTGGTGTTTGACACGAGATCCCATCGACTATCGATTCTTGGGTCTAGGATTGTGCGCCTTGGCGTTGTTGCTTCTTGATGCGGTGAATTGGGGGCATGGCTAAAGGCAAGCCGGTGGAGGGAGAGTGGTGATAGCCGTCGTGGTGATTGGGGCCACGGCCTTGTTTTGGGGGATCATGGGAGTGGTGATGTCGATCCTTCCCGAGGCTTGGCTCGGATTTCTTCGCCAGGTAGTCGAAGACCCTTGGCGTCGCTTTTGGTTTACTCAGGGGATCATCTTGACCGGTCTCATCTTGATTATCGGTACGTCTACATTTCAAGGATTTTGGCTATGGGTGAGTTGGGGTGTGTTGGTGGTTATCAAGGGATGCGTGCTTCTTGGCGCCTCGGAAGAGACCTTGCGTATGCGTCTTATGTCCCGGATGCTGAACTGGCCCTGGTGGATCCATAGACTCTCTGGAGTCGTAACCCTCGTCTTAACCGCGTTGCTCACGGTTGATCTGATTCTTCATGGACCACAATTGTTCTGACTTTCCCGGTTCACGAGAGGATCTTGAAGCATTATGGCTCTCCCACTGTGCCTCAAGGTGGCCTCAGGCAGTGGGAGCCCATGAGGGAGAATTAATGACCTTGGATACGGTGATCAGCGGATGCGTTACCTATGCCTTGGAATCCGGTGATGCTCTGGATGAGCAACGTGTCGTAATTCTCAGAGATTGCCTGGCGGATTTGGAGGGACTTCTTCCTGAGCTTGAAGATGAGGCTCGCGACTATTTCCAGCGAGTTCAACAGTTGGGGCGACTTTTGTTAGGGGTTGCCGGCTCTTGAGCCTGAAGTGATCAAAGGACGATGGTCTGCCCTTCCTGAAGGATCTTTAGAGCGGGAATGTCAAGTCGAGCGAGTTGACGTGTGATCTGTTCCTCATAAAGAGGCTTGAGGTGGTAGGCATAGACGGGTAGATCAGGCTGTCCAATCTTATGAAACTCCTGAGCGAGTAAGGCAGGAGTCAAATGTCGACTCATAGAAGCGAGAGACTGGAGTTCATCGGGAAAGGAGGTTTCAATAAAAGCGGCTTTCAGATTAGGCGTGACTGATGCAGCTATCCAGATCTCCTCGGTACTCGAAGTATCGCCACTGTAGAGCCAGGCGACTGTGTGATCCCGGATGAGAAATCCTACGGTGGGAACGGTGTGATTTACTTCAATGGGCGTAATGCCCACTTCGCCGAGCCAGGTTTCCTCACCAACTCGTAAAGGATGCGCCATAAGCAGCGGCCGTCTATGATCTGGAAGGGCAAAGAAATTGGGGAACACGGAGTCGTTGAAGATAAACCGCTGAAGGCCATCAAGGACGGAAGGAATACTCGCCACGGTGAGCGAATGGCCGTCTTGGTTGACGAGATTGTCCGCGAGTGCGGGCAAGCTTTTCACGTGATCAAAGTGTAGATGGGAACACACAACATATTGAATCCGGAGCTGTTCTTCCAAGGTCAATTGCGATGCCCCGGTGCCGGCGTCGATCATCAGGCTGTCATTAACCAACAATCCGACACTTCGACACGGCTGACGAGTATACCCGTGTCCAATTGCCGCATCTGATCCATGACATCCTAGGACTGTGATCTTCATGGCAGGCCTCATATGAGTTTGAGGTTTTCTGTACGGAAACGTCTCATCGTGAGAGATAACATAGGCTAGTTGTGAGGTCCACCCTTTTTACCTTGACGCTTGCGGGAAAATCTGCTTTAAGGTCTGGTCCCAACAGGCGTTAAAAGAAGACGCGCATCATGAAGGTTGAAGCCCGCGAGACGACAGCGAATGCAGAATAATACTCATGCGTCCTCTGGGGTAATGCGTCTGTTGCATCGGCTGCTTGGGGCTGGACTCTTGGCTATGGCGTCGTTGTGGATCGGAGGGTTTCAGAGCGCATGTGCCCAGGAGTCCGAAGCCGATGTTCTTGTGGCTGAGGCGATCCTTGCTCGTGCGGACCAACAGTACGAAAAAGCCTTGCAGTTGTTGAAAGAGGCTCTCACCCTGTCGCCCAATCATGTAGAAGCTATGTACTATATGGGTGTGGTCTTGCTGGATCAGAATAAGCTTGCACAGGCGGAGGACATACTCAAGCGGGCATTGGAGCTTGCACCTGATGATCTCTCGATTATCTTTCAATTAGGGGTTGTCTATTTTTCTCAGGAGCGCTATGACGAGGCGGAACCTTTGCTGACGCGGGTCTTTGAAGAACGTCCGACCACCAATAATGTGGGGTACTATGTCGGGTATATCCGCTACCAACACGGGGACTTACAAGGTGCGCTCCAGGCATTTCAACGTGGGGCCTCTACTGATCCTCGCATCATTCAACTGACGCGCCTGTATTCGGGATTAGCTCTAGCGGGCTTAGGACTTCCTGAAAAGGCGGCAGACGAATTGGCTGAGGCTATGCGCCTTCGCACAGTTTCTCCCTTGATTGGTCCAGCCGATCGATTGCGTGATACCCTGGTGGCTGCGCGCAAGACAGAAAAGCGCTTTTCTGGGCAAATTCAGGTTGGAGCGTTCTACGATACCAATGTCCCAGTGGTCCCCTTGTCCACGGGGAATCCGCTTATTGAGCAATTGCGCAGTCAGGATGCCAACTCCCCTGGTCTTCTTGTAGCAGCCCATTTGAATTACGCATGGCTTCGTCATGGTTCGCTGGAGAGCACGGTGAACTACAGTTTCTTTCAGACCTATAACGCCGACTTGCCGGCGTTGAATGTACAGAACCATCTGGGTGGAATCAACGCATTCTTTCGGGGGCTCATTCGAGCGATGCCCGTGCAAACCGGTGCCCAATTCTCATTTGACAATACGACCATTGGCGGAAACCAGTTGTTGGGGCGGTTTTCCGTAAGCGCGTTTGGAACCGTGGTGGAAAGTGCTCAACACCTGACCACCGTTCAAGGGCGTGTCCAAATCAAAGACTTTGAGGATGCAGATTTGTCCTTTGTCACGAATCCTACGGTTCGGAAGGCGCTGGAGGCAGATTTTCGGACGGCTACGAATTGGATGCTGGGGATCACCCATCTCATACGGTTTGAAGGGGGAAAACATCTGCTCCGTGGAGGGGTTCAGTTCGATACAGACGCGGCGATCGGGAGTAATTTCGATTATACGGGTTATCGCATTCAAGCTGGAGCAGTCTATACTCTTCCGTGGCAAAACATCCGGCTTCGATACGATTACGATGTCCATTTCCGCAACTATCACCAACCCAATACACGTTTTTCAAGAACAGGATTGTTGGCGATTGGTGCTTCTCCCTCAGTCAAACAAAAAGTGACCGAGCACAACCACGTCGTGCGGGTGGAAAAACCACTCTCCTCCAATATGATACTCGCCCTCGACTGGCAAGGAACATTTAGTCGCTCTAATCTGGATATCCTGTTCAATTTTGATCGACACTTAGTGACCAGTAGCGTCACCTGGATCTTTTGAGCTCACAGTGTCGCGAGGTAACTAACCTTATAACACTATGAGGCCACAGCCTCCCGGAAGGATCACCTGCGAAGTTCGTGTTCTTACAGAAGGGACCTCTGTGGATTTTGGTCACTTATCGGCCATGCCGTAATTGCCGCCACAGCTTTCTTAATGCTCGGCGTTTCTCGCGAGACAGGTGGCGCCAGTTGTCCTTGAACAAGTGTGTGGGCTTGGGAGGTTGTACCGCAGGGGCGACGGGCAGGCTAGGTGCAGGACTGGTTACGGGTGGGGGTGCCGAGGGT
>RFGT01000040.1 GCA_003696975.1 Nitrospirota bacterium | reverse complement strand
TGACGTTGGGCAAAATAAAAATGCTGGTACGCTCTGCCTCGTTCTAGCGTTCTAGGATGTGGGGTTATGTGTTTCCCCCGCCTGGCCTGTATCCTTCCAGATCGAGCGTGACTGTTCGAAACCCAAGTTCTTTAAACCGCGCTAGCAGCCGCTGCCGTCGGGACTTCTCATAAAAAGCAGGAAAATCAGCCGGATCGACTTCAATGCGGGCCAACCCATCATGGTCGCGGACTCGCAAGTGTTTGAGCCCCTCTTGGAACAGGAAGGCTTCCGCCTCCTCCACTCGACGCAGTCGCTCAGGCGTCACGGCAAGTCCACGAGGGATTCGCGAGGAGAGGCAGGCAGCAGCCGGCTTATCCCAATTAGACAAATTCAGTTTTTTCGCCAATGCCCGGACCTCTGACTTTGTCAAAGCAGCTTCCACCAACGGGCTGCGCACCCCCAAAGCCTGTGCAGCTTGAATACCGGGACGTTCCTCGCTGAAATCATCACATTGCGTGCCATCCACCACATGACGGAAGCCCCGATCTGCCGCCAGTCGGGTAAGCCGCCTATAGAGGTCAGTCTTGCAGTGATAGCAGCGAGTGGCATCGTTTCGTACAAACGCCGGGATTTCCAATTGATTGGTCTCCACTATGACAAGGGGAACCCCGATTTCTTGACTAAGGCATCGGACCGCCGTCAGCTCAAGTTTGGGAAACGTGGGAGATACTGCTGTCACTGCGAGCACGCTGGATCCCAAAACTTCCGCCGCTACCTTGAGAACGAGAGAGCTGTCCACCCCACCAGAAAAGGCAACCACGACCGTTTCCATGTCGCGCAATAGATCTTGCAGTTGCACATGTTTCTGCTCAAGCTGGGCAGTCAGTGGGGCAATTGATTCAGTGGACATGGCGACCTACCAGTAAGGGTATTCGAGATTCCATGTTTTCCCTTCCCAGTTGTCCGCAAGCTCCGAGTACGTCGACACCTCGGCTCTTCCGAATAAACACGTGATATCCAGCGGCACGCAAGATCGATTGAAAGCGGAGGATTGTCGACTCGTCCGGCCGACGAAATGGACTCCCAGGGACCTCATTAAAGGGAATCAAGTTAATCTTGCAGCGAATGCCACGCACGAGTGTTGCCAGCCGTCTGGCATCCTGGTCGGAATCATTCTCCCCGGCGAGGAGCACATATTCGAACGTTAGGCGTCGCCCGTTCGGCAAGGGATAGGCCCGGCATGCCGCAAGGAGATCCTCAAGGGGATAGAGACGATTGACGGCGGGCATCAGACGATCGCGCTGGGCGTTCGTTGTGGCATTCAAGGAAATGGCGAGATTGACCCCAAGCCGAGCAAGATGGTGAAGACGCGGAACGAGCCCCGCCGTGGAGATGGTGATGCGGCGAGGCGAAAGCCCTACCCCCCACGTCGAATTCGTCAGCCGCTCGATCGCATCAGACACAGCCGTGAGATTTGCCAAGGGCTCACCCATCCCCATGAACACGATGGAGCTCAGATATCCATCTTTCCCGAGATAATCCTGTACGGTCAGCACCTGATCCACTATTTCCGCTGCCGTGAGATTCCGCTGAAGGCCTATTTGCCCTGTCAAGCAAAATACACAATCCAAGGTGCATCCCACTTGGGTCGAGACACACAAGGTCTTCCGCCTCCCATCAGGGATGAGCACACTTTCCACCAGTTGTCCACCATCCACCGGGAAAAGAAATTTTTGTGTGCCATCGCGGGAGGTCAGAACCCTTGGCGGATGAAGTCGTTTGATTGTAGCTAGCCGTTGGAGATGCTCGCGCTGGGTATAAGAAAGGTTGGTCATTTGGTCAATCGACCGAATCCTGTTTCGGTAAATCCACCGCAGGATTTGTTGCGCTCGAAAAGCTGGCCAGCCCAAGGTCGCCACAAGGCCCTGAATACCCGCCTTATCAAGCGCTACCAAATTAATAGGAAATGTCCACGACAAAGAATCCATACATCGGTACACGCTATCACAGGCTTATAACCGACACAAGCCTTGGCCTCACATTTCACTTCATAGTCCGGCACACCGCAAAATTTTCCAGATCATCAATATATGATTCCTTTATATATATGGTGTTACTATAATAGCATGACTACAATATTTAGGCTTTCTATGACATGATTCACAGCAAACATATTGCATGTTTCGCTCATGAGAAAGACTTTCTTAAAGTTTTAATAAACATAATTGCTTTCTTGCATTTTTATATAAAAAATTTCTTGACAAGAAATTTATCTGATGATACAAAGCAAGCAAGATTCAATACAAGCAAGATTGCTTATGGAAGAGCAAAAGGGCGAACTCAAAGATATTCTTGTTGGTTTGGAACAGCGAATCAGTGCGTATGAGTCCAAGCTGAAGGACCTCAAAAAGAAGCGGGAGCGGTTGAATGAGGAAATTGCGACGATCGAAAAATATCTCGAATTGGCAAAAACCCTCTACCGGGTGGAAGCTGACAAAGCGAAATTGGCCAGCCTCTCGAGCCAAATCATCACGGACGAGAGAGGAGGGGCTCCCTTGCCAGTCGCGGATGTCACGGACCAATCAAGGGAAATCTTGCTTGGGCGCAGCAAGTACGTGGGCATGAGCATGCCCGATGCTGCGTATATGATTTTGCGGGAAGAAGGCCGGCCCATGCATGCCAAGGAGCTCTGTCAGCGGCTGATCGAAGGCGGGTTGAACATTCGCGGGAAGACGCCTGTGACTTCCTTGGCCACCTCGCTTAAGCGAGACCCACGCTTTCGCAAGGTTGCTCCAAACACATTTGAAGGGATCACTGAATCCGACAAACCACTTACTCAGGCCGTGTGAGGTTGGAGCCACAGCCGCACACGCTCTCTTCGAAAGGAGGTGAGTCAATTGCCAACCACGAAGAAAAAATCAGCCACCCCAAAAGCCTCGGCCAAAAAATCTACAGCAAAGGCCAAGGCGAAAACTAAAAAGAAGTGAAGGGTTTCCAGTGAACTGGGATGGGAGCCTCACCCATGGGGCTCCCTTTTTGAGTGCCAGGGTTTTATCACGACTCCAGATTCCTCAGTTTTTCGCAATGGAGCGGGAACTGCGTTAGACCTGATGATGTCAGCGGGCAAAATTTAGTCGCCTCAAGCAGAGGAACTGCAGCGGCAGGTCAAAGAATCCATTGCAGATACAGGAGGAGGGGGAGTGGGACCACGCGGAGGAAATACACGACCTGCTAAGGGAGAAAGGGGGTGAGACTCTTGCCAACCGTGAAGAAGAAGGCGCCAGCCAAGAAAACTACGACAGCAAAGAAGACAACTTCGGCGAAAAAAACCGTCACCAAGAAAGCAGCAGCGAAGTCCACAGCCAAAGCCAGTACGAAGCCACCTACCAAAAAGGCCACTTCCAAAAAAGCTTCCACCACAACGCGAAAAAAGAAGTAGGGTGCCTCAACAAGGGCCAGGGGATGACACAAGATTCCCCTGGCCTTCCCTCCCGCCTTGTCATCCCGCATCAAGAGCCGTAATCTGAAGTCCGGATGAGCTCCTCACGACATCCGAATCCTTATGGCAAAGTCGCATGTTATGCTCCTCCTGGACGTGCCTCCACTGACCTATACCGAGTGGTGTGCCCTCCAGCGGAAACTTGTGGAACAGCGGGCAGCCGAGCGCTGTGCCGACTTGTTGATGTTTGCTGAGCATGAACCTGTCTTTACTCTCGGCCGCACAACAAAACCGTGGCATTGGGGAGGCGAGGCTGAACGCCTCCGCGCACTAGGCTATAACGTCTACCCGGTTGAGCGAGGCGGTTCTGTCACATATCATGGGCCCGGCCAGATCGTCGTTTATCCCATTCTCCGGCTCCGGGAGTATTGTCCCGGTCCCAAATTGTATGTGCGACAACTTGAAGAAGTCATTATTAAGGTCCTGGCAGATTGGGGAATCCAAGGGAAGCGTGTGGATCGACGGCCAGGAGTCTGGGTAGACCCTGTCACGCCCACTACGCGGTCACTGGCGAAAATCGCCGCCATGGGGGTCCGTATCACGCGGGGAATTACGATGCACGGGTTTGCCCTCAATATTACCGTGAATCTCACCCCGTTTTCGCACATTATCCCCTGTGGTATCGAAGGAGTAGAGGTCACGTCTATGGCGCAACTGTTACCCCATCCACCTGACTTGGCCCAGGTTCGCGAACGCATTGTGACACATTTTGCCCGCATTTTTGAGGTAGAATGGATTCGGGCCCGCGCTCAAGTGGATCGTGGGGGGGAAATCACGATTCTGTTGGGTTAAATACCCCACCCTCCACTCAGGTGAAGATTGGATCCGGTGAGATAGCGGGCCTCATCGGACAACAAAAACCGGACTGCGGCCACCACATCTTGAACCTCGCCGATATAGCCTGCCGGCACCTTTTTGACCATCCCAGCCAATTCTTCAGCCGGAGCACTTCCCGAGTTAATAAATCCTGGAGAAATGGCATTCACGGTAATCCCATCCGGTGCAAGCATTTTGGCAAGAGTGCGGGTCAGAATAAGGATCCCTGCTTTGGCAATGTAATGAGCAGTGACCTGCGGCTGGGCCTCCATTTTATCCGCGTTGGCCATACTGAACGCGACGATACGGCCATATTTTCGGGCTTTCATGCCAGGGGCAACAACTTGAGCCAAATAAAACAGCGAGGTGAGGTTCTGGGCCAGCATGGCATTCCATCCGTCAGGAGTCTCATCAAAGAGATTAACGCGATGATAGGGACCGGCGCAGTGAATGAGCGCATCGATCTTTCCCCAAGTGTCCTCTACCTGCTTGACAAATTGGCGCACGGCTAATGGATCGGACACGTCACAACGGACAGCCAGCGCATCGCCGCCGAGGGATCGAATGCCCTGAGCCGTCTCTTCCGCCTCCTTCGCACTAGTCCGATAGCAGAATGCCACCGCCCAATGCCGTGCAGCCAAATCCAGCGCAATGCCTCGACCAATTCCTCGAGCTCCTCCCGATATCAGAGCCACACCTGAATTCATACGTAATCCCTCCTACCGCTGCAAAAAGGTCAATTCACAAGTTTCACGGTAGCATTCTCTCACGGAACCCGATCATATGTCCCCTCCCGTTTCAAGAGACGGCGGGCAAGCACCTGCAGCACGGCTCCTGTGCGTGCGGAGAGCGAACCACCATGGGCAGTTCGATGAATAAGTTGGATAAAGGCTTCAAGATCGGAAGGCGTGTCTAAATCCCGTAAGGGTGGGACAAGGCCGACCGAAAGTCCCAACCCACTCGCCTTCTGCTGGGTCAGGGCAAAGACCTGAGAAGTGGACCAGGGGATCCCCTGAAAGAGTTCCGGCATGAAGCGTTTCATGCCAATAAGGTAATAGCCGCCGTCTGCGGTTGGGCCCAATACCAGATCCTGTGCGGTAAGGAGAGAGAAGGCCTGCCGAAGTTGGTCAGGGGACAACGTCGGAAGGTCCGTCCCCACCAGAACGACCCGGTGGTAACCCAAAGCCATCAGATGCTGACAAGCATGAGCCATGCGCATCCCTAGTTCATCGCCGACTTGCGCGCAGAGTCGAAGACCATACCGGGAAGCCAATGTTTGGAAAAAGGGATGGCCTGGAGACGGCCAGCAACTGATCCATCGGTCGATCTGCGGAACCGATCGGCTTCGTTCGATGACATCGAGTATAAGACTTCCATGTAGGCTGGCGGCCTCATCGGGTGTGAGAGGTGGACACAGTCTGGTCTTGACGGATCCGGGAATAGGCGCCTTTGCTAGAAGGACCAAAGCTTGCGTTTCTTGTGCATGGGCAGAGGCAACCCCGGCATATGAGGATTTCTCAGTATGAAAAGAGGACCTTCTCCAGAGGACGGTCCGAGACTTAGCGCGCGTGGCCATAAAAGTGGCGTAGAATGTTGGGGGATATGCCCATCCAATACAACAACCGCAATGTCCACATGTGAAGAATGGTATACACAGGTCCCTGTTGTTCCCACCGCCTGAATGAGGTGGTGACTTTTTCGCGAAGCGGGGCGAGCCGGCCGCGACGTTTGAGTCGGGCAGAGAAATCAATGTCCTCCATAATGGGAATCTCTGCAAACCCGCCCATCTCTTCAAAAACCCTCCGGCGCACGAAGAGCGCTTGATCTCCTGTGGCGATCCCGGACCAGCGTGACCGGAGATTCATCAACCGGCTGATAATCCATGCCCAACCCTTATCGCTTTCAAATTGGACGTCGAATCGGCCTCCCACGCAGTTTGGATCCTCCAAGGCCCGTTCAATAGCCTCGCGGGCATTGGGCGGAAGCCAGGTATCGGCATGGAGAAAGACCAGGATTTCTGACTGGGCTTGAGCCGCACCTGCATTCATCTGACGGGCGCGACCTCGTGGTGCGGAAACAATCGCGACACGCGGAATGGGCGAGCACGCAACGAGAGATTCAGCGATCGGCACCGTCCGATCATGGCTTCCCCCATCAACCACAATTAGTTCATCGAAGGGAAGCGTACAGGTATACGCCAGCGTTCGTGCCAGTAAGCGCTCTTCGTTCAACGTGGGAATAAGGAGAGCTATTTGCATGGGAAATACTGAACACGAAAATGGCCGTGTGGAACCCCGGCATATGTTAGGGACCGGATGATGGTTTCTTTGGTGTTTGAAACATAAAATAGACGACGAGCGCAATTGTTCCCCAATAAATGACATACTTGTGCCAAAAGAGGACCTCGCCAAAATGGAAAAACGCCAGCGCGCAGATGGTGGATCCCCCCATGACAAGATACCGCACTACCGGTATCCGCACGGAAGAATAAGCCCACAGCGCCAATCCCATAAAATACAAGATGATCGGGAAAACCGTGATTTCCGCCCCGGTACTCGCTGACAAAAACACCTGAATAAACCCGATGAACACCATAGCCGCCCCAACCATTTTCATGGCGACCTTCATCTGTCGATCTTCCCCGCTCTCGACATCCTCGTCGTGAGGAGAAGAAGGAACAGGATGGGACGGAGATTCGGGCCTGATCGATTGCTCCGCACGATCAGAATGTTGGGAATCCTCTTCAGGATTCTGTGCCATAGTTCACCATTTGAAATGCTTACTGAGAGTTAAGCCTTGTTGATAATAGGAGGACCCAAGCTCGGCACCATAGAGACGCACGGGGACTGCTCGCATTTTCTCATATATGACCTTAAAGAAGGTTTGCCCATCGTGGATGAGAAAAGGAACATCGTGGGGGCGCACTTCCAATACCACTTGGGTGCCCTGTCGTTGACCTTCCCGCAGGCCGAACCCCGGATCGAAAAACCCGGCATAGTGGGTGCGCAACTCTCCGCACGCCGCTTCGTACGCCACCATTTCCGCAGCGTACCCAGCCGGCACACAGATCCGTTCTTTCGATGCCAAGATGTAAAACTCCTCAGGCTCCAACAAGAGGGTGCCTTGCGTGTTCCGCCGCAGTGGTTCCCAAAAATCGATAGCCGTATAATGCCCCACTTTCGACAAGTCGATGACGTGACTGTTTTTCTTGGCGCGATAGCCCACGATCCCAGGCTGGTGGGGCTCAGCCCCTTGAAGGTCAACCCGGAGAAAGAGACCATTGTCAATTCGTATATCCCGCATGGCGAGAGGGCGATCCTGTTGGGAACACTCGTCTTGCTGGTAGAGTAACGGCGTCCGTTGATGAAGGGCGCGCAGTTGGGCATCCGAAACCGTTGGGCGTCCCGTGATCAACCGAAGTTGATTCAACGCCAATCCCGTTTGCACTCGTATCGTAAATGACCGTGGCACGATCTCCAAGTAGAGCGGGCCATGGTAACCCAGGCGAATCTCGTCAAATCCCACATTGAGATCAGTAATGACTCGTGTAAAGACATCCAACCGTCCTGTCGAGCTTTTCGGATTGGCCTTGCCACGAAGCGTTTCCGGCAAGGCGAGATGCTCGAGCAAGGGCACGAGATAGACATGCCCCTTCTCCAGAATGGCGCCTTGTCGAAGGTCCATTTCGTACATCACGAGATCAGAATGGTAGAGATCGTGAATGTTCAGGCGACTGGCGATCGGGGACTGTTCTGGAAGAAAACTACTCAAGAGCCGGTAGGCTTTGGTGCCCAACCGGAGATCGAGGCTTCCCGGTTGGATCTGCCATTCTTCAATCTGTGGCTCAGCGTAAATGGCGCCGTCCGCAATGAGCTGCCGGATTTGTTGGTAAGGCAGAATGCCGGCGTCAGCTTGAGAAGACATGTTTTTACTCGGGTTCGTGTCCGCACCAGCCTCCGGTCAGGGGAATGCCAACCATGGGCAATTCCCGCGTGCGGCTGCTCTCCGGTTGAGGATAGTGATAGGTTTTGTTTTCGTAATTTTTCAACACGGCACCCGTTTCATCCAGATGCAAGAGATACTCGTTGGGCAGAATCGGGATCTTGCCCCCTCCACCCGGTGCGTCGATCACAAAATGGGGGACCGCCATCCCGCTTGTATGCCCTTGCAGGGCTTGAATGATGTGCATGCCGGTTTCCACGGACGTACGAAAATGATTCGTCCCTTTGGTGAGATCGGCCTGATACAAGTAATAAGGCTTAACCCGAGTCGCCAATAATGCATGCATCAGCCGTTTCATGGTGTCGGGGTCATCGTTCACACCCTTGAGCAAGACAGTCTGCGCACCGAGCGGCACACCCGCATCAGCCAAGCGGCCACAGGCTTCTCGGACTTCCGGGGTCAATTCATCGGGATGGTTGAAATGCAGATTCATATAGATGGGATGATATTTTTTCAGCATTTCGCAGAGCGCGGGCGTGATGCGCTGAGGCAATGCCCCAGGGACCCGCGTGCCGAATCGGATCAGTTCGATATGAGGGATTGTTCGCAGCGCTTTCAAGATGCGTTCGATGAGATGATCAGGCAGCAATAAGGGATCCCCCCCGGACAGGATGACATCTCGGACCTCGGGGTGAGCCTGCAGGTAGGCAATGGCTTGATCCAATTCGCCCTTCTTGAGAAACCCTGGTTTCCCCACCAATCGCTTCCTGGTGCAGAATCGACAATAAATCGGACATTGGTTGGTCACCATCAACAGCACCCGATCAGGATACCGATGGACCAAGTGGGGAACCGGACTGTCGGGCTCCTCTCCCAACGGATCGTCGGGAGCTTCCCTATCTTCTAGTTCCACCGGATCAGGAACCACCTGTTTCCATATCGCATCCCCTCGCTCCTTGATCAACGCGAGCACCGTTGGGGTAATGCGCATAGGATAGGCCTTGACGACATCCTCGATCTCTTTCGGGTCAACACCAAGATGGTCGGCCAACTCTTGTGGTTTGGTCACGCTCTCGGCTAAGATCCGTTTCCAGTCTTCCATATGACTTTACTCCTCATCTGAGAGCCATCAGATATGTGACGCGCTGCCTTGCGAGGTACCCGCAGGCGGCTGCTTGGATTGGGACAATGTATCCAAGTAGGCTAAGATCTCTTCGGTTTCGGTCAAGACGGTGGTCCCATCCACTAACACTGGAACATAATATTGTCCGGAAACTTCGTAAACTTGCCGGCGAAGCGGCCGCAAATCCGGTACAATGACGCTCTCATAGCGGAACCCGCAGGCATCAAGTTTCCGGCGGACCAACGCACATTCTGGGCACCAGGTGGTATGATAGAGTGTCATAGCTCCTTCCCCTCAGCAGTCAACACACTGTGCAGGTTGTTACACTCATAACATGAGGTGCCCCATCGCCTTTCCACTCTTCCTTTCACCAAGTCCTGGATTTTAGGATAACGATAAATCGGTTTGCTGGGTACAAGGCAAGAGAATTGCGTCGCGCATGCCATGAATCACTTTTTTGTCCTTTGGGCAGACTGTAGCCAAGATCCCTCCTAACTGCGCTTGATCCCCGACGACAAAATAGTAAGGGGACAGTCGCACCCGGCCCTCCAAGAGCTCACACGTATGGCGCTGAGGGTCAAAGTAGGACACATGGTACAGCCGTCCTTTGTGAAACTCCTGGAGAATATATGGGGTCGTTCCAAATGACTCCAGGGCGTAGTGCAACGCTGCCGCCCATTCGGCTTGTGGAAGATCGTGCCCGACAACCACTCCACGGCTCCCCCATGCGAGTTCCGAAAAGCCAGACGGCTTGATGACATAGCGACGCTGGCGTTGAGTGGCCGTCGCTAAGTCCTGCCAGTCGGCCACTGCTCGGCCATCGAGGAATAAATCAGGAATCACCGCTATGGGGGGTAGGGGGGCGGGATCAAGCACCCATGTTCGGGGGATGAGCTGATTCAGAAGCGAATAGGTCTCAGGGCCCAGAGTTCTCTCCCAAAATGGTTGTAGAAGCGGGTGATGGAACAATGCGAACATCAGTTTCTCTTCGAGCCACGGCTTGTACGGAGGCGTGACCACGACCCGATCCTTTTTGGCGCTGTACATCACGAGTTCGGACTTGGGGATGTTTTTCAGATCGAAGAGTTCAAAAAAGCGATACACCACCGCTATCGGGCGGGATCCGCTAGGGGTATCCAGCACAAGTGCTTGCTCGGTGAATGTGATCGCTCGGGGATGCACGCAATAAGTCTCCAGCCCTATTTCACACAGCCGATGAGCTAGCCAGATCATCTCCGGGCGATACGGTTCAGCCTCATCAGAGACTACGAGCGCCACACAGCCTGCTCGTGACCCCTTTTGGAAGCGAAGCATCTGCGCAAAGCCCTCCACCATTCCCTCTGCACCACCGATAAGATGGGGATCGTCAACGGCATAGGTCTGTGCCAAACAACCCGTGATACCGATCCCGCCCGGCACAGCATCCAACTCAGTCACGATCATGCCGGACTCTGTGGGAATGAGATCCGGCCGGATGACAAGTGGAAGGGTTTGGCGAAACCGCCGCATTCGCGCATACTCGACCAGAGATTCCGGCTTCCCTTGATCAAGGTATCGATGGACCCAAACAGGCTGAGTGCCCTTGACGCTCTCAAAGTACAACTGATTGAGGGCTCGGTAGAAGGCCAGAAAATGGTTGCCGAGGGTTTGAAAAAACCGCGTATCCTGCTCAGAGACAGGAAACGCATGCAGGCCAATCCGCCACACATGTTGTTGCGAGAACAGGGTTTGAGTCAGGAAGGCCTGGTAAATACGGCGCCCTCGTTCGGGCCAGTCTTCGACTTGACCCAAGGCCGCCTCGGCGGAGGCCCTTGTTCCTTCTGTTGTCGCGGCCATTGTCGTTGTTATGGCTGTGGTGGCGTGATGGGATGCCATGAATTGTCAGGCACTTTCAGGCGGCACAGCGCGGCGTTTATCCTGTACATCTCTCAGCTCCCCGGTTAGGAATCCGGACAGAGCTCTACCTTATTTCTGAGAGGGCACTTCTTCGTGCGAGAGATCGTAACATGCCATACGTGAATCACACAAGGGAACAGGCGGCCATCAATGCAGGAAAGCCCTTCACACTCCCTCCCGCTGTGCACACGAACAGGCACACCGCTTGTTTCATTTTGCTTGGCACGGTAGGATACCATCCATGCCGTCACGATCGCCCCGCACACTGCCAATGGTCAACGTTCCTCAACTCGTTCCCTCGCAGACTTGTCTGACGTGTGAAGTGTGCTGTCGATTCCCTGAGCGGAATAGCCCATTGCGGCCCTATTTTCGGATGCAGGAAATTGACCGGGCCATTGCGCATGGGCTTGCCCCCATTCATTTCTCCGACCATCAGGGATGCCATATCACGGTTATTCCTCACCCTCATGCAGAAGGGTATATTTGCCCGGCTTTTGACCCTCTCACCCAACATTGCCAAATTTACGAAGTACGGCCCCTCGATTGCCAGCTTTACCCATTTCTCCTCATGTGGGATCCTGACAGGACAACCGTGCTGTTGGGATGGGATCGCAAGTGTCCCTTTCTGCTCCAGACCTCTCCCCATACCGTTCACCCTCTTTCTTCCAGTGAGCTCGCCGTTTACGCCCACCATCTCTCTACTACACTTGATGGGCCGGAAACCGCCGCACAGCTTGCGCAAACACCCAAACTCATTACCTGCTACCAAGACGATGTGGTGATCGTTGCCGAATTGAAACGTCTCACGCACCATCTCGTCCACTAATTCTTGCGGTCCGGCTCGCAAGATCATGTTTGGCCCTGTTATCCGCACACCCCTGACGCTTAGGGATCGGGAGCGCATCGAGCAGGCCATTGCCCAGACTCCACTTCTCTCGAGCAGCCCCCTGACTGCATTGGCTTTCGCCCCACATCTGATGTGGCGCAGGGTGCTTGAGTATTCATGGGCAGAGGTTCAAGGCTGGTTGTGCGTGTTTGCCAAGTCCGCTGATGGGTTGTTTATGGTTCTTCCTCCCTTGGGCCCGTTAAATCCACCGGTCTCTTCTGGTCACCATTCATGGGAGCGGACCTATATCACCGTCCTGAGCCATATCTGGACGTTCATGGAAACGCATAACCAAGGGACACCCGTGACGCGTATCGAAAATATCCCAGAAGAGCTCGTCCCCGTCTTCGCAGACGCGGGATTCCGGCTCAAGCCCAAGGACGCAGAGTATGTGTACTGCACCCGCGCACTAATCGAATTAAAAGGGAATCGCTATAAGGCGCAGCGGGCAGCGTGCAATCGGTTCATACGATCCTATACGGCAGAGTACCGCTCCTATCGCCAAGAAGATCGAGAGGCCTGCCTCCGGCTATGCGAACATTGGATCAGGCAAAAACATCATGCCCTGAATCATGTATCCGACTGCCAAGAAGCCATGTTAGCCCGTATGCTGTTACACGATGCTCGTGGAGCTCACGCGGAAGTGCTGACTCACCACGATGCCCTTGGGTTAACTGGTCGCGTCCTGAGTCTTGGTGGAACCATTGTCGCCTATACGTTTGGTTTCCCTCGCACGCCGGAAGTCTTCTGCGTGCTTCTCGAAGTCGCCGACCGAACGATCGCTGGCGCGGCCCAGTATCTCTTTCGAGAATTCTGCCGGGAGCACGGGCAATATCTTTTCACAAACACCATGGACGATTCCGGTCTCGCATCCCTGGCCAGCTCTAAACGGGCCTACCATCCAATCCACTTGGTACAGAATTATCTCGCGACTCGCTCCTGACTTATCGACTTCATATACCGGCTTGTCCCCACCGAAGTCCTCTCAGTATAATGGCTTCTCCCTATGCGGAATGTTGAGCTGCAACACCGTGGGCTATCATGAAGGGAAAAGAATTCGACATTGAGCAATACCGGCTCACAGAGGAGCCATTTTATGCAGAGGTGAATGGTGAAGTGGGCCTCGCTTCCATTGCGGCGCAAAACCGAATGCCTGTCATGCTTAAAGGGCCGACGGGGTGCGGTAAGACCAGATTTGTTCAATACATGGCCTACCGTTTGGGCCGCCCTTTGATCACTATTGCCTGCCATGAGGATCTTACAGCCTCGGATCTGGTTGGGCGCTATCTTCTGCGGGGAGACGAAACCGTGTGGGTTGATGGGCCGTTAACGTTGGGGGTGAAACATGGAGCCATCGTTTATCTCGATGAGATCGTCGAAGCCCGAAAAGACACAACCGTCATCATTCATCCCCTGAGTGACGATCGCCGCCTACTCCCCATTGAAAAACGAGGGCAGATTATCGAGGCGGTGGATGAGTTCATGCTGATCATTTCCTATAACCCAGGCTACCAGAGCGTGCTTAAAGACCTGAAACAGAGCACCAAGCAACGGTTCATGGCTATTGAATTTACCTATCCTCCACCCGACATCGAAACGCGAATCGTGGCTCACGAAGCCCACGTCTCTCAAGATATTGCGCGCACACTCGTCCGACTTGGCGAAAAGGTGCGAACCCTTCGCTCTCACGGGCTGGAAGAAGGCGTGAGTACACGTCTGTTAATCTATGCCGGCACACTCATCCGGCAAGGCGTCCATCCCCATCGCGCCTGTGAGGCGGCAATTGTCAGGCCTATCACCGACGATCCGGATCTCCAGCGCAGCATCTCCGAACTCGTGAAAGCCCTATTTCTTTAACTCCAACTCTTGAAGCTAGTGGTATTTCAGCGTCATTTGGGTACTTCCCTGAGTCGAGCTTTCTCTGGACGATGATTCCGCGTCAGTGTCGTTCTTGCAAAGGAGCAACAAAAACGCAGGCTCGCTAAAGTACTCGACCTCGCGGTTAATCAGGAAGTTCATGAATTTCGTAGGTGAGGCATCCATTCTCCACAAGCAAGCAGGCCACGGCAACAGGCAGCGTGAATCGCCGAGGGCCAGCACTGCCGGGATTCAGAAACAGCACGCCTTTTCGATACTCGGCCATCGGCCGATGTGAATGCCCATAGATAACGGCTGAGATCTGTGCGGCGGAGGGATCAAGATCCAGCCGGTCTAACTCATGGAGCAGATACACCCAATGAGCCCCGACCTGGACAAGCTCGGTGGCTGGCAATTTCTCCGCCCACGTTCCCCGATCGTTATTGCCTCGAACCGCCACCACCGGCGCTACCGCCTCCAGCGCCGTGAGGACCTCAGGGGTTCCAATATCCCCGGCATGAAGAATCAGCGAGACCCCGCTAAGTTTCTCCAACGCTTCAGGCCGCACCAACCCATGTGTATCTGAAATAATCCCAACGACCATGGGTGTTAGAACAACCCTTTCCTCGACCTCACAACATTCTTCATGACTGCTCGTTCCTTCGCTTGATGCATTTTATTTGTCTGACTCGCATGTCACCAAAAGAATACCTCACGGGAAGGCGTATTCAGCAAGCAGCCCGAGTTCCTG
>RFGT01000039.1 GCA_003696975.1 Nitrospirota bacterium | reverse complement strand
GCTCTTTACGCCCAGTAAATCCGAACAACGCTCGCCACCTTCGTATTACCGCGGCTGCTGGCACGAAGTTAGCCGTGGCTTTTTCTGGAGGTACCGTCCGAGTGGTGTAACCACCCCATCTTTCCTCCTAAAAGGGGTTTACAATCCGAAGACCTTCTTCCCCCACGCGGCGTCGCTGCGTCAGGCTTTCGCCCATTGCGCAATATTCCTCACTGCTGCCTCCCGTAGGAGTCTGGCCCGTGTCTCAGTGCCAGTGTGGCTGATCGTCCTCTCAGACCAGCTACCCGTCGTTGCCTTGGTAGGCCATTACCCTACCAACTAGCTGATAGGCCATGAGCCCATCTTCGAGCGCCACATCATCTGATGCAGCTTTCCTTCCTTACCCGAAGGACCGGAAGCGTATGGGGTATTAGCCAACCTTTCGGCTGGTTATCCCCCTCTCGAAGGTAGGTTACCCATGTATTACTCACCCGTTCGCCACTGTACTACCGTATTGCTACGGCCTCTCGTTCGACTTGCATGTGTTAGGCGCGCCGCCAGCGTTCGTTCTGAGCCAGGATCAAACTCTCAACTCAAATTCCTTAGGACAAGGGCCGCCTCTCCAATGCACTGCTGTGTCTTTTCAGCTATAGAATTGTCAAAGAACCATCACCTTCCAAAGCTTTGGACTATAATGCGCATAAGCGTTTTTGTCAAGAGGGCTTTTCCCAAAAGCCAACGTTTGCATGAAGTATGCTCTTGATTTTACCACTCCTCCCAGGAACGTGAATGGGGATGAGGAGGATTGAAAAACCTGACATGTGGATGTTTGAAGAACCCAATCAACAGCATGCCGGCGAGAAATCCGCCAATATGCGCAAAAAACGCGACTCCTCCCCCTTGACGACCTAAACTCATTCCCCCACTCAGAACCTGCATCAGAAACCACAGTCCTAAGACTAGTGCAGCAGGAACATACATGATTCTCGTAAAAAACCCTAGGGGTATGAGCACCATCACTTGGGCGCGCGGAAAGAGGAGCAAATAAGCTCCTAACACTCCGGAAATCGCCCCGCTGGCCCCCACCATAGGAACTTCAGACATGGGATCGATAAACGCATGACTCAAGGCGGCAAGAATCCCACATGTCACATAAAACACGATGAATCGGAGATGCCCCATGGAATCTTCGATATTATTCCCAAAGATCCATAGATACAGCATATTCCCAATCAGGTGCATCCATCCCCCGTGCAAAAACATGCATGACACAAGGCTTCCATAGGGAGGCAACGAGCGCAATTCCGGCGGCAATTCCGCATACCCCAACACCACTGCAGGAATAGCCCCGTACTGATAAATAAAGGCTTGGCTTTGCGGGTATGGCAACGAGACTTGATAGAGAAAGACCAGCACGCACGTGACAATGAGCCCAATTGTCACCACGGGAGTAATTTCAGTGGGATTGTCGTCATGCAGAGGAATCATACCGGATCCCAGAGCTTCACATGAGATCACACCAGTGAGGAGAGGCAGACATTACTTCAGAGGGACCAACGAAATTCCCTCAAATGGATTTAATAGCGAGCGTTCCTCTGAAGTCAGGGGAAGAGAAAATCCCGCTGCATTCACATGTCCTCCCCCACCGTAGCGCGCTGCGATGGCAGAGACATCTACTGTTCCTGGTTTGGAACGAAGACTAAAATATCGACGTCCTTCACGTTGATGCCAAATAATACAAAACGGATAGCTGTCGCACAGGCGTTCCCCAATATGGCTATTAAGGATCGGGCTATACACAGCCGGGACTGTGCAACCCTCAAAGGAGACCAATACCGCTTCCTCAATAATCTTGGGAAGCAGTGCCTGTTCGTACCGAAGAATGGCAAGGCCCTCGACTTCCAGAACGTGCTGCTCCAATTGATCCCATACACCAAAATCGAAGGGGTAAGAAGCCAGGGCCGCATTAATCGCTCGGCTCTGAGGAAGGCGCCATTCCCACAAATCCTTATCTTGAATATACCGTAGCAGCCAAGGAGGTGGCTCTCTGTGGGCCCACTCCCAAGCGAGAACTGCTCCGCTTTTTTTCATATCGAAATGAGCGTACGGCAAATCAGCCAATGTCGCTTGAGCCGTCACATGGTGATCCAAGATCTGTAGACTCGCGGCGGCGGCTGCCAAGCGTTCAACAGTCTCTCGGGGATAGCTGAAGTCGACTAGCACAATATGACGTCCCTCTAATCCTGGCGGTGGATCGAATCCATGTTTCACCGGCACATATTGAGCGGTTGGAAAGCGCTTCCAAATAGCCCAGGCCGCGCCAAACCCGTCGGCGCAATCAGCATGATACAGAACAACATCTGGACTATGGGCTGGAGGAGATTGCGGCATCGAGAGGGTTGCGTCCATATGGTCACCTGTCACCATACCATGAGTTCGTCAGACAACGAAATGCCTTACAGCTCAATTTTCAACATCCACGCAGGAGGTTGTTGAATTGGTGTCCTGCTCACTTGATTGGGCATTGAGCCAGTCGATGAACTGGCGCAACCGTCCCGCATCGCGACGATGGTAGTGAAACACGACCCGCGGAAGTTCGGCGAGAGCAGGTTCGTCCAGCTCTTCTGGCAAGGGGCCGCGCTGGACAAATGTTCCCCGAGCCAGCAGATCACTAAACGTCCGGTGTAGTTGTGCAAGCTGGCCAGAGGTAAGCGGGTGCTTGATGCGTACGACGAGTTCATCGTTCACGAATCGAATCGAATGATAATTGCGATAAAACGTTTGGATTTCCTGAACTGCCGGCTCTTCATGAGTAAAAATTTTAAACAGCGCTAAGTCTGACTCCGCGATGAACCGGCGGCCCACCAGTTCCTTTTTGAGGAATTCATACCACCGATCCCAATAATCCGACTCTGGCGCTTGCAAACAGACGATGGGGACAGGATTGGCTTTCCCTGTCTGAACAAGCGTCAATACCTCAAAGGCTTCATCCAACGTTCCGAACCCGCCGGGGAATAAGGCTGTAGCGTGAGATTCTCGGACAAACAAGAGCTTGCGGGTAAAGAAATATTTGAGATTTACAAGTTTTGGATCATTGGCGATCGTAGGATTCGGCACCTGTTCAAAGGGCAGCATGATATTGACCCCAAAGCTTCGCTCCTTGCCAGCTCCTTGGTGTCCCGCCCACATAATGCCCTCTCCCGCACCGGTAATGACCATGAAGCCTCTCTGACTCAGCAGGTGAGCGAATCGCACGGCCAACTGAAAGGTAGGATCGTCCGGCGATGTGCGGGCTGATCCAAATATACTCACCTTGGGAATGGCATGGTATGGATGAAACACACGAAACGCATAGCGGAGTTCTTTGAATGCCCGGTTTAAGATCTTAATGTCTAATAGCTCGATAGGCATTTCATAGAGTTTGAGCACGCCCTCCAGCATCTCTCGAATCAAGACGGTCTTCAATTCATCAGCAGGATGTGTCAACAACTCCTGGACCTTTTGGAGGAGGATACGTGCGGTATCAACAGATTGCTCGGTGGGAGTGGGTTCTGCGTGCATCATGCGAGTCGAGTCATATTTGTCAAATCTTGGATGCCGTTACAGTCAATCCACCTTACCCCTGTCTCTGTGGATACGGACCTCCACCCCTGCCGCAAGGGATGTTGCAAGCCCTTTCCGATACAGAGACAATATAATCCATGCAGCATCTAAACTCTACGCTCGAGATGGTCAGACGTTGTCATGTTTTCGGCAACTCGCGGGCAGAACTCAATTCGAAGGAACCAGACTGGTTGGACGGTCCCACCGCTAATTTTTGGCATCGTCTCCCTCGACCCATCATTGGGCTGTCACCAATGGATGGGATCACCGATGCCGCATTTCGCGAAATTATCGCACGGCACGGCTGTCCGGATGTGATATTTACGGAATTCACGCATGTACACGAGTTAACAGAAGGCCATCCTCGAGCATTCGATGCTCTTTGCTATACCGAGTTGCAACGACCTATTGTGGCCCAACTGTACGGAAACTCCCCTGAACGATTTTACCAGGCCGCCCACATTGTGTGTGCCCTTGGATTTGACGGGATCGACATCAACATGGGGTGCCCATCCAAAACCGTCGCTTCCGCCGGAAGTGGCGCTGGATTGATCCGCACGCCAGAGCTGGCCCTCTCAATTCTTGCTTCGACTCGCCAGGGTATTCTCGATTGGGCCGCTGGTCAAGCCTTGTCGGCCGCGGGTATACCTCAATCAGTCGTGGATTGCATCCACTTCTCCAATGCCAAATGGGGCAGACCAGACATATCACGACGCATCATTCCAGTCTCGGTGAAAACTCGACTCGGTTATGACACCATCATGATGCAGGAATGGGGTGCCTGTCTGAGTCAAGGAAATCCAGACCTCATTACCGTTCATGGCCGCACGCTGACGCAACTGTACCGTGGTGAAGCCAATTGGGAAGCCATTGCTCAGGTGTGCCCTATACTTCACGCCCGTGGGATTCTGGTCTTGGGGAACGGGGACATCCGTTCACCACGTGATGCGGTGAGGCGGATTCGCGAAAGCGGTGTCGATGGGATCCTAATTGGGCGGGCAGCCTGGGGCAATCCCTGGATCTTTCAACACACTGCACAGATACGACAAGCTGTCATCCAAGAAACCGACCTGCGAGATGTTCAAGGCCTTCCCTCTCTCACAGATCGCTTCCGCTTGATGGTCGAACACGCACAATGGTTTGAACACATGTTCGGACAGAAGCGGTTCTTCTGCATGCGCAAGCATCTCACCCGGTATTGCACAGGATTTCCCTCTGCCGCCTCACTCCGCGCGAGTATGAATCGAGTCTCTTCTGCCAAGGACATGCACTACCTTCTCGATGATGTACTCAAGAGCCACTCTGCCCACTTCGATGACGCCGCCTTCTTTCATCCAAATCAACTAGGGGGTTGCGGGACAAACAGGGCTGGCATGACTCCCACACATTCGTGATGGCTACCCCGTCCGTTATTCTGGCTTCGACTTCTCCACGCCGCCAGGAACTGTTTGCCCTTCTCCAGATTCCTTTCGAAGTCGTCGCTCCTCAGGTTTCCGAAGCCTTCTCTCGGCACGTTGCACCTGTTGACCAGGTGCAGCAGCTCGCGCTCGAAAAAGCCCAGTCTGTAGCTGCCCGATTTCCAGCACACCCCGTCCTTGGAGGCGATACCCTTCTCGAACTCGATGGAGAGATGATTGGCAAGCCTCAAAATGCCCAAGAGGCGACGGTTATTCTCCGCCGATTACAAGGGCGTGTCCATCGGGTCCACACAGGGATCGCTCTGGTCCACCATCACGCTCATTTCTCTCGCACTGCGGTAGATACCGCCATTGTTCAACTCAAGCCGTTGAGCGATAAAGAGATTGCTCGGTACGTTGCGACCGAACTTTGGAGGGATAAAGCCGGAGGGTATGCCATTCAAAACGGGGACTGGCTTATTGAGTGGATTGAAGGAGACTATCTCACAATCGTTGGGTTTCCGCTGCGACTCGTTGTCTGTCTCCTTCGCTCATGCGGGATCCCACTTCCCCACCCTCTCTCTCACATTCTGAAGAAGATCCCTTACTCCAATCAGTCTCGCTTTCAACCACACAGAGAAAATGATTTTCGTCAGGACTCCAGCTAGAACATCCAAAGGCGCTTACATGAATTTCATGAATTTTTCTTTAGCTTCGTCCATAACCTGGACCGTCACAGTATCAGTGCCTCGTTCCTTGGCTAGCCGCTCAATCTCTCGCCTGGCCATGGGACGAATAAAATCTGGGATATTTTCCAGACGCTGTTCCGCTTCTCTCGTCCAGGTGACCCCACTTGAAGCCTGCTTGGAATCATCCATGACCTGAAGCGTGACCGTGGTATACCCCTGCTTTCTCGCAAACGCCTCCACACTGCTTCGTACAATTGGCTGGACAAAACTAGGAAGGCGTTCAAGGCGTTCTTTTGCCTCTGGTGTCCATGTCAGCGGGGTCGCTTGTTCTGCAGATGATGTAGATTGCCCCCCGGACGTCAATCCCATTTGTGCCACCATCGCAGAGAATGGACAGCCGCTCGCCGACTGCTCAGCCTTCTGGGTGGAATCAGCTTCTGCAGTAGCTGATTGACCAGCGAGAATTTTTTCATTGAGGTAAGCCGCCATCTCCTTGGTTCCGGTTCCCACTTCTTCGCGGAGCGTTTGCCTGGTCATTTCCAACGGAGAGGCCGGAGCTGCTCTCCCCCCAAGTTGCACGCCCAGCGAACTCACCATCTGGGTTTCCCCGGGATTGGTCACCATGGAAAATGAAGCTTGGCATGAAGGGCATGAAAAGAAGACGCCAAGCGATCCCTCGGCTGGTTTTTCAACCTTTTCAAACGTCATGTAGGTCTCACACTTGAGGCAGACAAATTTCATAGTCATTCTCTCCTAGTTTAGGCGATTATAAGTTGTCCGAGGCATGTGCTGTACCTGCTCCGCTCACGTCTTAGTGTTTAAAGCCGTTGGGCCAGCACCTTCTTATAATCAAGTAGGGTCTGGATACGCCCCGCAATCTCTTGAAAACGCTGGATGGTTGGATGAGTGTCGTCCAACAAGGGTATCCCCTTGTCAAAGGTCTTCGCAAATGTGCGATCGAACGGAATTCGGCCCAGCAGTGGGATATTGAGCGCCTCACACAGGCCTTGCGTGTCTCCCTCAAACAACTCATGTTCAGCACCACACGATGGACATCGATACTGACTCATGTTTTCCACGATTCCCAGCACGGTCAGTCCGAGTTCGGTGGCATATCCAATGGATTTCTGAACTACCTGAGAGGCTACTTCGGAGGGGGTTGTTACCACAATCGCTCCTGCCAAATCCGGCAAAAATCCCGTCAGGACTGGCGGCTTGTCGGCTGCAGCACCAGGAGGCAAATCAGCCAACAGATAGTCTAACTCCCCCCAGACGATGTCAGCAAGAAACTCCCGTATGACATTCATCTCCATCACACCCAACCAGACGGGACTAACATCCATAGGGCCGTTCCATCGCACAGGGGCTGATTCTTTCACAAGGAAATCCATCGAGGCCACTTTGATCCCATAGGGACCTGTAGGTGGCACTGCACCGTTTGGAGTAACGGTCAGTAATTGACCCTTCATTCCCAGCAAGCGAGGGACACAGGGTCCATTCAAGTCAACATCGAGCACGCCGACACGCAACCCCTGCCTAGCCAACGCCAGCGCAAGGTTGACCGTAATCATGCTTTTGCCGACGCCACCCTTCCCACTCATGACCACAAGCTTGTGGCGGATCCCAGCCATGCGAGCCTGGACCTGTTGTATCTGCTCCGTGATTTGTTGGACGACCTTGGCATCATCGGTATAACGGAGTTTGCTCAAAATGGTCTTAAGATCTTTTTCCTGAGCCATTGACATTTCTCTCCTTACGCTCGGCCAACAAGACTGAGAAGTGTTCTTTTAAGAAAACGAT
>RFGT01000038.1 GCA_003696975.1 Nitrospirota bacterium | reverse complement strand
GCCCGTTCAATTCCCATCCCGAACCCGGCATGAGGAACAGTCCCATACCGCCGGAGATCCAGATACCAGCGAAACGCTTCCTCGGAGAGCTGATGCTCGTGCAGGCGCTTGCGAAGCAGCTCGTAGTCGTGGATGCGTTGTCCGCCGCCGATGATTTCTCCATACCCCTCGGGCGCCAGCATGTCCATGCACAGCGCGAGCTCAGGATACACAGGATCGGGTTGCATGTAGAAGGCCTTAATCGCAGCGGGATAGCGGTGGACAATCACCGGCTTGTCGAACTGCTGGGACAGTTTCGTTTCATCCTCCGCGCCAAAATCCGACCCGGGCTGGATCGGCGATCCACGGGCATGCAGCAGATCCACGGCTTCATGATAGGTCACCCGAGGGAAAGGGGGAACGACGGCCTCCAGCTTGGCCACATCTCGCTCCAGCAGAGCCAATTCCTCTCGCCGGTGCGTCAAAACCGCCTCCACCACGCTGGCGACAAATTCCTCGGCCAAGGCCATGATCTCGTCCAGCCCCGCGAACGCCACTTCCGGCTCGACCATCCAGAATTCCATGAGATGGCGGCGCGTCTTGGATTTTTCCGCCCGAAACGTTGGGCCAAAGCAGTAGACCTTGCCAAAAGCCATGGCTGCCGCCTCGCCATACAACTGGCCACTCTGCGTCAAATAGGCGGTCTCCTCGAAGTACTGGGTGCGAAAGAGGGTGGTCGTCCCTTCGCAGGCCGTAGGTGTAAAGATGGGCGTGTCCACGAGTACGAACTCCCGGTCATCAAAAAAGCGCCGTGCGGCTTTCACAATTTCATGGCGGATTTTCAAAATGGCCTGCTGCCGGCTGGACCGCAACCAGAGATGCCGGTGATCCATGAGAAACCCGACCCCGTGTTCCTTGGGCTGAATCGGAAAGGGCTCGGCTATTTGCAAGATTTCCATATCCCTCACTTCCAATTCATACCCGCCGGGGGCTCGGGAGTCCGCCCGGGGAATCCCGTGCATGATGACCGACGATTCCTGCGTCACATGGGCCGCTCGTGCAAAGCAGGCGTCTCCCACCGTGCTTTTACTGAGCACGGCCTGGAGATCGCCGGTTCCATCACGAACCGTCACAAACTGGATCTTGCCGCTCGAGCGATGGTGTCGCACCCATCCCCGAATCATCACCGGCTGACCAACATATTGGCCAATCTTGTTAATCGAAATGACAGGCGTTGGCATCATCAGCCGTTCCAGAAGCCCTCTTCAGTAGACCGACACATTGACAGTCCGAGAAACCCAAGACTAAGATGACGTGAGAGACAAGCAAGGAGGTGCCACCATGAGTTACACGATCACGGTTCGTGAACTCAAAGAACGTTTAGATAGAGGCGATAAAATTTTTCTTCTCGATGTGCGCGAGCCCCATGAACATTCCTTAGCCAAAATAGACGGCTCCGTGCTGATTCCCTTGGGCAGCTTGCCGCAATCGCTGGATCAGTTGGATCGGAACGCCGAGATTGTCGCATATTGTCACCGAGGGATGCGAAGCGCCGATGCTGTCGGCTTTTTACTCCAGCAGGGATTTTCCAACGTAAAAAATCTGATCGGGGGCATCGACGCCTGGTCCGTGGAAATTGATCCTTCTGTTCCTCGGTATCGGTAAGGGGGTTTTCGGACTATCTGCCCCCTGGTGTCATGCGAGGCCCGCAGGCCCTGCATGCTACCGCACCTGCTGATAAAACCGGACGGTCTCCTCCAACCCCTCAAGGAGCGAGACCGCCGGCTCCCATCCCGTGTCTTCATGTAATTTGGAACTATCGAGGGCCATTCGCGGAATTTCACCTTTCCGAGCAGGCCCATGCAGCTCCTTGCATGGGGCCTGCGTGAGCGCTTTCACGTGGCGAAAGATTTCATTAACGGTGGTCTCTCGCCCCGTGCCGACATTATACGTCCCTTGAATCGGCGGATCTAGCACGGCCATCACGGCATCAACCACATCGCGGACATAGATATAGTCCCTTGTCTGAAGCCCATTGCCATGGATGAACGGTTGCTCCCCGTGAACCATCTGCGTGGCGAAAGTGGCAATCACCCCCGGAGCATGGTCGGCTCGCTGCCGGGGACCAAACACATTGCTCAGCCGCAGAATCACAGCCCCGATACCCGCATGCCGGTGATAATGGCCGATGTACTGTTCGACCGCCAGCTTGCTGATGCCCGTCTTTGTGTGGGGGCGGAGAGAATGGCTCTCGGACACGGGCAAGGCGTGCGGCTCACCATAGACATGATTCCCGGATGAGGCAAAGATGACTTTACGAGTTCCATATTGCACGGCATGTTCCAGGACGTTTAACGACCCCAAGAGATCCACCTCGGCCGGCAGGAGGGGATCCCGCGCCGCCTGTCGGGCATGTCGGTGAGCCGCCAGATGAATGAGTACAATGGGCCGCTCTTTTCGCAACACTCTTTTGAGCCGGTCACTCACGATGTCCACTTTATAAAACCGGGCAGCCCGGTTGAGATTCTTTCGTCTGCCCGTGGAGAGGTTGTCCACCACAACGACCTCATGGCCTTCTCGGACCAATTGGTCCACGACGTGGGATCCAATAAATCCCGCTCCTCCCGTGACTAAGACTTTCATGCTGGCGCGTGGCATTCCTGCGAGGGGGATCCGCCTTCCCAGAGAAATCCGAGAAGGAGCTCGCGATTGCCCTTCTTTCCACAGATGGGCGATTCCATCATGCCAATAGGGCGAAAGCCTAGAGCTTCGGCGCAGTGGCGCACGCGCTGGGCCGCCTGTTCGCGCAGCCCGGCATCCCGCACAATCCCGCCGCGCCCCACGTGTTGGACCCCTACCTCAAATTGGGGCTTCACCAAGGCAATGAGGACCGCGCGAGGCGCGAGAAATTTCACCACACATGGGATCACCAGAGTGAGTGAGATGAACGAGACATCAACGACCGCTATCGTGACTGGCTCCGGGATGGTTGAAAGCGGAAGATAGCGAATGTTTTGGCGTTCTAAGACCACCACGCGGGGATCTTGTCGGATCGACCAGGCTAATTGCCCATAGCCCACGTCCACGGCATAGACCCGGGCAACTCCTCGCTGGAGCAGGCAATCGGTAAACCCGCCGGTGGAGGCGCCCACGTCGAGCCCAACTTGGCCGTGGCAGGAAATGTTCCAGACATCAAGGGCCGCGGCGAGCTTGGCGCCGCCGCGACTGACATAGGGGAAAGGCGCGGTGATCACCTCGATGCTGGCATGCGGGTCCACGAGTCGCGCCCGTTTATCCACCCGCACACCATCCACGCGAACCGCACCGGCAAGAATCAGCCGGCCAGCCTGCTCGCGACTTGGCGCCAGACCTCGACTGACAAGGATGCCATCCAAGCGCTGCTTTTCCCTTTTGGAACCGACTGCCATAACGTCAGGCCGTGGCATGGGAGGAGACTCGACACCGCATGTGACTGAAACAAAGAGAGGGCCGTTAGGATGGGGCAGAACTCGATTGTGCCTCGTCAGGGGAAGAAGATACCTCGGAGTCTAGGGAAAAAGCTCGGAGACGTTTCTTGCCGTCTTGCTCTTGAACAATCACCTCGACTTTTCGTTCAGCATCATCAAGCATTTTGAGACAGGTTTTGGAAAGGCGAATCCCTTCTTCAAAAATCTTGAGGGAGTCGTTCAAGGGCAGATCCCCTTTTTCCAACTCGGCCACAATGGTCTCAAGTCTCGCCAGCGCTTCTTCAAATTTCAAATTGGCCATCGATACCTCACTTCCGCGCCATGAGCATTCGCTCATGTGCGAGGAAAATGGAGAAACGTTCTTCTCGACCCTTTCGCCATTTGCTTTCTTTCTTCACTCCCTTTTACCGCGTCTTTTCCCTTTAGTTCAATACGCCGTTTTTAGCGGTGAGAAATGTCATTATACGCCAGAGTGAAGGGAGGTCAAGGGGAGGTTACCTCTCCATGAGATACAGTCATGAAGCGTCACAGGGATGCAGACCTGCATGAATTTCATCGACCACACACCGCAAGTGTCCATCCCGTACATAGGCGCGCACCTGCGCGGCCACGGCGACATCCTGAACACTGGTAATGAGATGTCGCTCCGGTATTGACTCCAACACGCTATAACCGCGGGAGAGGATCGCCAGTGGACTCAAGGTATGCAAGGAGGCGTTCAGCGTGTTCAGGTGATGGCGTTTCCTGGAAAGGTGCACGGGCATGGCCCGTCGCAAGCGCGTGGTCAGTTGCGGGATCAAGACCATTGCGCCATAAATGCGTTGACGCGGCCCCCGAAGCAAGAGCCGTGAAAGCAATAGGTGAACCCGAGGCCGCCATTGACCCGGGACACCCTTGATTGCCATGCGCAACCGGTGGTCCAGCTCATCCAGCCGCTGGGCCCGGCGATGCACGAGCAGGAGTGGATCAGGGAGCAGTTGCCGCGCATGATGAACCTTGGCGCGATATCCATCCATCAGGCGAACCATCCTGTGGAGGAGCCGGTCGTGCAATGCCCGCAGATGCCGATTCAACTCCTCTCGATCCGGAGAAATCGCCTCAGCCGCAGCCGAGGGAGTAGGAG
>RFGT01000037.1 GCA_003696975.1 Nitrospirota bacterium | reverse complement strand
GGGAAATGCTGTCTGCTGAGTTGGGAAGTTTGGCTTGTGAACCTGCCGAGGAGGCTGTGATGAGGGCTTCGGCTGTGAGTATCGCTCGAGCGAGTGTCCGGCGGTTTTCTTGGGGGCAACTTGCGGAGGTTGGGGTGGGACCCCGGTATGTCCAACCTGCCCGAGCTGAGGTATACTGGAAGTCGAATACTATGGGCATTCAGAACAGCCGTTGAGCGAAACGATGGTGACCTCGTCATCGGTTCAAGTTCGAATTCTACCAGCTTCAAAAGGTGATCTCGATGAAGTGGTCGCTCTTGACCAACTTGCCTGCCCTGTGCCCTGGACCCGAACCATGTTTGAAAAGGACTGGAGCGAGAATCCCTTTGGTCATTGTTTGATCGCACGTGAGGTGCGTGAACAAGATCGCCCGTCTTTCCTGGTAGGCTATATTTGTTTTTGGGTTGTCTTTGAAGAGATTCGCATCATGAACCTCGCTGTGCATCCTTCCGTTCGGAGACAAGGCATCGGACGGCAGTTAGTCACGGCCTGTCTTGCCTATGGCAAGGCTCAAGGGGCGACAAAAGCTTGTCTTGAGGTTCGCGCATCCAATGTGGGAGCGCAGGCGTTGTATCAACAATTAGGATTTCGGGAATATGGCCGGCGTGTTGCTTATTATACAAGCCCTCAGGAGGATGCAATCTTGATGCTAAGAGAAGAAAGCCTGTCTTCTTCTAGAGAAACTTCGGAGGTCAGCATCGAGCAAAGCGCGAGGTCTGTGTGTCAACCCTATAATCAGAGGAAGGAGGGTCCTGATGCTCACGGATGAACAAATTGCCGACTACCTTCGCTCGACCGATCCTACGTTTCGCGAGTTGGAAGAGGCTCATCATCGGTTGGATGCCGAACTCCAAGAATTGTTGAAACATCACATCCTTACTCCTCAAGAGGAGTTGTTGAAAAAACAGATTCAAAAGGAAAAATTGGGAAAAAAAGATCGGATGGCCGAATTGATTCGCAATTATCGGCGATCCCAGGAACATGCCGCGTCATCATGAAAGTCAGAAGACAGAAACAGTCGGCATGGGAAACGTCCCGCTGTCAAGGTGATCGATGGCCGCAGTCCTTCATCCGTTGAGCCGACATCTCGCCGAGTTAAAACGACGTCTCCTCATTGTGGGGGCGACTATTATGGTAGCCTTTGTGGTGGCGTTTTCGTTTGCTGACGTGTTGATTAACTGGTTCAAGCGGCCATTCGCCGACGACTTATTATTTTACGGTCCTGCAGAAGCGTTGTTCGCGTCCATCAAGATTTCCTTTCTCGCTGGGGTCGTGGCGAGCTTTCCCGTCATGCTGCATCAGTTCTGGAAATTTATTCAACCTGCGCTGCTGCCTCGCGAGCAGAAATGGGCCATTCCTTTGTTTTTCTTGGCGTCCGGATTTTTTGTGCTTGGATTGGTGTTTTGTAATCTTGTGATTCTTCCATTGGTGATCAACTTTTTTGTCACCTTTGGTTTGGAGCGGGAATTAGCTCCGGAATTGGCGGTAGGGACTTATGTCGATTTCAACGTAAAATTTCTTTTGGCTTTTGGGTTTGCGTTTGAATTGCCGCTTGCGCTCACCTTGCTCTCGCGAGTGGGGTTGGTCTCACCGGCCAGCCTCATGCGCTATCGCAAACATGCTGCCTTGGTGGCGTTGATTCTGTCGGCCATCATTACCCCGGATGCGACCCTATTTACCATGATGTTGATGGCCATTCCGCTGATGGTGCTGTATGAAATCGGGATCTTGGGGGCGAAATGGTTTGGCCGCGGTGACTCCGCACCATCGACACAGCAAGCTGATTCGAGCGTATCGCAAGGTGAGGTGAGACCAGAGCCTTATTCATCGGAAACCGCTGGTCATCGTATTCTATAGCGCCGTATCAATGTCTTAAAAGGGGTTAGCTATGTCTCGAGATTCCTCAGTCTTAGCGGGTATAAGGGGCTATGGAGGGATAGTGTTACTCTTCTTTATCATCGCCGGTGAATGGGCAGGGACTGTCTCTTTCGCCATAGCTGCCTCACCACCGGGACATCGAGAATTGCTTACCCCACAAGGCCCACAAGGATTGTTGTCTCCGAGCATCCAGGCGATTGTGGCGACACCTCGCGGCGAACTTTATGCCGGATCATTTGGAATGGGGGTTTTCCGCAGCGTCGATCGAGGACGGACTTGGGAGCCGTTCAATGCCGGTCTGACGGATGGGTTTATTCTCTGCCTGGGGGTGGATCATCGTGGACTGATCTATGCAGGAACAGTCATGGGGGGAGTCTTCCGTACCACCCCTTCCCATGAAGGCTGGGAGGCGATTAATCGAGGGCTCAAACGCGTAGAAGTGAAGACATTGCTCATGCATGAGCAGGAAATTTTTGCGGGAACCGGCCGAGGAGTCTATCGCTGGGTGGAACGCGACAAACAGTGGGAAGTTGTGGCCGAGGGGCTTGACCAGAGCTTGGTTTCAAGCTTAGTGATGGTGGGATCATCTACTCTGTTTGCCGGGACAGCCGGTCAAGGTCTTTACTGGGTTGATCTGCGGAACCCTGGAGAGTCGGGATGGATTCGAGTCGGACAAGACTTGATTGATCCACGAGAACGGTTGTCCCATAAGTTCATTCGCATTCTTGCTGTACAGGACGAACAGCGTATCTATGTCGGGACCCAAGATGGGGGAATTTTTAGCAGCGAGGATTTTGGCCGATCATGGCGGCCTTGGGGGCGCACGCTTCCCAATGACTCTATCCGCGGGATCATTCCTGTCGAACAGGGGGTTCTTGTGGCTACGGGTCGAGGGATTTTTAAGGCGACTTCCGAAGACAGCCCGTGGATAGCAGTCAATGGAGGGTTGACACAATTATCCGTCCAGGTGTTGATCAGGACAGACGAGGGACATTTGTACGTGGGGACGAGTGCCGGCGCATTTCGCAGCGAAGATGGGGGAGAACATTGGATTGATATTAGCCAGGGTTTTGGGACACAACAACGGCCCACTGGTCCCTATTTTTAGAATAACTTAAGGAGTGGAAGTCATGAATATACAGGACACAAGAGAAGAACCGCAGGCGATTATTTCTGTGTCTCAAGGGTCGGAACCGTGGGGTGAAATCGTCCTGCGATTTTTCCCCGATGTGGCACCTCGACATGTGGCTAATTTTTTAAAGCTTGCCCGTGAAGGCTTCTACGACGGAACAACTTTTCATCGAGTCATTCCTGGATTCATGATTCAAGGGGGAGATCCAAATAGCAGAAACCTCGATCGCTCCACGCATGGAACGGGTGGACCAGGATATCGGCTAGAGGCGGAATTTAATGATCGCCCGCACAAGCGAGGCACGCTCTCAATGGCTCGGGCCCAAGATCCCCATAGCGCAGGATCACAGTTTTTTATCTGCGTGGCGGATTGTGCATTTCTCGATGGCCAATATACGGTCTTTGGGGAGGTGATCAGCGGAATGGATGTTGTGGATCGCATCGTTCAGGTGAAACGCGACTCTCGTGACAATCCACTGGAACGAGTGGAAATCCGTGTGCGCATCCCAGAGGCTCTTGCCTAAGAACACGTCTTTGCCGGGATTGGCTGATTGTGCTGCCTTACTGTTTTCCTGATCTCATGGTGTTCTGGTGGAAACGGGTCGGTCTTTCCTGCCGGGAACCTTCCTTGGTTGAAGGAATCTAGACCAAGTTTCTGAGATATCACGGGATACAGAGTTAGAATCTCCTCACGTTTCTGGTCGGTTTATCTGGCCAACCCCTTCCCCTTCACCCCACCTCCATGGAGAATTCCATGCTGTCGTAACCGTAGTGAAGGTCTAAGCTAACAGAAGTTTCTTGGGTATGCCCTCCAAGATAAGAATCGGCGTCAATGCCATTCAATAAATGACAACTAACAAGATCTGTCTTCGTAGGAATACGTAGCATGGCGAATTTACCCCTCTACTTAGAGGGCGTATGATTCCTTGTACAGAAGAAAAAGGGAGAGATGAAAAAAAACAGAAGGATGCGTGCTATGAAACAAGTCGGCTTACTAGGAGTGACCATACTTGTCGTTGGGATGGGCGTCGCTGGTGGAGCTCTGGAAAGAGGGCTCTCTGAGGCCAAAGGGGAAGTTTGGGAAAGTCAATGTGAACGATCGTTGCATCATCTCCTAACAATTCAGCAAGAAGCCACACAGGCAAAGCAGGAGCTTGATTCCCAAGAGATGGCACTTCTGTTCCCGACACAGTTTTCCAACGAAGATTCCGGTTCGCACACAGGGTTGTTCCCACACCGTTACGCTCAGATCACAAATCGATTGCGCGCTGTGCTACAGAGATTTGAGGCGGGAATCCAGGAATTTCAACAGACGTGTTTAGCCGGACATGTGAAGAAGGCTTCTCCGCGTCCCAAGTCAGGGAATTGAACAGGTGAAGGTATGGAACCGCAGCACCCCATTCAGGTGACATTAGAGGAAATGGTGCGTGCTATTTTACGAGATTGTCCCGGCTTTGTTCCTCTTGGGAACGTCTGGATGGAATGGGATGGAACACGCCTGTCCTGGGATATCCCCGTGCATCAATGGGATGTTGATGCCATGTGCGCGTCTCTCATGAGGCAAGCGAAACGACATCCTGAGATCGAAACGATTGCCAAGTGTGCCGAAGCCCTGGCGCGATTGTAAGACGCAGTCTTATGGGAAAGAAAAGAGTTCAAACCCTAAGTGACCATATGAAACCGTCGCATTGTGAACGCTGTCAAGGAGCGCTTGTCCCTGATCGAGAAGTTGATCTGTTGACCGGCTTGACGTTGTCTGTCCACCGGTGTATCAATTGTGGCCACCGTGTTCTTGCGGAAGCACAACCCCGTTCCTTGATGAATTCGTGACCTCGCGACCCTTTATCGTACCTGCGATCTCGCGTAAAGGATAGTGGTCTGATGGCCGAAATAGTACGTGGGTAATCAAGCCTGCTCTCAGCATTCCAGGCAAGGAGTCGAGGAATGATGGGAAAAGTCTCCTTCGTGATCGGGACTCTGCTACTTGCCGCATTAGTAGGATTTTTGGCCTGTATTGGATGGATCCAAGGATGCGCGTGGTGGCGCCGCGGGCAGATCCACAGGTGACCGCTTCTTTTTTTATTCATCTCACGGCCGGTTGGCTCAAGTTTTCCGCACACGCTTCTTTCGAGCAAATTTCTCGGTAAACATTTTGTGGATTCGCTTCATGCGAGTGCGGATTTCATGTGCGAGCGCATGAGCACCGGCCTCCCAATGGTCCGTGATGAACCCCAATCGACGCGCAAGAAAAATCATCGCCTCTGATGCGGGTGGAGGAAGTAGCAAATCGGAGGCATTGCCCCGTTCTAAACGAAGGGCATCGATGAGTTTTCGGAAAAAGAGATAATCTTCCTTCAGAGAGGAAGCTTCCTCGGGTGAAAGGAGGTTTTCCTGCTGCAAAGCCTCAAGAGCTTCCAGCGTACTCGGAATGCGGATCGTGGGGAAACGATGCCCATACATGAGTTGCAGATATTGAACTGTATATTCGATATCGATTAACCCCCCGGGACTGTATTTGACATGGATGGACCCCGGTGGAACCAACTCGGTCATTTGCCGTTTTCGAAGGTGGAGAGCTGTCTCCAATGGCCAAGGATCCGAACTGTATACGAAAGTATCCCGGTGTCGCTCGATGGCGAGTCCTAAAGATCGGTTGCCCGCGACTGCTCGAAGCTTGATCAGCGCTTGCCGTTCGAAAGGAGCGGCCATGCCTTCCGCGCTGTAATAATGACGAATCGCCTCGAACGAGTTGGCAAGCACCCCTTTTTCTCCATGTGGGCGCAGCCGTGTGTCCACGTGAAAGATGCCTTCACGTTTGGCTTCAATCCAGCGGAGGATTTCTTGCGCGACCCGTTCGAAAAATTCTGCAGGATCACTTCCTTGAGCAGGAGAGGGTCCGTTCGCTGTTCCATAGACAAACAGCACCTCGATGTCTGAGGCATACCCTAATTCCCGCCCCCCGAATTTCCCTAAGCCACAGATCGCAAAAGGGAAGACATCCCCCCGAGCCGATCGTGGTGGAGGGAGCTGACGCGCCACGACACGTTGGGCCTCTAAGAAGGCTTGGTGAAGGACAACTTCTGCTAGAGTGGTCAAGGCCTGGGAGAAATCAGAAAGAGGAGCATTCTCAATTAGATGCTTCATGTCGATGCGGAACAATTCTTGATCCTTGAAGCGATTGAGGCGCTCTTTTCGGAGAGCAGGGATTGGGGTTGTGCCCAAAGCTGTGCGGAGGGCTTTGGCTAACCGGGATTTTGGTCGAATCAATGGAGTGGCTTGAAAGTGAGTTAAGAGAGGTAAGAGGTTGGCATGTTGCCGCCGCAAGAAGTCTTCCCACAGGAAGTCGCTGCTCCCAAACAATTGGGCTAGGTGCACGAGTAGCAAGTGCTTGACGGGAGAGGATAAGTTGAGCAGTCTCCGGCGTTCCCCCACACACTGGTCTAGAAATTGGTCAAAGTGTTCAAGCGCTTTCCCAGGATCAGGAGCCCATGAGAGAAAGTGGGTGAACTCTTTGATGAGTGCCGCCGCAAATGAGAGGACATCTTGTTCGTGTTTCCCCATGATTTTTTGTCCGTGTCGATTTCTGATGTAGAAGCGGTTATGCACTCGTGCGCCCTCAACCTCGATATGGGCTTTGGATAGATAGATGCCGCGCATGGTTAGGGCATTGGCAAAGGCATAGAGAAAGGCCGGAGAATCAGTTGAGCGGATATCGATGACCGTCTCCGTAGGAGAGAGAGTATTGTCGAAGTGAATCGATACGGGATGGAGACAGTCGGAAAAGAGTGGGCGGATCTTTCCCAGTGTCTCGGTTAACTGTCGGTTGATCCACTGCCGAACTTCACGAACTTGGTTGGCCTCAAGCAATCGCATGATTTCGGTGAGACGAGTCGCTAGTTCGTGCTGTCGCGATTGTGTGAACCTGAACCCTTTAAGGCTTTGCACATGAAACACATCCACGACTTTTTTGCGCGAAAGGCCAGGGTGGTGCAACCGCAGCGATCGCAGGCGCTGGGGAGCAACCCGTGTCTGTCTCTTGATGGAGAGGGATCGGGGCTCTTGGACAGAATCAATGTATGTAAAGATTAGAGCGTCGCGGATATCTAAGCCGAAGGCGGAAAGCAGGCCACAAATGGCGGCGAACTCGGAAAAGTAATCATAGGCCACAATTGTCAGGGTAAACGATCGGGGGAGTGTTGGTTGAATGGTCACAGCACAAGGACGTTCTGGTGTTAGCGTGCTCAACAAGCGGAGATGGGCGGCGATGGTGGCGGGCGGGAACTGTTCAAAGTATTCCGGATCCATCCGTGCGGCAAAGTCATCACGCACAAGAGGGTCGATCTCGGGACAGAGAGATTCCAGAAGAGAGTAACGGGCTGTCGGATCCACAGTAGGCAGTATACTGGATTTTCCGTTGATTGTAAGGGTCTGAAAGCCACCGTATAATCATCTTATGCTGGTTTTCTGGTTCCTGGACATTGGATCATGAACTCAGACAACGGATCCTCTCCTCCCCTTCATGCATTTGATCCAACCCCATTATTACTCGCTCCCAAGTTAACATCCTCTGAGGTTGCTCGTCTGCTGGCTCCCTTTGGGTTTCGAGATATTCCCCGAGCAGATGCCAATCTTCAAAGTATGGCCGGCGATCCTACGAGTCGACGGCTTCTTGCAGGGTTGCTGAAAGATTTACTGCATGCCGTGGCGCAGACCGCAGATCCTGATCAAGCATTGAACGAATGGGAGCGGTACCTTGGGTCAGGAGTGAACCGGACGCAACTGTTGGGGTATCTCGCCCAAGCGCCACGGGTTTTGCAGCTAGTCTGCACCGTATTTGGCAATAGTCCAGCCATGGCGCAGACCCTGCATCGCGACCCTATGCTGATCTATTGGGTAGGGGAAGAGCAAATCTGGAACCGACGGTCCTCTCCCGTCCAGTTGCGTCGTGCCTTGGCTCAGTTGTTGGAAACGTTTTCTACCACAGAGCTTAAGTGTGAAGCCTTGCGTCGCTTCCACCGGCGGGAACTCTTGCGTATTGGGGTGCGTGATCTGCTTCGTATTGCTGATGTACCAGAAACTGCCGCTGCCTTGTCTGATTTGGCATCAGTCGTTATCCATGCGGCCTATGAAATCGTGCGTTCTGATATGATCCGCGAGTTCGGCATCCCCATGCATTACGAACCTCGAGCTGGATGGATGGAGACAGAATTTGCTGTGTTGGGGATGGGCAAACTCGGAGGAAAAGAGTTGAATTATAGCTCTGATGTCGATTTGATCTATGTCTACACCACAACCAAAGGGGCAACGCAGGGCCAGCGGCAGACGGTCTCCAATGAAATGTTTTTTAACTGTCTTGCTCGCCGCCTTACCCAAGTTCTTTCCGCGGCTACCCCCGAAGGGATGTTATATCGTGTTGACTTGCGATTGCGACCAGAAGGCTCTACTGGTGCATTAGCCTGCGCATTGCCGGATCTCGTGAGATATTACCGCACTCGAGGACGCCCATGGGAGCGACTGGTATTTCTCAAAGCCAGACCCATTGCCGGGTCAAGGAAAATCGGACACAGCGTGGTGCGGCGTGTGCGCCCATTTGTCGTGGGAGGCAAAGAGATGGGGAATGAAACCTTGCTTCAGGCGGTCAGGTCCTTGAAGCAACAGATTTATGTGAAGATGCTTCGGCGAGGTGAGCTTGAGCGAAATGTCAAGCTTGGACCAGGGGGCATTCGAGATATCGAGTTTTTGGTGCAAACCCTCCAGCTCTTTCATGGGCACCAAGCGCCTGGGATCTTGGAGCGTAATACCTTACGAGCGTTAACCCGGCTTGAGGCCTATGGGGTGCTACCCGCGTATAAAGCCCGCCGGTTGGCTCGGGCCTATTGTTTCCTGCGGGATGTTGAGCACAAATTGCAAATGGTCCATGAAATGCAAACCCATGTGCTACCTCGAACAACCGACGAATTAGCCAAGTGTGCACGGCGATTGGGATATCGAGACGCTTCCGACGAGATCGCTGTTTCACGGTTTCTGACGGAGTACAAAGACTGGACAGCGTATGTTCGACAGGAAGTGGAAACCTTTCTCCAGCATGAGGGAAGAGGTTGCTGATGCCCTTAAGAAGTCTGATCTTGGCGTCGAAATGAAAGACACAGACATCGAATTGTGGCGATAGAGGACTAAAAAAATGGAAGAATCAGTATTCGGCCTCGTCAGTCTAGTGATCGGGGCAGGGGGAGGAGCGGGTCTTGTGGGGTTTTATCTCGAGAAACGGGTGTGGCCTCGCCGCCTCGCACGTATGGAAAAGCAAGTTCAGGAACGGGTGATTCAGACGGTGACCGCTCACTATGCCATGGGGCTCAAACGCGTCATCCCTGACGTCATCGATCAGTTTCGCCAGGTGGTGGAAGAGTTGGAACAAGGCATTCTTGGTTTGATGGACCGCTTAGAACAACTTTCAACAGATGCGGCTCAACGAGCTCGGGAAACTAAAACACGTTTTCTTATATCCAGCCAGGATCAATCTCAATCAGGAGCATGGGAAGAGCAGGAGGTCAATTTAGAGGATTGTGGCGAACGTCTAGACACGTTTGTGCAAGAAGTGAACAAATCCTCTCATCTTGCGTTGGATATCGCGAACGTGGTCAAAGATGTGGAGAGTAGCACCAAAGCTATCGCCCCCATTTTAGAGGAAATTGAGTTTTTAGCCGATCAAACTCGATTGCTTGCATTGAATGCTGCGATTGAAGCAGCTCGTGCTGGTGAACATGGTCGGGGATTCGCTGTTGTGGCGGAAGAAGTGACCAAATTGGCGAATCGCTCGGGGATCGCCGCCACAAATATCAAGGAGATCGTGACTGGCGCGGTGACGAGTGTAGGACGGGCCATCGTCGATCTTGACAATTTAGGCTCGGTGGATATGTCGGGCGTCATGAAGGCGAAACATAAAGTGACCGAGTTGACGCAGACCGTGGCGGAAAAGAATAGGCAACTCCGAATGATGGTGATGGAAGTCAATGAACGTGCGGAGACTTTGGCCCGCGAAATTACCGACGTGCTCATGACCATGCAATTCCAAGATCTCACGAAACAAAAGATTCTCAAGCTTATTACCCGGTTGGAGTCGCTCATTCCGGAATTGGAACAGCGCTCTTCTTCTGCTGAGCCGCTTGAGCTGCCCAAGTTGGCCGGCTGAAGCATGCCATTTGCCAGTGAGCCTATCCTCGTCTAGCTCTCCTGGGGTAGGGTACAGGAGTACCCATCTTTTTTTTCGCTTTTTCCCTTGATCTTCTGAAGAAAGTGGTTATCTCAAAGCCACCAAAATTTATAAGGAGGCACACAATCTATGGATTTCAACAAAATGACCCTTAAACTCCAGGACGCTCTACAAGCGGCATCTGGCTTGGCCATGCGGCGCAGTCACCAAGGGGTGGATGTGGAACACGTGCTCCTCGCCCTGGTTGATCAAAGCGATGGATCGACCGGTCCAATTCTCGAGCAGGCAGGAGTATCCGTCGCTGCAGTCCGCAATGCTGCTGAGGAAGCGCTCAAGAAACTTCCCCAAGTGCAAGTGGCTGGCGGAGGTCCCGGACAAATTCATCTCACACCGCGCTTGGCTAAAGTGCTTACCCAAGCTGAAGAGGAGATGAAAGCTCTGCGCGACGAGTATTTGAGCGTCGAGCATGTGTTATTGGCTATGGTGGAAGAAGGCGGTGTGTTTAGGCGACTCGGCGTCACGCGGGAAAAATTGTTGGAGGGACTTCACAAGGTCCGAGGCAGCCAGCGCGTCACTACTCAGGATCCAGAGGGAACCTATCAGGCACTGGAAAAATACGGACGTGACCTTACTCGACTCGCCAGTCAAGGGAAACTCGATCCAGTGGTGGGGCGTGATGAAGAAATTCGGAGGGTCATCCAGATTCTTTCGAGGCGAACGAAGAATAACCCCGTGTTAATCGGTGAACCCGGAGTCGGAAAAACCGCTATCGTGGAAGGACTTGCCCAGCGCATTGTGAAGGGGGATGTGCCAGAAGGTTTAAAGAAGAAGCGAGTGGTCGTGTTGGATATGGGGGCCCTGGTCGCGGGGGCCAAGTTCCGAGGAGAGTTTGAAGAGCGGTTGAAAGCCGTGCTCAAGGAAATTCAGGCCTCACAGGGAGAAATCCTCCTGTTCATCGACGAGATTCACACGGTTGTAGGAGCGGGTGCGGCAGAAGGCGCCATGGATGCGGCCAATCTGTTGAAACCTATGCTGGCGAGAGGTGAACTCCACCTGATTGGAGCTACAACCTTAGACGAGTATCGAAAGCACATCGAAAAAGACGCGGCGTTAGAACGGCGCTTCCAACCGGTCTATGTCGATCAACCATCGGTGGAGAATACCATTTCCATCTTGCGGGGATTAAAGGAACGATATGAAGTGCACCATGGGGTTCGCATTAAAGACTCGGCATTGGTAGCGGCTGCCAAATTGTCGCATCGCTATATCGGCGATCGGTTCCTACCGGATAAGGCGATTGATTTAGTGGATGAAGCGGCTGCGCGGCTTCGAACGGAGATTGATAGTATGCCGGCGGAGCTCGATGAAATCTCTCGAAAGGTCTTGCAACTGGAAATTGAGCGAGAAGCCCTGAAAAAAGAAACGGATCCCGCTAGTCGCGCACGTCTTGAAGCATTGGAAAAAGAATTGGAAGAACGGCGGCAAACGCTCAAAGAGCTGACCGCACAATGGGAGGCAGAAAAGGCTTCGGTAGGACGTCTGCATCACTTGCGTCAGCAGATTGAGGATGTCAAGCATCAAATTGAGCGAGCGGAGCGGGAATACGATTTGAATCGCGTGGCTGAATTGCGGTATGGAACGCTCCCGCGGTTGGAACGCGAACTTCAGGAAGAAGAAGCGCATTTAAGTCAGAAACAGGGCGCCAATCGGCTGCTGAAGGAGGAGGTCGATGAAGAAGACATCGCCGAGGTCGTGAGTCGATGGACGGGGATCCCGGTGAGCCGCTTGCTCCAGGGTGAGATGGAAAAACTGTTGAAACTTGAAGAGTTGTTGCATCAACGGGTGGTGGGCCAGGATGAAGCGGTAAAGGCTGTGGCAGAAGCCGTACTTCGAGCTCGATCCGGAATTAAAGATCCCAATCGCCCCATTGGCTCATTTCTGTTTGTCGGCCCGACCGG
>RFGT01000036.1 GCA_003696975.1 Nitrospirota bacterium | reverse complement strand
TCGTGTAACAGATTAAATTTTCCGAGAGGCAGCAAAATCACACCACCACGCAGATTGAAGGGTTCAGTAATCAAATAATCAAGAGCCATGAACTCAATTCCAATTTCCATAGTATTAGGCTCGGTCCCTTCTAGAGGGTGACGGCCAGTATGCTCAAACTCGATTTCGGTAGCGAATTTCACCCTATCACTGACATCCGCGTAGATGAACGGGACTGTTCTGAGCCCATCGAAAAAACTGGCAGTTCCGTCGTTGGTCCGATTGAAATAGAAGATAGAGGTATACCCTCCGACGATAGCCTTGGGACTCGCCACGAAGGGTCTGGCGTAGATCAAACCTCCGGATCCTTGCATGGTGGATCCGTATTTTTCTCCGGGAGTTCGGGGGACGGCCAGTTCCTGCAAGCGCTTGCCTCCTCCGGTGACACCTCCAACACTTGGTGGGGCCCCGGCTGCTGCAGCAGGAGGTGGGGCTCCGACCTTTTCCTGAAGGTACTGTTCCACGGCCTTTTTGACTGCTTCCTGTTGTGCCGGGGTGAGTTCGGTATCGTTGGCATAACCCCCATGACCTGAAAAGACCAACATGATGAATAGCGCGATCAGAACCCGACTGAGTTGCTTCATAAAACCATTCCTCCTTAACGAAGTGGGGACTCGTTGGTCCTCAGGCTCTATTTAATGGGGGACTCAGAGGCCCTCGTTTTCATATCTTCCTGAACCTGCACGCCAGCTCTTCTAGGGGGCTTAGAGGGCTTTGCAATCATTAGCGACCTGAAGAGCCAGACAAGGATGAATTTGCCAAGGATTCGTCGTAAGGGATCAGGACCAAGCGTTTACACCGTTTGCATTTGAGCTCGACTCCAGAGGGAGTGAGTCGTGCTACCAGTTGCCCGCAATGGCACCGGATCTCTGCTAGTTGAGCTGAAGAGGAAGAAAGCGCTTTGGTCATTTTAATATAATGATTTTAATTTTCATAATCTTATTAATTAAATTGAGAACGATTTCTAATACTAGAAGCAATTTCATAAAGTCAAGCCCCCTCAGTCAAAGGCGAATCGACCGCATGCTTACCAAGAGCCTAGCTATAACTGGCAGCAGATAAGACAGGACTCAAATGGAAGGGAAAAATGGAAAATCTCGGATGGAGAAACTGAATCATTATGATGTATACTTTGCATATGAACACTTCCCTGGCCTGGCATGGCAGTCTCATTGTGGTCCTGGCACTGAATATGTGTGCTTGTGCTGCTCGTATGAATTCATTGCCTGTGCCGTTTGGCCGCCAAGAAGGCCGACCGGTGGTGATGGGCTTTGTGGATGTGCAGGTGCATGGTCCGATTACCCGTATTGTCCCCCCGTATATTACGTTCTTGGAGTTGCTCAATCGACAGACACGAGAGCGTGTTTTTCTGACCATTCAAGCTCCTGATTCCCCCTTCTACATTCACTTAGTGCCTGGCGACTATCTCGTGACCCGTGTGCAAGTTAACGAGGCCGGCTTTCGGGGTATGGCGTCTCTGCATCATGCCTTCACTGTTACTGATCACCCTGTGCAATATCTCGGCCATTGGCATTTTGCCTTGGCTTCTCCCACTACAATCCGCCGCTTGAGCCTGTCCATTGAATCAAATCTGACACAAGCTGTGGCGGATCTTTTGTTGCGTTACCCTACGCTGTCTTCGGAGAGTGTGGTACCTGCTTTGCCTGTACCGCTGACAGGTGAGACCCGCCTTTTTGAAATCACGCCTTATCCCCGCGTATGGTGGTACGTTCGCAACCCTCCAACCTGAGAGCAGACGTGATAGTTTGGCAGCTCATCGTTTGGTGGCTCGCGGGGCTTCTGATCAGTCCTCCCGTATCTGCGGCTGTGGTGAAGCGCAGCCAGATGCATATGGGGACGCTGGTATGGGTAACAGCCGTTGCTCCTGATAATACCACAGCACAGCGGGCAGCAGCGTTAGCTCTGGAGGAAATTAAACGCCTGGATCAACTACTGAGTACATGGATTCCTACGAGTGAAATATCGCGCATTAATGCTGCGGCTGGCCGTTCACCGGTCCATGTGAGCCCAGAGACGATGGAGGTATTGTCCAGTTCACTGGAGATCGCACGCCTCACCGACGGAGCATTTAACATTTGTGTCGGACCTGCGGTAAGGGCCTGGGATATCAATGCGGGAGGGCGTATTCCGTCAAAAGACGAGTTGGAGCACTTACGTCCCTTGGTTGATCTGTCGCAGGTAATCTTGGACCATCAATTGCAAACCGTATTTTTGGCACATCCTGGTATGGAGGTTGATATAGGGGGCATTGGAAAGGGGTTTGCCGCAGATCGAGCAGTGCTTGCGATGCAGGAAGCTGGTGCAACAGCCGGTGTTGTGGCCCTATCGGGAGATATTAAGACATTTGGCCGCCTTCCCGGAGGAGAACGTTTCGTTTTTGGGATCCAGCATCCACGGCGAGAACCCGGGAGGCTATTGGCGCGTCTTGAGTTGGAAAATGAAGCCGTGTCAACGGCGGGTGACTATCAGCGGTACTTTATCCAACACGGGATCCGATATCATCATATCCTGGATCCAGCCACCTTGCGTCCTGCCCGTCTTACCCAGAGCGTGACGATTATTGCTTCAGAAGGCACGGTAGCTGATGGATTGGATACAGGCATTTTTGTTCTCGGCCCCACAAAGGGAATGGCGTTAATTGAACAGCTTCCTGAGGTCGAAGGCGTAATTGTCGGGCATGATGGTGCTGTCTACGTTTCGACGGGACTTCAAAATCGTCTCCAGCTCGAGCCGGATATTGCCCCAGCCTATTTGGCCCCCTAAGACCGTCAGACCTGACTTGCCGCCCAATCCTGTGAGAGTCTCTTGGCTTTCGCCTCAAAGGTTGAGTTCCACAATCTTATGCACTTATCCAGAAATTCCAAAGTAGTCTCCGTTCAGTCTTGTTCCTTATCGCGGTACTGCCTATGGTGGTGAAAGCCGCCGCCGGGGCTCCTTCTCATTTGCTCTCGATATGCCTTGATTCGTTCATGGACAGCTTTCATCCGTGCCCGCTGCTTTTCCGTCAGTATGGCCTTTGCGGCACGTTTCGTCTTAATGGAGGCGAGAGACAAATCGGCTTTTAGGGCATAAAGAGCTTTGAGCTGCGTTTCGATGTCCGAGAGGTTGGACTGCTCATCTCGCAGCAAATTATGAAGCTCAATATTCGTAATATCCACTTGAGCCTGCAGAGCGATCCGTGTCTTACGATAGTCGGTCTCAAGTGCGCGAAGTTGTTGCTCTTGCTCTTCCGTAATTCCTAGCCCCTCTTTGAACCGAAGAATATGGCGGATGAACTGGCTGGCATTCTGGTGAGGACCAGCGAGTTCATAACCTTGGTATGTGGTGAACTTATAGTGGGGAGGCTGACCGGACATCTGAGGACCCGGGCGAAGCGTATCGTGGCCTCCAGTATGGTGGCCGGAAGAGCTAATTGGGTGATGGGGAAACGAAGGGGAATCTGCCCAGGTCAACATGGCTGGAAACGACGCCCAAGTCATTGCGAACATGACTGTGGTCATACAACGGAAAACCAATCGGTGAAGCATACACATCCTCCTTCACTATGCGGGATAATTCATACTTGTAACATGGAAGCAAGCACGTTCGCTACTATAACTTCCAGAAATTTGTGATACGGACTGAGAGTTCCTTAATAGTCTTTCTCGACAAGGTTGGGCAATCGGGGGCGCCTGAAATAAAGGGACATTTTCATGATGTGAGGTAGGAAGATTGGTCGAAGACAACGGTATGGGTCGCCTTGGTCTTGAGCTCCACGGCAAGATTATGGGGAAAGACTGTGGTGGAGGGTGTGGTGCAATGCACGAGTCGTCCCGAGGCTAACCGAATAGTGTACAGATTTTCGGAACCCCGGAACTGCCTGGATGTGATGCGAGCCGTACCTTGTCCGGTGGCTGTGATTTCCAGATCATCCGGCCTGACCATAACGTAAACGTGGTGAGTTCCATGGTAATGAATCGGTCGAGGAAAAACCCCGACCTCGGTCATTACCCCGGTTTCAGTGACGGTTCCCGGGAGGAAGTCCGCTTGTCCCACGAATTCCGCCACGAATGGCGTGGCGGGCAGATGATAAATCGTTTCAGGAGTGTCACATTGGATAAGGCGGCCTTCATGGAGGACAGCGATCTGATCAGCCATGGCAAACGCTTCCTCGTGATCGTGGGTGACCAGCAGGGTTGTGGTATTGGTGCGTTTTAAGAGCGTATGAAGCTCATCTTGCATCTTATAGGTCATGTCGGGATCCAGATTGCTGAAGGGCTCATCCAAGAGCAAGAGAACCGGGTTGGGAGCTAAGGCTCTGGCGAGTGCGACTCGCTGCTGCTGGCCTCCTGATAGCTCGTGGGGGTACCGGCGCTCGAAACCGACTAAATCCATCATGGTCAACAGGTCGTGTATTCGAGCACGCCGTTGATCGATTGAGCAAGCCTGCAATCCAAACCCAATGTTCTCGGCCACTCGCAGATGGGGAAAGAGCGCGTATTCCTGAAAGACCATGCCCACCCGTCGCCGTTCCGGTGGAAGGTGGATGCGAGGACTGGCCACCACTGTCCCATTAAGCACAATTTCTCCCGCGGTAACCCGTTCAAATCCCGCAATGACCCGGAGAGTCGTCGTTTTTCCGCATCCCGAAGGGCCCAGCAGACATAAAATTTCTCCTTGATGCAGAGCCAGCGAAATGTCATGAATCGCTGGTTGATTTGGAATGTAGCTGCACGTGACTTGTCGCAACTCGAGAACGAGAGGAGACGTGTTCGAATCGTTTGCAGCAAGGCAAGATGGCGCTGGAGATTCTACGT
>RFGT01000035.1 GCA_003696975.1 Nitrospirota bacterium | reverse complement strand
GTGTTGTGCATTGGGGGGTCCTTCTATAAAAAATAACGGGCGGACGATATACGCCCTGCTCCCTCTCCAACCGGAGAGGTTCGCAAGACCATCAGACTAGGGAGAAACTGGTTTTAGCGGAAGTTGAGGATAGGGTCAAGGGCGAGAAAGACTTTGCTTGTTCATGGGAAGGATTTCTTAATGGCCATGTTCGGACAAAACATCTAAAAATCGTGGGGCCAGCGTTCGATTTTGAACCAGAACAAACCCTCGCTCTCCTAACCCGCGGTAGTTCAGGCTCACTTCCGTGTCACCGTCGCGCCAAGTGTATTCCTGGTTTAATCCCCGGATCATCGCCCCGCGATGCCGGGGAAGTGAGCCGAATCTCGTTTGGAAGTACTGGATGAGCAAGCGGTGCGTGTGCTCGCCCTGATAGCGAATCAATACCCGAGCGAATTGATCGTCAATGCTCAGCAGTTTCATGGAGTCCACGGGGATGTCTCCAACTCGTGGAGGCTGCTTGCGAAAGATATAGGTCTGAATATGCTCGTCGGTGTCGATCAGCGCCAACCGCGAGTCTTTGGCCAAAGAGGCTCCCCAGGCAATGCCGGCAAAACCTTGCGGAGCCTGATGATTGGTGGTGGATGAGCCATATCCCCCCTTGACTGGAGACAAGACGAACCCCAACCCCAGTGTCAGGACGACAAGATACGTGCAGCTTGTAGAGATGCGCGGAAGCACACCTGTTAATGCCTTCATAGTGGAATGACGGTAGCATCCTCTGGAGAGGATTGCAACCGAGGGTTCGTGCTTTTTGCGAGGAGAGAAAGGACAGCCCTCTAGGGCTGAGAAAAACAGGAAGCTTTTGCTCCGAATCAGTGGAATCAGGAGACGATGGAGGGGAATGGCACCGGCGAGGGGGTGGCCAGTGGAGGGGAGACCCCATTTTTTCGAATACCCACCAAGGTCCAGGTGTCTGGATTGTCAAGAATGGCCTTGACTAATTCCGTGTGAAGGGTGTGTCCCGAACGATCGGCGATTACGTGGCCGACAATCGGGATTCCCAGGAGAGCCAAATCGCCAATGAGGTCAAGAATTTTATGCCGAACACATTCGTCAGGGAATCGCAGCCCGTCTTTGTTGAGGACCCCGGTCTCGGAGAAGACAATCGTGTTGTCCAATGATCCCCCCTGTCCCAACCCTCGAGCCCACAGGGCTTCAATTTCATGAGAAAACGCGAATGTCCGTGCCTCGGCGATATCGCGTTGGAATGTAACCAGTGACCATTCATGGTGGTAGACCTGGTGTTGAACCAACCAATGGTCGTACTGAATGGAATAGGTAATTTTCGGTACAGGCGAGGGAACGATCGACAGCTTGCGGGTGTGGTCTCCAACAGTGAGGGGTTTCACGATTTTCAAATAGGTTCTAGGCCTGGATTGCCGCAACCGGCCAGCGGTGTGAAGTAATCGGACGAACGGGGCAGCACTCCCGTCCATAACAGGGACTTCCTCGGAATCCAACTCAATATAGACGTTATCGATTTCCATGCCCCACAGCGCGGCCAGCAAGTGCTCAGTCGTCTGAATGTGGAACCCATTACTTGCAATGGCGGTACACAACTCCATAGGTTTGAGGTTTCGAATGGAAGCTTGACAGGTTTCCAGTTTGTTCCCCTTGTGACGGATGAACACCAAGCCTGTATCAATGGGCGCAGGATGAAGATGCAATGTTGACCGTTGTCCAGAATGTAACCCGATTCCGACCAAGGAAACAGACCGCTTAATAGTATGTTGATACTGCATGAATCCCTCTAGCGTGCTTGAAGTCTACACAAAATGGCGAGTTTTTCTTTAAAGCATAAATCGGAAATAAGTCAAGCAAAATTCGAGCCAAGAAACTTCTTAAAATGATAATCATAAGATATTGATTTTATTGTATTTTTTAAAAATCTTGAAAAAGGGTTTTCGCAAGATTGATGTGAAAAGTCAATAGAAAATTCCAATGTGTTGTAAAAATGATACACATGTCATTGTGGAATATATGCCGGGCAGTTACATGAAAAAGGTCATGGAAGGATGATTTACTTGAAAGCCTCGGGCTGCTCCCTCTGGCTGGAGAGACCTCACGGTTCTCATGGGTCATGCTTGACCGGCTGAGAGTCGAACAGGTTGAGGAGATAGTGATACTGTTTGGGAAAAGCGTTGAGCGTCCTGGCTCGCAGCAATCCCATGATAATCCCTCGGTGTCTAGAGACAAGTCCCGCCTCGATAAACGCTTGCCGGAAAAATTGTTGCTTTGTCGCGACGTCGTGAAGGTCTTGCAGGCAATGGGCGTCGCGATCGTTTGCTAAAAGGGTGGGAAGAAGCGAGACCGCCTGTTCGATTCGGTCATAGGGGGGAGCGAGCTTTAAGGCAGCATAGAATTCAAGAAGATGACGCCGAAATTCGTGTTGAAGCGGGTGAACAGATAGCATGAGAAAGCACTCAAGAAAGGGATCGTACCGTAACCTATTCCGCGTTACTAAAGCGATCCAGGTCCTGTTCTTTGCCGATCATGACCAGGATATCGCCTTTTTCAATGATGTCGTTTGGCGAGGGAGTAAAATTGAACGTCTCTTCTTTCTTCATCTGGCCTTTGACCATGCGGGTTACCTGGCGCTTGATCCCAATAATGTTGAGATTATACTGCTCCTGAATTTTGGCTTCCTCAAGCGTTAGTCCAGAGAAGCGGTCCGGCACGGAAATTTCTTCAATACTATAGCCTGGGGAGAGTTCTAGATATTCCAAAACGGTAGGAGAAACCAAGCGATGGGCCAACCGAATCGCGGCATCTCGTTCCGGATAAATCACCTCGGTCACGCCGAGATTTTGTAAAATCTTCCCATGGATATTCGCCACGGCTTTGGCGATGATGGACTTGATTCCCATCTCTTTCAGCGTTTGTACGATGAGAATGCTCGCTTCAATGTTTTCTCCGATACTCACGATCGCTACGTCCACGTTCTGAGTACTGACGGCTTTCAGGGCCCGCTCATCCGTGGCATCACATTGCACGGCAAAGGTAGCAATGTCGCTGATGGCTTGGATTTTGGCCTCGTCACGGTCAATGGCCAAGACCTCACAGCCTTTCTTGACAAGCGTCTCCGCCACACTGTACCCGAACCGTCCCAATCCAATCACGGCAAATAGTCGTTTCATCGCCTGGTGGCTCCCTGTGGCTTGTCGTCCTATGAGGAGGGTTTAGCTATCTGTTCTGAGGCGGGTGAAGGAGAAGATGACCGAGGGGGTGCCAAATCTTCAGGCTTCAGAAATGGTTTGAGTAAATCGATCGGAATCGGAAACAGAATCGTGGAATTTTTTTCACCGGCTACCCCCATGATGGTCTCGATATACCGTAACTGCAGGGCGGCAGGATTTCGGCTCAAAATGTTCGCCGCATCTGCCAGTCGCTGGGATGCTTGATATTCCCCTTCCGCGTGGATCACCTTCGACCGCCGCTCACGTTCCGCCTCGGCCTGCCTGGCAATGGCCCGCTGCATCTCTTGAGGAAGGTCGACGTTTTTCACTTCTACCGCGGTGACCTTGATGCCCCAGGGTTCCGTGGCTTGATCAATGATTCGCTGAAGGTCCGCGTTGATCTCATCGCGCTTGGACAAGAGGTCATCAAGTTGGCTTTGCCCGAGCACACTGCGCAAGGTCGTCTGGGCGATCATCGAGGTGGCGTAGTAATAGTCCTCAACTTCCACGATGGCGTTTTCCGCATTGACAACGCGAAAATAGATCACGGCGTTGACTTTGACGGATACATTGTCTTTGGTGATGACGTCTTGGGGCGGGACATCCATCGTCACCGTGCGCAGGCTGACTCTGACGAGCTTGTCAACAAGAGGGATGATGATGATAACCCCCGGTCCATTTCCGCCCACCAATCCCCGTGCCAGCCGGCCGAATCGAAAGATCACCGCCCGTTCATATTCTCGCAGAACATACAGGCCCTTCGACAGTAACACCACAAGGATAAATAGGAGAAGGAACAGAGTCGTGGGACTCATGACTTGGCTCATGGCACTGTCTCCCCTTGCTGGTTGGCGACTGGTTTCACCTGTAACATCAGTCCGTCGACACGTATCACCTCGACGGGCGCTCCAACCTGAACCGGTTCCGTGCTTGTTGCATCCCAAAGTTCTCCATGGACAAAGACCTTTCCTTGAGGTGTGAGTGGGGTTTTGGCCACCCCTCTCAACCCGATCATCCCCTCACTTCCGGTAACTGTGCGGCCACGCAAGGCCTTGATCCCCAATCGAAGAACTACAAACGTGAAGGCTACGGCCGAGGCGACCACGGGCAGAATGACTGACCAAGAAATTTGATAGTAGGGGAATTCTTCGTTCATCAACATCAGGGAGCCGAGGACCATGGAAATGACGCCTCCGATGGCTAGCAGCCCATAGCTGGTGACAGTGACTTCAAGGATCAACATAACGATGCCCAGGAGGATCAGTAACACGCCGGCATAGTTGACCGGTAAAGACTGAAACGAATAGAACGCGAGAATCAAGCTGATCGCTCCGACGATGCCGGGAAGGATCGCTCCGGGGTTGTACAGCTCAGCGATCAGACCAATCATGCCGATGGTCATCAACACATAGGCGATATTCGGGTCACTAATGGCCTTGAGGGCCTCTAGCCTCCAGTTCATGGGGAATTCCGTGATGGTGGCATGCGCCGTCTTCAGTGTGATGGTTTGCATCCCCATCGGCACTTTCCAACCATTGAGTTGGGTGAACAAGTCGGTCAGGTCTTCCGCCACCACGTCAATGATCCCTAGTTTTTTCGCGTCTCGGGCCGTGGCGGAAATGCTTTTTCGGACGGCCTTCTCAGCCCAGTCAGGGTTCCGTCCGCGACGTTCAGCAATCGAGCGAATGTAGGCCACAGCGTCGTTTTCCACCTTCTCCTTCATGACGGTATCCATCTCGCCACCCCCCATGGCCACTGGATGGGCCGCCCCGATGTTTGTGCCTGGCGCCATGGCCGCCACATGGGCGGCGAGGGTAATGAACACGCCAGCCGATGCAGCCCGCGCTCCTGTGGGAGCGACATAGACAACCACAGGCATGTGCGCGCTGGTCATATCTTTGATCATGGTTCGCATGGAGGTATCCAACCCCCCTGGAGTGTCCAATTGAAAGATGAGCAGATGAGCGTGTTCGGCTTCTGCGTAGGTAATGGCCTCGTGGAGGTATTCAGCGGCCACAGGATTGATGACTCCCTCATACGTCGCAACCACAATGAGAGGTTGTTCTGCATAGGCGAAGAGGGAAAGTGATGGGAGCAGAAGGCTCAGGGCACACGCGACGGTCCCGAGCAAACAGGTTAGGCGATACGCCTGATTGGTGGCCACCACATACAGGGAACGGCAATGAAGAAGGTGCTGAAACGCATAGCCTGTCAAATACGAGACATCCTCCCTCTTGAGGATCTTACGGCCCCACCGAATCCGTGTCAAGGAATTCTCGCCATGTATACCGGCCCGGAAGCGTTGAAGCATAAGTTCCTTTTCTTGCGATGAAACAAATGTCTGTCTCCGCGAGTAGCTGAACAAAGGGTTGAGCGAGCATAGCCCCTAAGGGATGCTGTCAGTTGCAACCCCTGAAGGCTTCCTCCTAGAATGCCGCCTCATGAGCATGTTTCTGCCTGGGCAACGGCTCCATCTGGTGGATAAAAAGGGTCGGCATTATGCCCTAACCCTTAAAGCCGGGGCAGTGTTCGAGCACAGTGGGGAAACGCTCTCCCATGATGACCTTATCGGGAAGCCGGATGGAACCATGGTTCAACTTTCCCGCGGGAAAAAGATGATCGCGGTGTATCCAACTCTCGGCGAATACACATTGAAAATGCCGCGGGGTGCTCAGGTGTTGTATCCCAAAGACTTGGCCATGATTCTCGTCTGGGCGGATATATTTCCTGGCGCGCGGGTGTTTGAGGCCGGGGTAGGGTCGGGAGCACTGACGCTTGCCTTGTTGCGTGCTGTTGGCGAAGGGGGGCAGGTGGTAGGATTCGAGACGCGAGATGAGTTTGCCCGAACGGCCATGAAAAATATCGAACGGTATCTTGGAGGAATTCCTTCTCAGTTAACTGTGCTCAATCGCGATGCCTATGAGGGGATTGCGCTCGGTGATCGACCTGAGGCCATGCCCTTTGACCGGGTCGTCTTGGATCTTCCTGAACCCTGGCGTGTTGTGCCCCATGCCGTGTCAGCGCTTCGGCTTGGAGGAATTTTCTTAAGTTTTGTTCCCACGATTCCCCAGGTCATGCACACGGTTGAGGCTCTTGAGCGATCAAGGGCTTTTGCCTTGATTCACACGTTTGAAACCTTGAGTCGGAGTTGGAACATCCAAGGTCGAAGTGTACGCCCCGATCTTCGGATGATTGGCCATTCGGGGTTTCTCACGGTGGCCCGGCGGGTTGAGAAACTGGACTCCGACGCTCAAGATCTGGAGAGCAATGCAGAAGGAGAAGAGGATGCCGAGCAAGGCTGGGTCCGAGAAACCCGTACAGGAGAAGGACCGAACGATTCTCGTCGCTGACGATGAGGAAGATCTCCGGATGATCCTGCAGATGACCCTTGAGGATCCCCGGTATCGGATCCTTGAGGCAGCCGATGGGACGACGGCCTTGATCTTGGCGCAGACGGAATGTCCTGATTTGGTCATTCTCGACTGGATGATGCCGGGCATGAGTGGGCTTGAGGTGGTGAAGGCCTTACGCCGGCACCCTAAAACTCAACAGATTCCCGTAATCTTACTGACGGCTAGAGATCACGACCAGGAGCGTGCCGAGGGAAAAGCGGCGGGAGTATGCGCCTATTTGGTAAAGCCGTTTAGCCCGCTCGAGTTGTTGGAAAAAGTGTGGGAAGTTTTTTCTGCCGATGAAAATGAGTTGGGATGAGTCGATCGTCCGCACAGGCGAACCTTGAACGGCAGTTGATGCTTGCACGCGCACAATTGGCGATGTATGCCCGAGATCTCCGGATGCTGGTACATCGTGAGCAGCGAGTCAGTCGGCAACTGAAAGCGACGAACTTGCAGCTTCGGGCTTATGCACGAGATCTCAAGGTCGCTTTTGATGCCGAACATCGTAAAGCGCGAGAACTTGAACGTGCGTATGCCGACACCCTACTCCGCCTCACTCAGGCGTCGCGCTACAAAGATGAAGAAACGGGCGCACACATCCAACGGTTGAGCCACTATGCCCGGACATTGGCTCGTTCGCTGGGGTTGAGTCCCGAGGAAGTGCGACTCATCGCCGAGGCCGCCCCCATGCATGATGTGGGAAAAGTGGGTATCCCCGATGCGATCCTCCGGAAACCGGGTCCTCTGACTCCTAGCGAGTGGGCTATCGTGAAACGACACCCCGAGATTGGCGCCAATCTTTTAGCGGGATCGCCTTCTCGGCTTATTGAAATGGCCCGCAGCATCGCACTGACGCATCATGAACGGTGGGATGGCAGCGGATATCCCGCTGGGTTGAAAGGGGAACGTATCCCTCTTGCGGGTCGAATCGTCATGTTTGTCGACACCTATGATGCTCTTCGGAGTCGGCGTCCTTACAAAAAGCCGCTCTCCCATCGAACGGTGTGCGACATTCTGTTGAATGGGAACGGTCGAACCCGTCCTTCACATTTCGATCCGCGTTTGTTAGAGACATTTTCCCAGATTCATGAGGCCTTTGCCCAGATCTTCGCACGGACGGCAGACTAAGGTCTCTGGCTCCGCTTCATTCGGTTGTCCTGACCGTACTGCTCTGACTCAGAGACCACGCGGAACAGAAACCGGACGGGACTTCCCGTATACCCGTATATCAAGCTATTATTGCGAAATAATATAGTGACTTATCGGCGGGGAACTTCAACGGGATAGCCGGCGGCTTCCCAGGCGTTCATGCTGCCGTCCACATTGTAGACATATTTGTACCCCAGATCAGCCAATGTTTCAGCGGCAATGTGACTCCGGCGGCCTGACTGGCAGTAAACGACAATGTGATCGTCCAAGCGCGCACCAATTTCACGATGTCGAGCGGCAATCTCTCGGAAATCGATATTGAGATCCGTGCCTGGGATGTACCCAGATTGGTGTTCTGCCGGCGTGCGAACGTCGATCAGAAAAAAGCCTTTGTTGGTGAGACTTGGGGCGCGATCGAGCCCTCGCTTGAGTTCATGAACCGTTAATATGTAGGAGTGATAGGCCGAAACCGTGCCCAAACCCGTCGCGATCAGCACGACTACCAAGATGAAATGCCTAATGAGTTTTCCCCATGCCATGGCGTATGCCCTCCTTACTGTCCCCGGGGTGTCAAGAGGTGCAGCGATGAGTTGTATTGACCACCATATCCTCAGGACGGTGTAGAACGATCTTATGCCTCCTTGGAAGAGATGGTCAAGGGTTGGGGCGGTGACGATCCTTCTCGCTCTCCTGGGGTGTGGCAGCGGTGTAACGTTGGTGCGGGAGGGTGAGCAGACCGGGGTGGTCTTGTATGTGTACAAAGGCCGCCACGGGCAATCTTCTCAACGTGCGCGCGCTTTGGAAATGATGCGGGAGTTTTGTCATGGGCCGTATCGGATCCTCCAAGAGGGGCAGGCTCCAGCTCGTCAGCGGGTGATAGAAGGGATTGCGGGATCAGAGGTTGTGGAAGAAAAACGATGGGGAATTCGGTTCCAATGCCAACCAGGTGTCCCATGACGGGTGTTCCGGGCATGTTAAACTGCGGACTGATGGGTGAGAGGCTGGAGATCGTCAAGGGTCAGGAGGCTGATCACCTGGACTCCTTGGGCTTCGACCTGGGCTCGGCCCTCGTGCTCTTGGCGATCCACAATGACAAGGGCATGATCCACGTGCAGCTCAGCGTCGCGTGCCGCCACGATCGCCTGGCAGAGCGAATGCCCACTGGTGAGGACGTCGTCGACGATCAACACCCGATCCCCGCGGTGGATGAGTCCTTCGAGCCGTTTGCCCAAGCCATGACCTTTAGCCTGCTTACGGACGACAAATGTACGCCAGACATGGGGCGGGTCGGCAGAGAATCCGAAGTCGGAAATAGCCAGCGCGAGGGGAATGGCGCCAAGTTCCAACCCACCGATGGCCTGAAACGACAGCGTTCGGATCCGCTCAAACGCCAATTGCGCGACCAGCCTTCTCGGATGTGGATGGGCCAGAAGGGCACGGCAGTCAACATAAAAAGGACTGGTGGCTCCAGAGGCTAAAGGGAATCCATGGCGAGGATCCCATTTAAAGGCTTCATAGGTGGAAAACGCTTGGATCAGGTGATCTTTCAGCGTTTGGTATTCTACCGTTCGATGAGGATGGGATGAGTTGGACATAGTAGCTCTCATATCATTGACGGAATCACAAAAGCAATGTGTATGAGAACGAAAATGAACCGGTGAACTTGCTAAACGATCAACTGATCCATACTCTTAAAAGGCCGAACGGAGATACGCCGATGTTCAAACTCAAGAAGCGTCCGATCAAGGGAGAGAAACCACCGGAACTGTACAACATCCTCGAGAACTACACCGATTTTGATCCCCCGGGGAATGTCATGGTCTGCGCCATGGCGGGTCCAGAGAATCTGGAGTTTCACGCGAAGATTTTGGCGGAAAGTTACGACATTCCCCTTGAGGTCATGGCGCGCTTGTTGACCACGGGCGGAGTCTATCTCTTTGCGCAGACGGGGGGCCTCATCACGCGAGGATTGTTTGCGTGCAAAGTCGATCCTACCGGACAGACCCCTAAGCAAACTTGGGTGCTCGATCTGGTGCAGTTTGCCGAGGCCCAACAACTGGCTGTTTCAGCCGGCATCTCTTTGGAAGAGGCCGCGGAGCGGGTGTTTTACCGGACGCTTCCTCCTGAATTGCAAGAACGCCTGCGGCAAAAGAACTTAGGTTTGGATGAGAAAACTCTCAATTCTCAGATTGCGAAGAGAGGAGATATCACCTACATCGACTTTCGCAAGGATTGGTCGCCCCATTTCAAGCGAAAGTGTCTCATGCCCGATGGCACGTTGATTGAGACGGGAAGCCTCAAGGAATTTGCCCATGTTCATAGCATTACTCCTGAACAGGCAGAAACGCTTCTCCGGGAGGGAGGCATCCTTGAGCTCGGAGGAGGAGAGGTCTTAGCCTGCCAGATCATCAATAATCAGCCCACCGTCGCGCGCTTCAATGCCCGCCAATATGCCAAGGCCAAAGACATCGCTGCGGCCCAGGGCCTCCATATCATGGATGCCTTGAGTGAAATGGCGTTCCGCGATCCCGTCTTAGGGCGCACTATTCGACAGAGCCTGCCCGCCGATTGAGCACCGGACTGCTTCTCCGTCCTGATGGCTGTTTTGGCTTACTTCCATCCAGTCAGTTGATACCCGCGCTCTTTCAAACAGCGCTCAACGAGTCGTTTGTAGGTCCGACTCGGTTTCCGGATTCCCAGCACTCCTCGGAGGAACCCACTGGCCGCGCCAGCCGCAGCCCCAATGGCGGCACCGAGGCCAGCCTTTCCCGTCACCGCACCACCGGCTGCTCCACTTGCCGCGCCCGTGCTTGCGCCGATGACCGTACTGGTGGCCACGTACTCGGCCGTATTGGATGAAATCTGTTCGTCGGCTAGGCGTTGACAAGTCTCGATATCGCGTTCGGCTTGTGCTTGTCCCACTCGTTGATACTGGTCATTGGGATACAGAACGGGACGGGGTGTGCTGCAGCCTCCAAGCGCGAGCGCAAGCAACACTGCGCTGATTCCCAATCCATGGACAGGAGAACTACGGTTTTCCGGAGATTGCATGTTACCACCTCTTTCCTTGATCTGATGCCGACAGCGGTATGGAACCGGACACTGCACGAGGAGGTTTGGTTCGCTTGGCCGCCTCCCGCATCAGCACGGAGTGTGGAAGCAATCTGGCTAACAGTGTGAACAGCTTGCCGCGCCAGCCTATGGTGACGACAGGGCGGCCGGTCGACAGGGCGTGCAATGAAGTCTGGACCACCTGGGCTGGTGAGTGAAGGGCGAGAGGACTCGAAGGTTGGAAGCCCGCCGTTTCGTGAAAGTCGGTTCGCGTCTGGCTGGGACAACAGGCCTGCACCTGGATGCCGAAGGGACGAACCTCTTCAGCCAGTGCTTGAGAAAACGACAGGAGGAACGCTTTTGTGGCGGCATATTCAGCAAGATAGGGAATGGGGAAGAATCCGGCCACGGAGGCGACGTTGATGATGGCTCCCCGCCGCCGTTCGATCATCGCGGGGAGAAAGAGGCGAATGCTTTCGACAACCGTATTGATGTGGAGATGAAGCATCTCTTGAATGCGAGAGATGGGACACGTCGCGAAGTCTCCATAGAATCCAAAACCGGCATTGTTGATCAACAGATCAACCCACTTTCGCCGGTGTTGCGCCTTGTCGAACAAGGTAGACGCCGCGTGGGGTTGCGCCAGGTCCAAGGCCTCAACATCCACGGTGGTCTTATAGGTCTGGCGGAGAGCGGTTGCGAGTTGAGAGAGACGAGGCATGTCTCTGGCGACCAACAACAAATCGAACTGTCGGGCCGCCAAGGCTCGCGCATATTCTGCACCAATGCCTTTGGATGCTCCGGTAATGACCGCAAATGGCTGCAGCGGCTGATGAGCAGGTTCCGGCATGGATGTGAGGGAATCGGGAATCATGGTAAATCTGGCCGCACGCTCACCATACTCAAGGAATGCCTATGGGTCAAGGAACGACCGCAGGTGGAAGCGAAAGGGATTCAAGCGCTCACCGAAACGAGATTTCAGGAAGTCCGGCAGGGAGACCGAAAAGGAATTTGCGAGATTCGATCAATGCGGCTTGAGGCTTCCATGGATGAACACGCGCCACAGGATCAGAGGCATAAATTGCTCCCGCCGTGCACGCTCGAGCAGGCATTAGGGCAACTTGAACAGCAGGCAGAAATATTGAGCAAGACCGTCGCGGAGGCTGCGGCCGCCGTGAAACGCCTTCGCGCCGCGGCCCGAGTAGGCAATCTTGCCAAGTTGCGCCCAACGCTTGAACAAGCCGGACGCGTGGTTGATCGCTTGCAGCACCAGCTCCAAGCCGCCTCTCATGATTGGCAGGTCGACGAGCCGGCGTATCTCGCTAGTCGAGCGTTTCAGGATGAGTTGCTGGCCATGGCCAAACAGATTGGAGTGGATCTGTATCCGCAGGCTGGGAGCCTCTATGCCCATCCTGTGGTGCTTCGCGTGTGTCCCAAGGAATGTGCGGTCAGTCTCGACCGCATCAGGGAAAAACGGCTTCGTCCCTCAGTGCTGCTGCAGCGAGTCAAAGCCCGCCAAAGGCAGCCCTCGCGGTTTAAGCCGCAAGAGTTTCTGGAAGTGCTGTGGGCCGCTTATGAAATCGCCGTGATGACACGCGGCAAACATCTTCTGGGAACTGGAACGGTCATCCCCGTCGTTGAGCTCTACAGAATACTGACTTTGCTTCCCTCTCAATCCCGTGACTATAGCCGGCACGAGTTTGCGCGAGATCTGTACTTGCTTGACAAAAGTGGACTGATCACTTGCAAGAAAGGATATTCTCTTCACTTCCATGCCAGCACCGGCACTCGAGATGCCTCCAGAATCCTCAGCGTGGCGACGCAAGCCGGTCGTTCCCGTTCCTACTATGGGATCTCCTTTCTGCCTCCTTCATAGTGCTGCTACGCCCTTTTGAACGCATATCGCAAGTTTTCAGGCAGATGGCCGATAGTCGGGGAAGAAGAAAAGGGGCAGGCTGTGTGCATCGAATGATTCAGTGAATGAACTGGGACAGGAGGGCAACCGCTGTGGTTCAGGCGAGAGAGAAAGGAGAGAGTTGAGATGGAGATGTCGGCGCAGGAATGGTTGCGAGTCCTCCGGCGAGAATACCTTCAGGAATACATTCGATTGGGCGGGGCAACTGTGAAATGCGTTGTGACGCCCCAGGAGCACGATCGCCAGGCTGTGGCGGCGCAGATTCGACAGATGGCCCAGGAGGAAGGCTATGTCTTCGCGCAAGCCGATGCGCGCGAGGTGAAAATTCACCTAATTGATCGCTTGTTCCATCATCTCGCGCGGCAAATAGATTGGGACGCATTGGCCCGCCTGTTTGTGGTGCAATGCCTGCAAGCCAACGGCTATCAGATTCCCGGCGATCCTGAGACGTTCGGCCTATCGGCTATTGCCATGATCAACAACCGGGAAGAGCTCTGCCTCCGACGAGAAATGCGTACCTGGCTTGAGCGGGCCCTGTTTCGGGATTCTTATCTGTGTCAAGAATTTCGAATGGCGATGCTGCGTCTCTGCTTGGCCCAATTGGATCAAGGAGATCCCGACCCATTTTTGGCTCAAGCCGTCAAAGATTGGCTCCGGGGAGAATTGCGATGGATTTCTCCGTTGAAGGCGACTCTCATTTTCCAAAAGATTGTCCGGCACAATGCCCGTCATATGTTCGCCTCGCTCGCGCATTGGATCCGATTAGTGGGAAAGAGTGGATGGGTAGTCGCCCTCGATCTGTCTCAATATCTCGCGGGGAAGCGGCTATCTCCTTCGGATAGGTCGCTGTATTACAGCGCTGCCGCCACGTTGGATGTCTATGAACTGCTTCGGCAGTTCATCGACAGCACCGACGAGCTGGAAGGATGCCTCCTGGTTGTGCTTGCTCCGCCCGTCTGGCTGACGGATACCCGTCGTGGATTGCCTCGCTATGAGGCACTCAAACTGCGCATTTGGGATGACGTGCGCGACAGACACCGGCAGAATCCCTTAGCCCCTTTGGTTCGATTGACTTCCTCGATAGAGGAATCCCCAGGATGGGTGCTTCAGCCTTCCCATCTCCCACGATTGGCGTCAGACCGCACGGTTCAACATCAACGCGCCATTGAGGCATTGCGTGCCGGTGTCCCCAATCGAGATGCCGTAACCATGTTGGGATGCGCACAGCCTGAGATCGAAGGGCAATTCCGCCGCATGCTGGATGAAGCGCAAGCGAGCGTGCAACAGGGCACCACCACGGCAGGCATGCTGCTTGAGGGTGGATTTGGTACGGGAAAGTCCCATGTCCTGGAATATCTGGAACAGGTAGCCCTGGAACGCCACTTCGTATGTAGCCGGATTGTGATCAGCAAGGAAACCCCGCTATACAGCCTTCCCAAGATGTTTCAGGCCGCGATCGAGTCCTTGAGGATTCCCCAGGTGCGAGGTGGATCGTTGGCGGAGATCGCTGGCTCGCTGAATGTGCATGGGCCGCACTATGCGGACTTGTATGAATGGGCCCATGGCGGGGAGCTGGATTCCCGATTTGCCGCCACCCTGTTTTTGTACGAGCGCATGCGGAATGACCAAGAACTCAGTCATCGCCTCGTGCGCTTCTGGTCGGGCGATCCGCTCGGGATTGGGGAGTTGAAGCGGTATCTGCAGGCATGTGATTCAGCCCAATCTTATGGATTTTCCAAGATGTCGGCGATGGATTTGGCCCTCCAGCGGTTCAAGTTTGCGGCGAGGTTGATGGTGGCCGCTGGTTACGCGGGATGGATCTTGTTCATCGACGAGGTCGAGCTGATTGGACGGTATTCCCTGATGCAGCGAGCGAAATCCTACGTGGAGATTGCTCGGTGGTTGGGAGCGCTTGAGGCCTCGAGCTATGCCGATGTGGGCTATCGATCCGGATTGGCCGCAGTGGTGGCACTCACGGACGACTTTCACAGCGCCATCTTGGAAGAAAAGGGCGATCGGGAAAAGATTCCCCTCAAATTGCATGAAGCCCCCTCCGAGACAGACCGGTTTCTGGCCAGTCAGGCCGAAATAGGCATGCGGCTGATGGAAACCCGGCGGACACGTCTTGTGAGTCCTTACGATCGCTTCCTCGAGGAGGTTCAGGAAAAACTCCGCCAAATGCATGGGGCAGTCTATGTCTGGGATCCTCCCTGGGTGCCCTCAGTGGAACGGTTGTCGAGTACCCGGATGCGCGAATACATCAAAGGCTGGATTACGGAATGGGATCTGAGACGCCTGTATCCTGAGCGGGAAGTGGAAATCGAGGTGTCGGCCGTACATCCTACCTATACCGAAGATCATCTCTTGGAGTTATCGCCCGAGCGATCACAGAGCGCATTCGCTGAAAGCACGCAGGACCCTGATGGCGGTCGGCACCTCGATCCCTCGACGCAAGAGGCATCTGTCTCGGTTACTCTGGAAAGTGCCGCTCCCTGACTGACGTGATTGTATGAGCCGATGGAAGACAGGGATATCGTGGGGCGGTCAAGAGTGGCTATCGTGCTGGCTCGGATAATGGGAACAGTGGCCGCTCGGGTGATGGATCCCCTGTATGAGCGGCTTGTCGTTGTTGTCACGCTGCTATTCTGTGCGGGGTTGGCCCTGCTTGTCTTCCACCTTTCACAATTTCATAACTCGATTTTAGAGTTCATGGCATCCCTCGCCGCAGAGATGCCTGCCCATGTCTTGGCACCATGGGGGTCCACCCTCGATACGCTGACACACCTGCAGCAAGCAGCACGGCAACAGGCTCTCACACTAGCTGGACTCTTGGCTGTGTTGTGGGTAGGAGGGCTTGGATTGGTGATAAGCAAGCTCCGTCGAATCTCCAAGGAGCTGGAAAGTCGGGTTTCCCAGCGAACGGCTGAACTCCGCGCGGCCAATCAGGACTTGGAACACCAAATACGGGAACGTACTAGAATGGAAGCGGCGCTGCGCGCGGCGCATGAGGAGCTTGAACGCCGTGTGCAGGAGCGGACCGCCGAGCTTAGACGGGTGAACGGCGAACTCTGCGCGGAGATTGCAGAACGAAGACGAGCTGAGGAGCATATGCGCCAGCTCAATAGCGACCTCCGGATCCGGACGGCGCAACTGGAAGCCGCCAACAAGGAACTGGAAGCGTTCAGCTACGCGGTAGCCCATGACCTGCGGGCACCATTACGGGGGATCGATGGATTTAGCCAGGCGGTGCTAGAAGACTATGGCGAGAGACTCGATGCCGCGGGGCACCGATATCTCGAACGGGTGCGCGAGGCCAGCCAGCGCATGGCTGCGCTGATTGATGCGCTGTTGACGCTTGCACGACTAACTCGTGCCGACCTGCACCGGGAGCCCGTTGATCTTGCCGTATTGGCCAGGGAGGTGAGCCAAGCGCTTACCCAGTCTGCGCCGGAACGGCATGTGACATGGGTGATTCAGCAGGAGTTGACCACCATGGCCGATGCCGTGATGGCTCGCATTGTTATCGAGAATCTGTTGAGCAACGCGTGGAAGTTCACCGGGCAGGTCCGCGCACCGCGCATCGAAGTGAGCCGGCTTGACGGCAATTCAGCCTTGCCCGGGGATACCCCGGTTTTTGTCGTGCGCGACAATGGCGTCGGGTTTGATATGGCCTATGCAGACAAATTGTTTCAGGCCTTTCATCGGTTGCATGGGATACGGGAATACCCTGGACTTGGGATCGGCTTGGCGACCGTGCATCGGATTCTTCACCGGCATGGTGGAATGATTTGGGCAGAAGCCGGGATTGGAACCGGTG
>RFGT01000034.1 GCA_003696975.1 Nitrospirota bacterium | reverse complement strand
GCGGTATGCGCTGTGTATGCCTGATGGACACTGGGGCTATGGATTTCCCATTGGCGGCGTGGCGGCATTTGACCTGCATCGCGGGGTCATCTCCCCCGGGGGGGTAGGATATGACATCAACTGCGGAATGCGATTGATTCGGACGGACTTGACACTGGCGGATGTCCAGCCTCGCTTGGAGACGCTGATGACCGAGTTGTTTCGTTTAGTCCCGGCAGGGGTTGGATCGAAGGGCTTTGTCAAGCTGACGCGTCCCGAGTTTCAAGAGGTGATGAGACAGGGGGCCCGCTGGAGTGTGGAACACGGCTATGGATGGCCGGAGGATTTGGCTCATTGCGAAGAAGGAGGGTGTCTTCCTGGGGCAGATCCCTCAAAGATCTCAGAGCACGCTTCTGAACGAGGAATTCACCAGCTTGGGACCCTGGGGTCTGGCAATCACTATCTGGAAGTCCAGGTGGTGCACAACGAAAATATTTTCGATCGCCATGTCGCAGAAGCTTTAGGAATTCATGGCCACGAGCAGATCGTTGTCATGATCCATTGTGGATCCCGGGGGTTTGGCCACCAAGTGGCGAGTGACTATCTCAAGGTTTTCGAGAAGGCCATGAAACGCTACGGGATTGTGGTGAAGGATCAGCAATTAGCCTGTGCCCCGTTTCAGTCGCCCGAGGGGCAGGACTACTTTGCCGCGATGAATTGTGCCGCTAATACAGCCTTCGCCAACCGCCAAGTGATCACACATCAAGTCCGGGAAGCGTTTAGTCGGGTCTTTGGACAATCACCTGAAGCCTTGGGAATGCACCTTGTGTACGATGTCGCCCATAATATTGCCAAGGTTGAGCGCTATCGAGAGGGTGATCTTGTGGTCCACCGAAAAGGTGCGACTCGAGCCTTTGGCCCCGGGGCGCAAGAGCTTGCGGAGACCTACCGGCAAATCGGCCAGCCAGTGATCTGTGGAGGATCAATGGAGACGGGATCCTATTTGTTGGTGGGCACCACGCAGGCGATGGAGGAGGCTTTTGGTTCGACCATGCACGGGTCTGGTCGAACCATGTCGCGTGCACAGGCGAAGCGGACTGTCCGGGGGGCGCAACTGCAACAGGAAATGGCTCGCCGTGGCATTCTGGTGAAAGCCGTGTCGCTTTCGGGACTCGCGGAAGAGGCGGGTATCGCCTATAAAAATATCTCTGATGTGGTTGAGGCAGTAGATGCGGCAGGAATCACCAAGAAAGTCGCCAAATTCATCCCTATTGGCAACATCAAGGGCTAACTCTCTCTTCTCGATATTGGAAAAAAAAGGGTGCCTTTGTTGACGGGTGTGCTCCTTCAAGAGGAGCCAACCGCAGGTTAATCGATCGGAGGAACATTAATGATTCCAACTGTTGAATGGCGTGATGGAACCGTGTGCCTTTTGGACCAGAGCTGTCTTCCAGGAGAAGTCCGAATCCTTAACTGTTATGACCACCATATGGTAGCTTCAGCCATTCGAGACCTGAAGGTTCGCGGGGCTCCGGCCATTGGGGTGGCGGCTGCTCTGGGAGTGGCCCTTGCCGCGCATACAACTCGTGCGACCAGCCCTTTGGCGTTTGCCCAAGAAATGGAAACGGTCTGCGCCGAGTTCTCTAGCACTCGTCCGACGGCTGTGAATTTGTTCTGGGCCCTTGATCGAATGCGACGAGTCCTCCACACATGGGCTCAGGCTTCCGTAGACACGCTCAAGCGGCTACTTCTGAAAGAAGCCCTTCGCATTCAAGAAGAAGACCTTGCCATGAATCGGGCGATTGGCCGTCATGGGTCTACAGTAGTGGCGGATGGCCATCAAATTTTGACTCATTGCAATGCAGGAGCATTAGCGACGGCTGGTTATGGCACCGCACTTGGCGTGGTTAGAGCTGCTTGGGAACAGGGGAAACGAATTCATGTTTTCGCGGATGAAACGCGGCCGGTTCTCCAGGGAGCACGGTTAACGGCATGGGAATTACGCCAGGAGGGGATTCCCGTGACTGTGATCACTGATAACACGGCTGGTGTCCTGATGAAACAGCGGCGTATCGATCTATGCCTGGTGGGCGCAGATCGCATTGCAGCGAACGGTGATGTGGCCAATAAAATCGGGACCTACTCTCTCGCGGTGTTGGCAAAAGCTCATGGGGTTCCATTTTATGTGGCTGCGCCGTCTTCCACTATTGACTGCGCCATAGCTTCTGGTGAGGCGATTCCCATCGAAACACGTCCGCCGCATGAGGTAACGAGTCTGTATAGCGGAACACGCATTGCGCCCGAGGGAGTCGAGGTCTTAAACCTTGCTTTTGATGTGACGCCGGCCGACTATATCACGGGAATTATCACAGAACGGGGGATCTTTCGGCCTGAACAGATTGATAAAGTAATGTGCTCAGCTCACGAAGGAGAGTTCGTAGGGAGACGTGAATAGGTGGCGCTGCCTAAGGCTTTGCTCAGCGCCTTGCTCAAGTCCACCAGATTATAAGGCTTGGCCACGATGCCCGAGAACCCATAATCTTCGGGATTGGCCATGACGGGATCATTGGAATATCCGCTGGAGACTAGGGCCACAACCGATGGGTCAAGGGCTTTGAGTTGGCGAATGGATTCCTTGCCACCCACTCCACCAGGAATTGTGAGATCCATGATTGTTGCAATATAGGGTTTTCCGGAGTTCATGGCCTGCTGATACTTGGCAAGTATCTCCGTACCGTCGTGGGCAAAATCGACCTCATAACCTAACTCCACGAGCATCTTCCCCAGCACCTCCCGAATTTCCTCTTCATCTTCCATGACCAGGATTCGCCCCGTTCCGAGCGAAACGGGAGCTTCCTCAAGCGGAGCAATTTGAAAGTTCCGTTCAGAAGCAGGCAAGTAAAACGTAAACGTCGTTCCCACCCCCAACTCGGAATTCACTGTAATATGGCCCTCATGTCGCTTGAGAATGGAATAGGTGGTAGCAAGCCCCAATCCACTTCCTTTTTGCTTGGTCGTGAAATAGGGATCGAAGATTTTCGGCAGGTGCTCGGGATGAATACCCGTACCTTGATCCTCAATGGAAACTTTCACGTACCGTCCTGGTTTGAGCGGCAAGCTAATGGTCGTGTCGAGCGTCACGTTGCTCGCCGTGATGCGAATGATCCCTCCATTGGGCATGGCATGGTCAGCGTTGATAATCAAATTTTGAATGACTTGACTCATTTGTCCCTCATCGACTTCCACGGGCCAGAGTGTTTCCGGCAAATCGAGTTCACATCGGACATTCGATCCCCGGAGGGCGAATTCTGCCGTTTCGGTGATCAGGCGAGCAACCGAAGCTGGATTCTTGACGGGTGTTCCGCCTTTGGCAAAGGTCAACAATTGTTTGGTGAGATCACGTGCCCGCATGCAGGCTTTTTCTGCTGCATTGAGTCGGTCGATGATCATGTGTTGAGTCGTATTCAGCGTTTTGCTGATCAGCATCTTGGCCAAGCCGATATTGGCGAAGACGGCTGTTAGAATGTTGTTGAAGTCATGGGCGATCCCGCCAGCCAGGATGCCAATCGATTCCAACTTTGTGGCACGAGCTCGCTCTTCGTCGAGCCTGCGGCGTTCGGTGATGTCTCGGGAGACAATCACGGCAACTTTGTCCCCCATCGTGGTTCGGAATGGTTTAATGTGACTCTCGAACCACCGCCACTCTTCCGTCTGATGTTCAAGACGGCAGACCATCTGCCAATCTTCCAGGGCGTTCACTTTGCGTTCAAATTCATCAGCGATCAAGGAACGATCGTCGGGATGAATAAGATGCAGGAAGTTCCGTTGTTGTAATTCCTCCAGGGAATACCCCAAAACCTCGCGGCAGCTTGGACTGAGATAGAGCATCACGCCATTCGGAGTGGTCTCAAAGATGAGGTCGTAGGCGTTTTCAGCGATGGCCCGATAGCGCTCTTCATTGTCCCGGAGGGCTTCTTCCGCTCGCTTGCGTTCCAATTCACTTGCGGCCCGAACGGCGAAGACCCCAAGAATGGATTGCGCGAGTTGGAGGTTACGTAAGGGACGATGATCTAGGGCCATGATGACCCCAATGATTTGGCCCACTGAATTGACGAGGGGGCTACCGACATAACTATTCACTCCCCACGCAGCGAGCTGCTCGTGATGAAGAATGTGCTGCCGCATGTCATTGCCCCAAAAAGGAAGGCGGGCCCCACGAATTTGGGAGGCAAGTGCTTCGGGAAGGGTCCAGGTAAAGGGTTCTCCATATTCGCCGTGCGTCCACACGGCGATGGTGTGGATTCTCGTCTGTGCAGGGTCAACAAATTCCGCGAGAAAGGCGTAACTCACATCAAGGGCCTTGGCCAAATCTTTCACCAGCGATCGAAAGAAGGCAGCCCCACCGGCAGCGGGAGCGCCTTGGGCAATGTCCCGAAGAGCTTCCTCAACCCGGCGTCGATCGGTGATATCTTTGACTACAGAAATAGCCCCCCACTGTTTTCCCTCCATGTCATATAAAGGATAGCAGGATACCAAAAACCATCCCTTCAACTTGGGGAGCCAGATTTCGACTACTGCCGAGACAGCACCGGCGAGGACCGATTCCCATGGAGTGGAAGTCTCAAGATGGGGCGTTCCATAGTATAAGATGCGATAGTCTAGCCCAATCAAGTTCCCGTGCAAGGTACCAAATCGCTCTCGGACGGCCTTGTTGGCCCAAAGAATAATTCCTGTCTTGTCAAGAATAAACACATCGTCGCTTAGCGCGTTGAACGATTGTTCCCACTCTTCTGCGGCTGCCCGCAGCGTGATTTCTGCCTGCTTCCTTCTCGCCTCTGAAGCCTCAAGTTGGGCAATTCGAGCTTGCAGACGATAGATCTCTTCACGTAACTGTTGGGGTGTGGCTACCAGATAGTCCATTCCCCTTCCCTTCTTAGCAGGATTCTCCATACAATGCGGTTATGCTGGAAATGACAGCCTAGTCTCCCTACCTGTGAAGACTTGTTAAACATGTTGGGCTTTCACCTTCATGGAACAACATCTCTATACTTGAACCTTTGCCCCCCAAAGCGGCCATCAATGCAATTTACCCAATTACACGGGCAAAGAGTTCAGCCAATGTTGGGTCAAGCGCGCGACCAGCGTCGCGACGGATGCGTTCTCTCGCATCGGGAACCGACAAAGGCGGTTGAGAAGAGTGCTGACCTGTGACGAGATTGTCAAAAATATTCGCCACGCTGACGATTCGAGCCGGGTAAGGGATAGTTTCCCCGGCGAGCCCGTCTGGAAATCCGGTGCCATCGTATCGCTCATGGTGATGCCGGATGACCATAAGGGTCTCAGGTGGGAATGGTAAGGTCTGGAGCATCCGTTCTCCAATAACAGGGTGACATTTCACCAGCTCATCCTGATTTGGCGGGTTGGAAGAACCAAGCGCCACGCGCTCTTGGAGCCCGATTTTTCCCACATCGTGGAGAAAGGCTCCAAGTGTAATCGCTTCGCGGAGCGATCGAGCAAGGTGAAGATGTTCGACCAGAATGGCCGCATACTCTTCCACCCGTTTGGCATGTTGCGCTAACTGCGGGTTTTGGGCTTCCAAAACCGTAGCTAGCTTGTGTATGGTTGCCTCTCGATCGCTCTCAGTTGACCATAAGGAGCCGAAAGCTGTCAATGAGTGACGAAGGACGGCGAGATAACGACGGCGTTCAATGGCTTTTTGGATCACGGCCAAGAGATCACACACTTCGAATGGTTTTTGAATGTATCCAGCTACGCCGTGGTGAATAGCCTCAATGGCGGACTCTAATGTGGCGGTTCCGGTGATAATAACCACGTCAACATCTTTATCAGACTGGCGGAGTTCATGGAGAAAAGCCAATCCCTGCTTGCCCGGAAGCTTGAGGTCCAACGTGATAAGATCAATATGATGCTCGCTGAGCAGCTGATGAGCCATTTCCGCCGTATTCACGGCATATAGATTGTAGTAGGGACTCAGCACCATTTTAAGGGATTCGCGTGGGCCCTCTTCGTCTTCGACGATGAGAATAGTTGCTGGTGAGGTAGTGGTTAGTGAGTCCATTCAGAGACCCCTTGTTGAACAAAGGCGGAAGTGCTACGCTAAAAACTTAGGAGGATGTTCCGTGATTGATCCTGCGCCATACGGTCAGCCGCCCTCCATTTTGCTCTACGATGGAGAGTGCCGCTTGTGCGTACTAGTTAAGGAGGAGCTGGAACGGCATCCCCATCGGTTCCCATTTCAGTTCGTCTCCTATCAGAGTGAAGTTGCGTCTACGCTCCTTGGCGCGAGCTATCAGCCGGGTCGTCCACAAGAGGCTTATCTCGTGGAACCTAACGGAACGATCCGCCAGGGGGTGGAGGCATTCCTCCCTTGCGTTCAGGCTTGTCCTGGAGGAAGGATATGGTTGCTGATATGGAACAAGGTTGGAATCGTACGATCGCTTATTCGAGCGTTGTATCGTTGGGTGGCCGCTCATCGATACCGGTGGTTCGGCGCGTTGCCTAGCACGGAGACCAAACAAGAAATTCCGTAATGCCTTAGGATACTCGCCTTACGTCCTGCTTCGCAAGGTATTTTCCTGAACCCGGACTTCCTGTAAGAATTGGCGAAACACCTCGCGCAGGACCTCATTAACCAACTCTTCAAGATCCTTGGTCTCGAACCAGACCACTGTGTCCGAACCACCTGCACCGACAGTCACACGCACCACACTTCCATCAGAGAGATTGTGCGCTTCAAGCTCCAGGAGTATATTGACCGCAAGTTGGGTAGAGCCGACACGACTATGAGCGTTTGCCGATAACTCTCGGATACGTCCGGAGAGGATTACATCTGTTTCAGAGGTTGTAGCGGGTGTCGAGTCCGTCTCAGAGAGGAGTTTGGCGCGAAATCCACGGTTGTTGAGTAATGTGACGAATATCTCTGCCATACCTTTCCCGAGCTTGCCATCCCATATCGTAAAATAGGTCAAGCCGCCCCCAAGATGAGTGCGAACCCCAATTTCCTCTTTTGTCGGACGATGGTCCTCAAATGGCCGTACTAGAATGCGCAGCCCCTGACCGATGTTCTTAGAGGCGAGAGGTGGCTTGTGCACGTCCAGGTTAACCACTTGCCCAGTGCCTTGACATCCAGGTGAAAATAGAATCATCGCAAGAAGGCTAATCAAGATCGTACGTGTTCTCATCATGAGAGGCTCCTTTCGTTCATCAGATGGGCGGTGGTAAATGCTATCACAAAGTCTCGCGCCGTGCATATCGTGTTCACTTGGACTCCAGTTGACATTTTCTTGTGTTCCTTGCAAGTATGACATTCGCGTGTTCTCGTAAGGTCACGACCGTCAACCTTAATTAACTGAGTTGTACCGGAAACATCATTGTACCGATGTGGAAGAAAAATTTCTTATTTCGCACACATGAGGCAATTCCCCTTCACGAAACGGAAAATGAGCTGTTTCATGAAACCGATCAAGCCACTGATAGTGCAGGGTTGACAATGGAGAAATATATTTCCGTTTGGTTACAAGGAGAAGGAGAGGGGGACCGACCGACTGCTTATACCAATATTTATGTACGGACGGCAACCTTAGATCCTGAGAAACGGACAGGGTTCCTCCAGCCCTTACAAGGCCGACCTCATCACATTAAAACTCTGCTCTCGCCTGAGCAAAAAGCTTTTCTCAAAAACTGGTTGATCCAGACCAGTCCTACAGCCTGGGAAGAAGCGGATGAACACTTTCAAGCCATTTTTGAATCAGACTAGCTAGATGGCGGTTGCGTTATCTGGTTTCTGCTTTAGAAATTAGGAGTCCCCTATCCTTCCGGCAATATGCTGGCGAATACAGCGAAAAAGATCGCTCACCATAGATGAGTTATTTCTTGTTCTTGGGGGTCTCTCCATCCCTTTTACGATAGGGAGAAGCATAGATTTCTCGAAGTGAGCGCCTGTGACATCCCGTAATAGAAGGAGCTGACGGAAAAGCGAATGGATCACGCCGTTGATGTTGTTATTGTTGGAGCGGGAGGAGGAGGAGCTCTCTTAGGATTAGTGTTGGCTCGGAGGGGGATTCGCACGCTGGTTATCGATCGAGGGGGAGGACTTCCTCAGGGACTCCGCGGTGAGATCTTGCAACCGAATGGGCAACAGATTCTCCATCGCCTCGGCTTACTGTCTCAGCTCCCTCCCACCTCGGTACGACCGGTGCGATATTTCCATTTTCGTCAGTGCCGCGGACCTCGCCTCTGTACTATCGACTACGGGGAATTGTTCGGACCGTACAACAGAGCATTGGTGGCGTTACCCCACGCGGTCCAGCATGTCGTGCTTGAGGCCTTGAAAGCGCAAAACCCTGGGGGACTCTGGTTTGAGACTAGATTCACTGGGTTGATCGAGGAGCAAGGCAAAATCCGGGGGGTCTCTGTGGAAAAAAAGGGCAAGGTTGAAAGGATTGCCGCCAACATCGTTGTGGGGGCCGATGGCCCGTGGTCATCGGTGCGTCAGGCCTTACGCATTCCTGCCAAGGTTTACCGGTATGCCGAAGGTTATGTCGTGGCCTTGTTGCCGTGTCCCGACCGTCTGGAAGAGGCCCACTATTTTCTCGGACGCAAAGAAATTCTTGGAATCTTTCCGGCAGCAGGAGATCGAGTCTATATCTTTTACATGATTCCAGCCGATTCCTTTCCAACGCTTCAAGCGCAAGGGATTCACGCCTTGCGAGAAAAATGGAGCGCCATCTTTCCAGACTTACGTTCCACATTTAATCAGTTAACCGGTTGGGAGCAAACAACCTACCTTGCGACAGGCCGCGTGCGAGCACAGACGTGGGTACGCGATGGGGCTGTTCTGATTGGGGATGCCGCGCATGGGATGAATCCTCATGCCTCACAAGGTCGCATGCAAGCCATGGTCGATGCCGTGGTGTTAGCTGATGTGATTGCCTCGTGTCTCGAACGGAAGGAATATTCAGCGTCAGCCTTGGGAGCCTTTGAAGTGCAACGCCGGCCGCATGTGGAAATGCTTCAGCGATTGGCCGATGAGGAAGTATTTTTCTGGAACACGGGAAACCCCTTGATTGGTTGGCTGCGGGACCGAGTATTTCGAACGTTGGATCGAAATCGCCGGCTGCGCTATCAGGTCTTGTCCACGACAGCGGGATTCCGAACGACGCCGCCGTTCAACTGGCTTGATCGTCTTCAGGCAGCCGGGTTTCTTCCTGATCCACGAGCGGATCATCTGCCTGTGGAAGGTCTATCTCGCTAGACGGTGGTCCTATGCCTTCATCTCGCAGGTGACGGTTACAATGAGAGTGAACACCGCGCCACCGGAAGTACAGGCTATTCTTCGTGGGGTTCTCACTGATTATGAGAAAGCTCTGGGGTCAGCCATCGAAGCCATTGTGCTATATGGAAGCGTAGCTCGCCAGGAATACATCCATGGACACTCAAATATCAACCTTTTGATCCTCATGCCCACGATTACCCGAGAAGAATTAACCCTGAGCGCACAAGTGGCGCGACGATGGGAACCAGAAGGAGTCGTGGCTCCGCTGATTCTTACCACGCAGGAACTTCTTGCGATCGCAGACGTATTTCCCATGGAATATTGGGAGTTCAAGGAGCATTATCGTCTGCTTAAAGGGCGAGATCCCTTTATCAATCTCGACGTGAATGGAGAACGATTGCGGATGCAATGCGAACAAGAATTATGGGGGAACCTCCTACGCCTTCGACAGCGATTTGTCGAAGGTGGAGCCAGGCCTGAAGCCATACAGGTCTTGCTGTCTCTGTCGCTGACGGCACTGATTCCTTGCGTGCGGAGCATATACCGATTGCTTGGACAACCGACAAGTGGATCAACAGCGATGATTCTGGATCAGCTTGATTCGTGCCTTCACGTGCCATCAACCGCTTTTCATGAGGTGTGGCGTATGAAATGCGGACAGTCGTCCCCGGGCGCGCTTGAACTGCCCCGTCTATTCTCACGGTATCTCGAAGCACTTGAGATAATCGTGGCGCGATTTAGTGAACTCAAGCAGCAGGGACGGTTGTGAAATCTTGGGGGACCGTATGGTATGCAATTCGTGCCCATGTATGGCGGGTGAGTCTAACCGCCTGCATTTGGTGCCTTTGGGGGGGAGTGGCTTTTTCTTCTGTTCATTCGCAAGGCGGTCTTCCCACGCCACGGGGGTATGTCAGTGATTATGCAAACGTTCTCTCGCTGGAGTGGCATGAACGGATTCGGTCCGTTTGCCATGAATTAGAAGATCGAACAGGCGTGGAAATGCTTGTCGTGACGATCTCCTCCGTTCATCCCTTTGCTCATGCTCAGGAGTATGGGATTCGCCTATATGAGGCCTGGCGAATAGGTACTGCGCAGCAAGAGCGAGGTATTTTGCTCCTCACCGCTCTTCAAGAGCAACAAGCCGTCGTCGTCTTAGGGCGAAATCTCTTGTCCGCGATACCGCAGTCGACTCTCGATCGGCTGTCCGAACGCCACTTGCGGCCTATGTTCCAGACCGCACAGTTTGGGAAAGAGCTGTATCAAGCCGTTGTGATGTTGGCTGCGGAAGCTGGAGAAAACACCGCATCTGCAGACAGGCGATCTCCCTCCCAAACCGGATTCTGGATGAATGTGGGAGTCGTACTCCTGATGCTCTTTGTCCTGTGGCGGTTTACACGTCCCGAGCGAAAACATCCTTTTCAACGCTGGCGTCGCGGGGAATATTGGGGAACAGGGCAGGGAGGATTTGGAGGGAATTTTGGGGGATTGGGAGGGGGTATGGGAGGCAACAGTCTGAGTTGACCAACCAGTCTCCTGCTTCTAGCTGGCGAGACACTACGCGTTCAGTTCTGGTGATTTACTTCTTGTCATGAAAAGTCGGATTGAGGTTGATGACGGGGAGGGACTGGTCGTTGCTCTTCGAGGTCGAGTAAATCGGCCCACGTGATGATATCGGTCCGACGTGCATCAAGGCGATCGCGAATGGCGGTGAAAAAGGCCCATTTTTCTGAGGTATCGGGACCTAATGCGAGCATCATTGCGTTCCAATGTTCTCGTTCTTCGTGGGTATGGAATCTGGCATGCTGGTGCACCCAGGATACAATCTCTTCGTCGGAACGGGCATCGACGGCTTCGAGGAACTGGTCCGCAGATAACCCAAGGAAGTCAAGCAATCGCTGATCCAGTGGGCACGGATAGATATATTCTCCCAGCGTTCCATCGCGAGCAGCTCGACATTTGTCGATCATCCGTGCGAGATGGACATATCCTCCAAGCATCTCGCGAACACTTCTTGGAAACTGCCGCCGTAAATCCATGATTTACAACAGCCGGTGGTGGCGCAACGTCATCAGTTTCACGGTGACACTCCCATGCTCATATGTAATGACGCGCCGTACCGCAGGTAGGTCGGCCCCATCCACTCGCTTGTGAGTATCCGAGAAACTTTCGACGTTCTGTAATGTTCCCTGTTGTGGGGAAAAATAATAGACCGTGTACCGGGTGGTGAGATATTTTTCCTCAGGAGTCAGTAAGCTGTCTTCAACATTGATGGTAAAGGCGACATGGGGCATCTTCCGATTAATTTGGGTAATGCGGTCGTGGAGGATGCGGTAGCAGGAGTCCATGCCGTCGCCGTGGATGAGAAGTTTCCGGCCGAGAGGATGGTGGTCATCAGGATCGAGGGTCAAAATGTATTTCCCATCAGCCTCATCAAAGCTTCGCGGACTCCGATGTACAGCAATCATGGCCAGTTGGGTTTCTACCCATTTTTGGACTTCGGGGTCAGGCAGATGGACGGTCACAGCTTGTGGTCCCTTGACCAGGACCGAGCCTCTTGTTTCCGTGCCATTGATATTCACCTCGATCTCTGCCTCGAACCCATGGAAGTCAGCGGGCCAGCGAGCCGTTTTTTCAAAGGCCTGTTGAAGTAATGCGCGGGCTTCAGGACTATCATGAACATCAACCTGCTGCTGCGTCCGGGTATACATTTCCATCGAGACACTCCTTTGGCAAAAGAAGTCTGTGTAACTTGCAATAAAGTTAATTTTAGTGAAATGCCGTGAACATTGGCAATGTAATACAAGTCAGTTCTCAGAGCGCTGGCCTGTTATAAAGGAGACTGAGTGATAACTCAAGGAGGAATGGTCGCATGCATGTATTGGTCACCGGTGGGGCGGGATTTATAGGATCGCATACGGTTGAAACCTTGCTTGAGGCGGGGCTTTTTGTTCGAGTTTTGGACAATTTCTCATCGGGCAAGCAGCACTATTTGCCTGCCCATTCCAATTTAGAGATCCTCGTGGGAGACATTCGGGAGGCACGTGACGTCGCTAGAGCCATGGATGGCATCACCCATGTACTGCATTTAGCAGCCCAAGTCTCTGTTCAGGCCTCCGTGGAGGATCCGTCGACGTCATGTGCTCAGAACATCTTAGGGTTCGTGACGGTTCTCCATGCAGCGGTGACCCACCAAGTCCGCCGATTTGTCTATGCGTCGAGTGCGGCGGTCTATGGGACGCCAGAACGGGTGCCCATTGCCGAAGAGGACCCTATTCAGCCCATCTCTCCTTATGGATTGGAAAAATACGTCAATGAGCAATATGCGGCCTTATTCCGTACCATTTATGGTCTCTCATCCTTGGGACTTCGGTATTTCAATGTCTATGGCCCCCGGCAGGATGCACGTTCACCCTATGCCGGGGTTATCAGTAAGTTTCTTGATTGTTTGAGACAGGGAGAACCACTCACGGTGTTTGGAGATGGGGCTCAAACGCGAGACTTTATCTTTGTGAAAGACATCGCTCGTGCCAACTATGCAGCGTTGACCAGTGAACAGGTTGGTGTTTGCAATGTGGCAACAGGGCAAAGTTGGACGTTACTGCAACTGATTGAAACCCTTTGCACCTGTGCCGGAGAAGAGGTGACCGTCCGGTATGAACCAGCCCGAACCGGAGATATTCGGCACTCAGAAGCAAAAGTAGAGCGCCTTCGCTCGTGGTTGGCGGTTAGCAGGACAACTTCTCTAGCCGAAGGGATTCATGAGCTATTGCACGCTACATGTTCCACTCGCGCGTAAGGCTATCCAATGACTGATAGCATGGGGGAGAACGTTTCCCCCTAACGCGAGCGGAGGTCGGCTGGTGAAGCGGTGAACTTGGCGGATCAGAAGAGTCTGATAGGAAAATCAGACACTTGGAAGAAGAGTCTCAAGTTCAAATGCGCGTTGTTGTGCCAGCTCAATCCCCCGCTTACTCAATCGATATTTCCCACCCTTTCCTTTTCCCGTTTTTAATACGATGTGCTCTCGTAAATATCTGGCGAGCATTCGATCGAGCCGCTTGACCGGTAATCCTACCCGCTTGAGACTTTGGATCAAGAGAATTGCTGGTACCTCTGTATAGTGCCGAAGCAGGTGATATCCTAATAGGAGGATAAGAGTGGTATCAGCCTCTTTCGCTGGACCTGCTGGAAGTGTGCGGCAGATCAAAGCCGGCGTTTTAGGGTCGTCGTATAAGAGAGTAGGGAGTCGAGCCCTGACCTGGTCTAAAGAGTGCTCTGCTGGGAGGGAGGGAGAGGAGGTGAATTGATAAGATGCTTGTGCGCATTTAGAAGCTGTAAAATCCTGTTGTGTCAAGCTTGTGACAAGTGAGCAAAAGCAGTTAAAGTACTGCCCGACGACTTCTTCCGGCCCCTCTCCCTCAAATTCTTGTCCCGCAATTCGAATGCGCAACCTTAAATTTCCCATATGGTTTCCCGAATATTGCTTTAAGTTCGGTTGAGCTTTTCTTTATTATGTCATAAGGTGTCGTAAATTAATATTATGTAAATTTCATGTGACGCAAAATTATGATGATTGTTTTCTCAAACGGAAAGTGTGTACTTTCCTTCACAGACTATATCGGCTACAGGGCGGTAAGCTGTGTGTTGAGGCGGCGAAAGCGGCTTAAGGAACGACACCACGCTTCGCTACCACACAGGTTACTAAGCAGGGGTAGGAGTGATTATTGGACCAAGATGACTCAAGACTGCGGTGCGAATTCCAAGAAATATTGCCGAGGCAAAAAGGTGTGTTCTTTGAGTAATTGGAACCCAGCTTGTTCCATATCGTGTATCACGCGTTCGCGCGGTACGAGATGGTGTTTGGGAAATCCCAAGACTCCTGAGCGCGCATCGTGATAGAAATCGATAATGGCCACGCGACCATTAGGTTTGAGGGCGGCTTTAGCTTTGGCCATATAAGCTGCGTGATTGGTCAAGTGATGGTAGACATTGCACAAAAAGATCAGATCCACGCTCTGGGCTGGTAATGAAGGGTCATCGGGAAGCGCAAGAATGAATTTGACGGGTGCTGAGGCATTGGAGTTAGCCAAGTGGGCTTGGTTGTATTCCAACATGCGAGGGTCCACATCCACGGCGATAACCAGACCGGCAGGGTCAAGGGCGTGGGCAAATCGCCGAGTAAAGTAGCCCGACCCTGCTCCTAGATCTGCGATCGCCATGCCAGGTTGAAGGTTTAGCGCTTGGAGGACGCGGTCGGGTTGTTGATAGGTATCCCGGCTTGGCCGCTCGAGGCTCTGGATATATTCCTCGATGTTACCAGCTTGGTGAGCGTGGCAGCCTACAAGAATGAGCAAACACACAAGTTTGCTCGCGAATCGGGCAGGAGTGGCACTCCGCTGAGCGGGTAATCGTGCTGCTGGGGTCGTAAAACGCTTCATGCCGGGAATTCTCAGCAGGCTTCAGCCACAACAAGGCTGGCAGGACCTGCAAGGGGTCGATGTTCGTTTAGTTTCCAGCCCGTTTCCTGAAGCCATTGGGTAATCTCTTCAACGCTGTACACGTCGCCTTCCCGCGAAACTAGCAGGAATTCTCCGGCCATTAATGCGGCAAATGTTGGGGATGTGTGTGTGGCGTCCGTCCAGAAATCAACCAGGAGCAACCGCGCTCCCATGGGGACAGCTTGCCGTGCACGTCGTAGAAGATGGCGGATATTGTCAGGAGCGAGCAGGTGAATCACATTGGCCATTAAGATTACGTCGTGTCCAGGGGGAAGCGGGACTTGCAAGAAATCTCCGGGCATTAAGGTGATCTTGTGTGTGAAAGGTGTGCGGCTTAGTTTTTGTTGGGCCACAGCCAGAACCGAGGGAAGTTCAAATAAGGTACATTCCAACTGAGAATAGCGTTCGAGAATGGTCACAAGAAACGATCCTGTTCCTCCTCCGACGTCGATCAAACGAACGTGGGGGTGAAAATCATAAGATTCCGCCAGGGCCCGGGCGGTGCTTGCGGTGATAGCTTCTACTCCTTCAGAAAAAATTCGGCTTTCCTCGTCCGTCCACTCCTGAGGCGTGCGGATGCGAGGGGTCTCACCGCGGATGGCTTGTTCGTAGTGCATCCAGTTGGGATAGCTGAGCCGATTCCAGAACCTGAGAAAGGGACGGAGATCGTCGGATCCGCTGCCCGAAAGAAAGGCGTAAGACACAGCGCTATGGGCGTAGGTCTTGTCCCGCCGTTCGATAATCCCTAACGCTACCAGCGCATCAGCGACAATCCGAAGGGTTCGGGCGGGGAGATGCAATTGGGTTGCTAATTCATTCAAGGTCGCCGGTCCGCGGGAAAGCGCGTCGAACAATCCTACCTCGTTGGCCACAAACAACTGTTTGGCTGCTAGAAATCCACTGGCAATCCGGAGAATGGGCTCTGATGTAAGGGGCTGGGACTCTTTGGCCGGTGTGTCAGGTAGCTCGCTCATCGTTTCGCCTGTCATGTCCAGTGGTAGATATGGGGTCCAAAATTGGCCTCATAATACGGGACGATCACTCGACCAGGTGGAGCCACTTCATCCAGTTGTTTCCGGTCGTCATCTGTGATCTGAATTGAAAGTGCTCCCAGGTTGTCCTCCAATTGGGCTAGGGTTCGGGGACCAATAATTGGACTTGTAATCCCGGGTTGCTGCATGCACCAAGCCAAGGCTACTTGACTGGGGGTACAGGCTTTTTCACGGGCGAGTGTCTCGACTCGCTGGAGTACCTGAAAGGCGGAGTCGGTGAACTGCGTCGTGAACCATGTAAGATCTTTAGCCAATCGGCTGTCAGCGGGCGGAGCGGTTTTCGGCCGGTATTTTCCGGTCAGAAACCCTTCAGCCAGAGGCGACCAGGGAAGGATCGCCAGCCCGTAGGTTTGGGCCATAGGGAGCAACTCCCGCTCAATCCGACGGTCTAGAAGATTGTATGGAGGTTGCTCGGAAATCACGCGATGCAACCCTAACTCTTTGGAGATCCATAAAGCTTCAACCACTTGCCAGGCAGCGTAGGTGCTCGTCCCAAGGTAGCGAATCTTTCCTGATCGAACGAGATCGTCTAGCGCTCGAAGGGTTTCGTCCATGGGGATCTCGGCGCTGGGCCGGTGGATTTGGTACAGATCGATGTAGTCGGTTTGCAAGCGTTTCAGCGAGGCCTCGCATTGCTCGATGATGTGACGCCGGCTGTTCCCTCTGGCGTTGGGGTCGGTGTGGTCCATGGTCCCATGGACTTTGGTTGCGATAATAACCCGATGTCGTTTGCCGTTGCGCGTGAGCGCTTGCCCCACGGTTTCTTCACTACGGCCACGGTTGTAAACATTGGCGGTGTCGAGAAAGTTGATCCCTTCATCCAAGGCCCGGTCGATCATGAAGAACGCCTCTTGCTCGGAACTCTGCTGGCCGAACATCATACAGCCAAGACACAACGCGCTGACCTGGACTCCTGTTCGTCCAAGAGACCGGTACTCCATGGCCCAGTAACTCCTTTTGGTGGAGCCCTCTTTTACACAAGAGAAGGGTGGAGATCAAGAAGAACCTTCATAGAAGGGGAGTGTATGGGGAAGGGGAGTGTATGGGAACGCTTGAAGCTTTCTCCCGCCTTGTTGGGGACAGTTTCGACAGAGAGAGGCACCTTGGACAAATGTGTGGAATAGTAGAGAAGTTACAGCCGTTCGAGAGCTGCAATACGTTCTTCAATGGGAGGATGGGTCGCGAACAACTTAGAAAAATTCCAAGTCGGGCCGGAAATTTTCATGGCTGCCAAGGCATCGTCCGTAGCGTATTGGAATTGCGTTTGTTGGATCCACCGATCAATAGCCCGGAGCGCAGAAATCATGTATTCTTTACCCACTGAAAAGGCTGCGAATCGGTCCGCGGCAAACTCCCGATGGCGTGAGAACCAGGAAATGGGGATCGTGGCTAACAAGGAAAGTCCGACATGTAAGGCCATGTACACGCCAAAAGCGAGCAATTCGTTTCGTTCAGCCAATTGGCGATAGATCAATCTGCTGATAAAATACACAAAGGTGTTCATTAACCCTTGCAGGATCGTGGTCGTGAACATGTCGCCGTTGTAGACATGCCCCATTTCGTGGGCCAACACGGCTCTGATTTCCCCCTCGTTCAGATTGTCAAGAAGCCCCCTGGAGACAGCCACCATAGAATTGTTTTTCGAAGGACCTGTGGCAAACGCATTAGGATCGGGCGAATCATAGACCCAGACCTCGGGCATTGCGATATCCAGTTTGTTGGCGAGCTTATGGACCGTCTCGTAAACCACCGCTTCCTTAGGGGTTCGAGGGGTAGTAATTTGGGAACACTCCCCCACCATTGCTCGAGCCAACTGTTTGGAAAAGGCTAGGCTTAAGAACGCTCCGCCAAACCCTAGGACAAGGGCCCATAACAAATCTGAATAGGTGACCATCCCGCGAATGTCGATCCCAAACGCAGGAAGGATCAACTCGGAAAGCAAGGTAAAGGTAATCGACAACGTGATAAATATTAAGAAATTAGCCAATATTAATAACCCAATGCCCTTCAATTTCTTGATCATGGTCTTACTCCCTTCTATCTTCTATCCGAGTCCAAAAGGACTACCGTATGCAAATACCTATTTCTTTTCAGAGGTGGGATATATAATACCTCTTTTTCAGGAGTCAAGGTGAGACGGCCTTTTTTGCGAAGAATAGGGGGAAATTATATCATGTGAGTTGGGCCTCCAGCCTGAGCTGAGACTTGTGGCATAAATTGGCCCATGGTTGGTGCAGGATCTCATAATGCATCTTCTCATACACCTTCTGGTGGTTGTGTTTCTCGGCCTGCCACTCGGATTGATTGACGAAATGGGGGGAGAGAGTCACGCCAGCGAGCAGCTCTCTTCTGTGGTGATGCTTCGCCCTGACAGCGATGGTGTCCAGCGTGCCACAATCAGATTGACCAGTTATAAATTTCAGCCTAATCATCTCAGTGTACAAGTTGGGTATCCCGTGGAATTGGTTCTCGTAAACGAGTCGTTTCTTGTCCCCCACAATTTTGTGCTTCACGCTCCAGAGGCTGGTCTTGATATCAATCAGTCAGTCGGTGCTGGAGAAACCGCTGTTGTTCGCTTTACGCCGCGCCAAGCGGGCACGTATGTCTTTTTCTGCGACAAGCAACTACTGTTCTTTCCGAGTCATCGCGAAGAGGGCATGGAAGGCCAGCTTGACGTCCGCACACAGGCTGACTCATGACTTCTCGTAACGAACGCTTTCTCTTGAAAGCCATCCTTCCCCGCGTCTCGCGCTCCTTTTATTTAACCCTTGCTGTCCTTCCGTCCCGCATTTCCAAGCAGATAGGCTTAGCGTATTTGTTCGCTCGCGCTGCAGATACCATTGCGGACACCGGGCACATCGACCGTGAGGCAAGAGTGCTGTGTTTGCAGCAACTGAAGGCGCAGTTTTTGCGTGAGTCGCTTAATTGGCATGAAATCCAGGCTGTTCAGACTATGATGGCGCCGCTGCAGCCTCATCAAGGAGAACGGGCCCTGCTCGAGCAGTTGGATGTCTGCTTCCACATGTTTCAAGCTTTTGAAGAGGCGGATCAGCGTGAAATTCGCGAACTCCTTCCTCAACTGATTGAGGGCATGGAGATGGATCTCAAAGCCTTTCCCGGCGAGACACCCGAACATCTCACAGCGCTCAGCTCAATGGCAGAGCTCGATCACTATACCTATGCAGTAGCTGGATGTGTGGGCGTGTTTTGGACCAATCTTCTCTGCAGACACATCCCCAGGATCCGGCGGCAATGGGATCTAGAAGCGAAGCGACGTCTGGGGATTCGATTTGGAAAGGGGCTGCAATTAACGAACATCCTCAGAGACTTACCTAGAGACTTACGTCGCGGGCGTTGTTATATTCCTTTCGCGGCGTTGGAGGAAGTAGGGGTACAGCCACGAGACTTGTTGGATCCAAACACCCTTCCCCGCGTGCGGCCGATCTTACAAAAGTTAGTTGGCATAACCCTCGCCCATCTCGACCAAGGATGGTTCTACACCCTCTCTATTCCACGACGAGAAATCCGGCTTCGGCTTGCGTGCATGTGGCCGATCTTGATTGCTCTGCGAACCCTCCATCTGCTGACAACCTCTCACAATCTCCTCGACCCTGCGGTGTCACTGAAGATTTCTCGGCTAGAAGTCTATCGCATTCTGGTCATCACGACTCTCACTGGTGGATGTGGCTCCGTGGGGACAGCCTACTGGGGGCACTTCCGCAAGGCAATTGGGTAACCTAGGAGGATTGTTGAGGACTTAAGAGTTTGTCGCCCTTTCGATATACGGCATAGATGGCATGGGATGGACAAGCGTCCAAGCAGAGACGACAGGTTTCTATGCATCGAGAGGCATCGAATTTATACGGAGGGGTAGAGAGCCAGGCCCCTGTGGGACAAACAGGGATACAGATTGCCTGATGCGTGCATCGATCGGGGTGTCGAACTAAATGATCTCGCGTCAACATCATGGGCGTGACTCCTTCAAAAAGGCCTCCTGAAAAGAGATCCAACATGTTGGCTGGGCGTCGCATAGTCAAGGTCCCCATTCTTTAACCAGTGCGCGAAGACGCTCCTTGAGCTCGGGAATCCACTCGAGATTGTTGTGAATGGCCCCCAGAATATTCTCCAGCCTGGCCTGTTTCGTAGCTTCCTGGTCCTGATGGACGCAGATATCGTACCGAGCGTAGGCCTCTGGATAGAGTGGTTCCAAAAAAGGACGGGCGACGGAAATGGCGTCCGTCAAGAGCCGTGGTTCCAAGAACAAAGGGTGGGCAACGGCAAAGGTCCCGTCGGTAAAGAGGAGCACCGCGCCACCTGGCGTTCGCTGAAGAGGAACGATCGTTTGGATGCATTTCCCCACGGTGTCTGTCCAGCTTTTGTTTAGGCCGGGAAATGCCTTAGCCACGGCGACCTTTTCTTGGTTCATTTTCCATTTGAGTTCATGGGCGGACATAAGAGACCCTCATAGTCAGCATTCAGTAATGATGAGCTACAACGTTCAGTGGAATGGAAGGGCTGCCATGTTCCATTACGGACCTATATTGGAGACCTATGAGTTAGGGGGAGGGGTTGCACGTTCGCGAGAATACAGAGGTGGCCTTGGATGGCCAGGCATCAAAAGTCGTTCAACAAGTTCACCCTTCACCACATGGCGCTCCATAATTTCTGTGACATCGGCTTCCGTGCCTATCCAATACCACACGCCTTCGGGATAGATGACGACACTAGGTCCATATTCGCAATGGTCCAGACAACCAGCTTTGTTGGCTCGAACAATCCCCCGCAATCCCAAACGTTCTACCTCTTTTTTGAAAAAGGCATGGAGTTTCTCTGATCCGCTGTCAGCACAGCACCCCCGCGGGTCCCCTTTGGGACGCTGATTGACACACACGAAGATATGATGTTTAAACCCGCCGGTAGGCATGTGCTTCTCTTTTCTCCTAAGGTGTTGGGAACAGGAGAAATCTTACCCCACGGGCGCATGTGTGTCTAGAGTGGTAAATCCATGATGGATTTTTTGACCAGAATTCGGTACAAGACTCACTATGGTGATTGGAATTCCTAAGGAAATCAAGGACCACGAATTTCGCGTCGCGCTTACCCCCATGGGGGTGGCTGAGCTAACCAGCCGTGGGCATGAGGTATGGATCGAAGCCGCGGCAGGGCAGAAAAGCGGATTTTCTGATGAGGAATACCGGCAAGCTGGTGCTCACGTTACAGAGTCGAAAGCTCAGGTCTTTGATCAAGCGGAACTCATTATCAAGGTCAAAGAGCCCTTGCTGGAGGAATGCGCATTATTGCAAGCACGCCATACACTCTTTACATTTTTGCACTTGGCAGCGTCTAAGACGTTGACTGAGGCGCTACTCGCACGTGGGCTAACTGCGCTGGCGTACGAAACAACGGAGGATGCTCAAGGCCGGTTGCCCATTCTGTATCCCATGAGCACAATCGCAGGGCGCATGGCGGTTCAGATCGGGGCACATTTTCTTGAACAAGCCCAAGGAGGACGTGGCGTTCTTCTGGGCGGGGTTCCCGGGGTGGAGGCTGGACATGTGGTCATCTTGGGAGCAGGAAATGTAGGATCTGCGGCTACCCATATCGCAGTTGGGATGGGAGCCCAAGTGACTGTTCTAAGTATCGATCTCGACCAACTCCGTTCGCTGGAGGAGCAATATCAGAATCGGATCCGCACACTTATGGCGCACCAGCAGTGGATTGCCGCTGCCGTTGAACAAGCCGATCTTCTCATCGGCGCGGTAATGGTCCGTGGAGGGCGGACTCCAACGTTGGTTTCTCGTGCCCTCGTCTCTCGTATGAAGCCAGGGTCCGTGATCGTCGATGTAGCCGTCGACCAAGGAGGGTGCGTGGAAACCATTCATCCCACAACCCATTCTGCCCCGGTGTATCGACTCTATGAGGTCCTGCACTATGGGGTGACGAATATCCCGGGCGTAGTGCCTCGCACGGCGACTTATGCCTTGACCAACGCTACGCTTCCTTTTATAGTCCAATTGGCTGAGGCCGGAGTTGATCAAGCCATTCGGTTGAATGCTGGTCTTGCTCGCGGCGTCAATGTGCGACAGGGAAACGTAACGTGTCGAGCTGTGGCCGAAACCCATGGCTTTGCGTATGTTCCCCCTGTGTAAGTAACAGCAAGTACGGCCGGGGCGTAGCGCAGCCCGGTAGCGCACCGCGTTCGGGACGCGGGTGTCGGAGGTTCAAATCCTCTCGCCCCGACCATCTCCCTTTCCATGGCCATTCCCTTGGCCGCTAGTGGTCGAAAGTCCGCAGGCTAGAGTGGTGAGATCCTCCGGAGGGGGAGAAACCGTACCTCCGCGATAGATAGTGAGTGAAGCTTTTTACTAAAATGGATAAATTGGGGCTCGGGTTGGCGGCTGTGAGCAGTGTAGTAGCAACCATGTCCTTGTGGCGCACTCTCAAACTGGGCAGCGAAGTTCAGCGCCTCAAGCAACATGACTATGAAACGGAAAGCAAGGTTCGAGAGGTAACGAGACGGCTGACCGAAGCAGTGGAACAACTTCGAATCCTTGTGGCTGCCGTCGCCTCTGGAGAAACACTGGATGCTGACTTAATTCGCTCTGGACGGTTGTATCGCGAACTGTCCGTTGAGGAAGTCCGCAGCTTGCTTTCGGCACCGTCTCGTCAGGAGATTGTATTGGTGGATGTGCGAACCCTGAAAGAATTCTCGCACGCACATCTGCCCGGTGCCCTTCTCCTTCCGGTAGAGGAGCTCGAACAGCGGTATCGAGCCGAGATACCTCGACAGGGCAAACAGGTAGTAATGTATTGTTCAACTGGCGACCGGAGCCGTCTCGCTTGCGAATTCTTGAGTCGGCAGGGATATGTCAATCTATCTGTCATGAAGGGTGGTCTACAACAGTGGCGCGGCCCTCTTGAGCAGGAGGGACCAGCGAGCCTTGTCCAGATTGAGTCGCGCAAAGCTTCACGGCGGTAGAATCCGGTCAGTCTTGCCTTTGTGGAGTGGGAGTTGCATGGCTAATCCATTTACGATTTTGAATGTCCTTGGCCCTTATCGGGAACCACGAGAGCCCTGCCTGTCCTATGACTTTTCCGTCCAACGTCCTTCGTGGCCAACTCCGCAGGGTGTTCGTGTAAAAATTAGTCTGGAGGAAGAATTGGGCGTGTTTAAGGACAAGATCTTGCAACTGCCTCCTGGTTCGCCCGGGCAGCAGCTCCGTGTGAATCAAATTCTGTCCAGCGCTCTTGCCCATCAGAAACTCCAAATCGCCAACGAGGAAGGAATGTTCGACGAACGGCGAGACGTAATGATCGACCCGTTTAATGGACCGTTGGCGTATCTTGCTCCCAGGCTTGAAGCCTGGATGCGGCAGGAAGCAGCCCGGCTTCGTCAAGAGATCAAAGAGAAAGTCAAGCTTTAGCCTCGGCTTTTGGCGCCTTCCTTAATATCAGGAAAGGGCCATACAGGGAGGGCAGTTAAAACAAGGGTAAATAGTGTTTGGAATACACGCCCGTCGTTTCCTCACCAAATCCTAATGTGGCCTGCTCAGGTCGAGTTTTGTTGTTCACGTCCACAATGTAGTGGCCCCGGACCTGTTCCATGGCGACTTCATAGGGGATCGTGCTGGAATAGAACTCCCCGGGTGTATGCGCGCCCATGGCGAGGATTTCGATGGCTTCCTTCACTGCGTACTGGGGATCGGAGAAAATGTAAATATCTGCGATGGCAAAGTCATCCAGCTCATTTCCAGGTGTGGTTGGTGGGATCTTTGATGAAAGTGTCCCGTCAAGACGGGCTGCGCGAAGGTACATTAACAGGGCTACAATTTGGGTGTTTGTCGTTTGTGCGGGAACTAGCAGACTTACCGCATTCATCTCCGGAATGCGGGCGGTGACCTTAAACGGTGGGACATGGGCTGTACTAGCTTCCTTGAGCAGCGTCTTGGCTTTGGCGGAAGCCGGAGCTCCGCCTTGTGGTGGTTGTATATCTTTGGATTTAGGGATAATAGCTTGAATGAAGATCCAAAGGCCAATGATAATCCCAAAAATGACAATGGCGGGATGCAACCCTTTGCGGGTTTCGCCCTGCTGCCGGGATTCTGGGGAATTCATAAGCGGGTTGTGTTCCTTTCTTTCTGGGTGAACACTTGCCTGGGATGTTCCTGTGCCTCCTGCTGCTTGGCTTCTTGCCACAAGGCCTCCCACTCTTCTGGCTGGAGGGTGTTCAGAGATTTGCCGGCTTTTCGCACGTGTTGCTCCATATACTGAAAACGAGTAGTAAATCGTTTGGTAGCCTTTCGAAGAGCCGCTTCAGGATTCACATGGAGGAACCTGGCGAGGTTGGCGATCGTAAACAGGACATCGCCAAACTCTCGCTCGATAGCTTGATGGGTGTGGTCATTTTCTAAATCTTTTGAGGAATCTCCAGGCAGTGCTTCCACAATCTTTCGGAGTTCCTCAAGTTCTTCATGCAATTTGTCCACGACTTGGCGAGGCGCCTGCCAGTCGAATCCTACTCGAGAGACACGCCTTTGAATCTGATAGGCACGAAGCAAGGCTGGAAGCGTTTGAGGCACTCCGTCCAGCAATGATTTCTCGCCTTCCTGGTGCTGCCGTTCATGTTGTTTAATGGCTTCCCACTGTTGGCTGATCTGCTCGGGGAGCAATGGATTTGACTGTTGTGGGTCGGGCTTGAAGACATGAGGATGACGCCGAATCAATTTCTCGATAAGGATACGGATTACGTCTTCAATAGTAAATCGACCGCCTTCTGCAGCAATCTGGGCGTGTAAGAGAATCTGCAAGAGGAGATCTCCCAATTCCTCTTTCAGGGCTGGAGAGTCGGGGGCTTCGAGCGCATCGAGTACCTCGTAAGCTTCCTCCAGGAGATACGATTGCAGCGAGGCATGAGTCTGTTTGGCATCCCATGGGCATCCATTGGGACCCCGAAGTTGAGCGATTACTTCAACCAAGGCGTCAAACGATTGAGACATACTCTCCTTCTATTGAGTAGGTAGACTCTTATTATACGAGTTTTGGGCGGCGCTGCAATTCCAGCAAACACCAAGGGATGCGCTACCATGTTGCGAAGAAAAATATGTGTGTGATACCGTAAATGTCGTAACCGACAGAAGGAAGAATAGAGGAAATATAGGACAAGGAGAATAAAAAACCAATGACAGAGTCCGAGGAAAGAGGTTTCGTTATTCGCGATCGGCGAGGGGCTGTCAAAAGAGATCACGATACCTCCTCATCGGATCAATCCGCGACGACCACCCGCGGACCACAAGCAGCAGGTACTCCATCTTCGGACGACAGACATACAGAGAAACTCCCGGTCACTTTTTCCTCCTTTGTGTTTTCTTTAGGAACCTCCGCATTGATGTTCATGGGTGAAAAGTTGACTCCTGATCAGCCGGATACGCCTGTGAACCTGCCACAAGCCAAAGAAATCATCGATATTTTGTCGATCTTGGAAACGAAGACTCATGGCAATTTGACATCTGAAGAAAAAACTGTCCTTGAGGACTTACTGTATACATTACGGATGAAATATGTCGAATTAACGTCGAAATAGTCTGGTGTGCACTCCCTTCACGTGTTTGCTCTTCGTATCCCTCCTCCTTAAGCCACCGTTTTCACTGTTGGAGACAGTTGTTCTCTATTTCCATCGAGTACCAAGAACACATTCCCATTTCAATCTGCAACGGTTCTGCTTACAATAGCGGGACTGGTGAGAGGGATCGAAGGACGTGGTTTTGAATTGCCCCTAAACGAGTTGGAGGGCATTAGACTGTTTGGCCCAACAGAAGAAACGGGCTCCCACTCTAGCTAGGTTGCCTGACTGCATTCGCCTGCATAAGCCGTGGGAAGTGAACCATGTCAATTCTGTCGCGGTGGCTTTTCCGCTTAAGACGTGACGGCAACTACCTACACGATAAAGCAGCCTTGATACCCAAACCTGGTAGCCTTCACCTGCGACCCGTATGGGTCGTTCTTCTGCTCCTCGTTCCTTGCCTGGCATTTACACTGTACTACGCTCGATATGGGGTCAACGTCAAACCCAATTCGATTTTACCAAGTGCAAGTTATGCGATGGTGCTGTTTCTGGTGTACCTCGATGTGGTAGGGGTAGTGGTCCTCACCCTTCTCCTCTCTCGCAACCTGATCAAAGCGTATTTTGAACGACGTCATCGGTTGCTGGGGTCTGGATTTCGCACCAAGCTTATTGCTGCCTTCATCGGATTTTCGTTGATCCCTACGGTGTTGCTCGCCTTTGTCGCCAGTGGGGTCATCGGAGAGGTTATGCGGATTTGGTTTAACGATCAAATCGAACGAGTCCTGAAAGATTCCGAAGAGATTGCCCGGATGTATCATGAAGGACACACGGCTCTGGCCGTTAAGAGTGCTCGATCGATCAGTAAAGAGATTTTTCGTGAAGACCTGCTGCTTCCTGAACATCGAGAACTCCTGTTGGCGGCGATGGCACGAAAACGGGCGGAGTTCAACCTCGCTGGGATAGAGGTCTTTTCACACAAACTGGAAACCCTGGCCCGAGCCGTCGACCCTGAGGTCCCACAATCTGCTCTTAACCTCCCTGTTGGGCAAATCGTACTTGAGGTACTGGACTCTCAACAAGAACTGACTTCCGTTCAAGAGGCGCCAATTGGCCGATTAATTCGGGCAGCCGTGCCCATTCTTTCGAATGCCACTGGTCAGGGAATCGATGGCGTTGTTGTCGTCGACGCCTATGTCCCTGAATCCTTACTCGCCAAGATGGAAGGTATTGCTCATCAGTATATGGATTTTCGTCAAATTAAGGCCATGGAAAATCCCATTCGCGCCGGGGCCTATTTATTTGTTGCCTTGATAACCGTGCTGCTGTTGTTTAGTGCCACCTGGTTCGGTTTCTATGTCGCACGAGGGATTACAGTCCCTATCCAGAAGTTGGCCGAAGGGACGGAGGCTGTGGCGAGAGGCGATCTCACCGTGCGAATTGATGTGAAAGCTGCCGACGAAATTGGCACACTGGTCGAATCGTTTAATCGAATGACGGCTGATCTTCTCACAAGTAAGACCAAGCTTGAAGAAGCCAATCAATCACTGGTCCAATCAAATCTTGAAGCTGAACGACGCCGGGCCTATACGGAGGCTGTCGTTGAAACTATTGCTTCGGGAGTGCTCTCCGTTGATACGGGTTCGTGCATTACGACATTCAACCACTCAGCCGAACGAATTCTCGGAGTGCAAGCCGAGGATGTGCGTGGGCGTCCCGTGTTTGATGTCTGCAAGGCGCATGAGTGGAATCTGTTTCTCGAAGCGTACGACCGGATTCTTGTGGATGGCTATGATAGTTTCTCTCTGGATGGGCAGATGGAGGTGCAGGGGAGAGTGTTGACGATTGGCTTAAACGTCTCCCGCATGAAAAATGAGACTGGCAAGGATCTGGGGTTTGTGTTCGTGTTTGAAGACCGGACGGAATTGCTCAAGGCGCAAAAGGTAGCGGCCTGGCAGGAGGTGGCGCAGCGGATCGCTCATGAAATCAAAAATCCCCTGACCCCAATCCAGTTAGCTGCTCAACGGCTGCGCAAGAAATATTTCGAACACGCTTCCGACTTCAATGAGATTTTTGAGCAATCGACAAGTGTTATCATCAATGAAGTGGGAAGCTTGAAACATCTCATTGACGAATTCTCCAAGTTCGCCCGGTTGCCCGCGCCTCACATGTCTCGGGAATCGCTCCATGAGATTATCGAAAAGGTGGTCGCCTTGTACACAGGAGCCCATCGGGATATTCAATTTGTCTTGACGTTTGACCCGTCTATGCCCCCCATCAATGTGGACCGAGAACAAATGCGTCGCGTGTTTGTGAATCTTTTTGACAATGCCATTCAAGCGATGGAACAAAAAGGACACGTGTGGGTGACCACGATAGCCGAGTGGAAACATCACAAGGCCGTGATTAAGGTGGCGGATGAGGGGCCGGGGATTCGGGCAGAAGACTACAAAAAGCTCTTTACACCCTATTTCTCCAAGAAACGGGCAGGGACTGGCTTGGGATTGGCCATCGTGCACCGTATTGTCACCGATCACAATGGCAGTATCTATGTGACCAATAATCAGCCAACAGGAGCAACTTTTACCCTTGAACTTCCGTTGGCTTGAGGAAGGCTGAGGGTGGCATAAGCCCTATCCGAACGGTTACCTAATAGAGAGATAGTCTATGGGTATACGTTGTTCCACCTTGACGGAATAGGCTCATCAGAGTAAGTAAACAAAGCGTTTCCCTGTTTACTTCGCGATTGCCGCAGAGAAGTCGAGAACCAAGGAGGGGGCTGTGTCGGGTACCATTTGCATCGTGGATGATGAGCCGTCGATTTTGAATACCTTGAGCAGCATTCTGGAAGACGAAGGTTATGAGGTTTTGCTCGCCAAAAACGGGGCTGAAGCGCTTCAGGTGATCCGTGCTGATCCGCCCGATTTGGTGCTTTTGGATATCTGGATGCCAGAAATGGATGGGTTGGAAACCTTGCAGCACGTTCGCCAAGAGTTTCCCCGCATTATGGTCATTATGATGTCTGGTCATGGATCCGTGGAAACTGCGGTCAAAGCGACAAAACTAGGAGCCTTTGATTATCTGGAAAAGCCTCTCGATATGGAGAAGGTCATCATTCTTGTGCGCAATGCTCTCCACCAGCAGAAGCTCGAAGAGGAAAATCTGAATCTGCGGACGCAAGTCGAACGCCACTGGGAACTTGTGGGCTCTTCGCCACCCATGCAAAAACTCCGGCAGCAAATTGCCGCGATTGCCCCAACACACAGTCGGGTCTTGATTTCCGGGGAAAATGGAACAGGAAAAGAGCTTGTAGCACGAGCGATCCATTGGCAAAGTCCTCGTCGGCACCGGCCATTTGTTGAAGTAAACTGTGCAGCCATTCCCGAAACGTTGATTGAAGTCGAACTCTTCGGACATGAACGAGGCGCCTTTACCGGAGCCGTTTCCCAAAAAAAGGGAAAGTTTGATTTGGCTGATGGGGGAACTTTGTTTCTCGACGAGATTGGCGATATGAGCCTGCCCACTCAAGCCAAAATTCTGCGGGTCTTGCAAGAGCAGCAATTTACTCGGGTCGGTGGTGTGAAACTCGTCAAGGTCAATGTCCGCATCATTGCGGCTTCCAACAAAAACCTTCCGCAAGAGATTGAAAAGGGGGCGTTTCGAGAGGATCTGTTTTATCGATTGAATGTGCTTCCCATTGAAGTTCCTCCTCTTCGTGACCGCCGCGAAGATATCCCCGCGCTTACACGGTATTTCCTGAGGGTCCATGCCGAGGAACAAGGAATCCGACAGAAAACTATTTCTGACGAGGCGCTCAAAGTTCTGCAATGTCATGACTGGCCGGGGAACGTTCGGGAGCTCAAAAATTTTGTCGAACGCTTGGTGATTATGGTGCCCAAGCCTTGCATTGACACAGCGGATGTGGTGTCGCTGTTGCCGGGCTCGGCGACCCCATTCTTCAACCGGGTGACACCTACGGAAGCATTTGAGTCTCTTCGCGAGGCACGCAACGCATTTGAGCGGGAATACATCACCCATCGACTACGAGAAAATAACTGGAATGTGTCCAAAACAGCCGACGATCTCAAGATCGAACGCAGCCACCTTCATCGAAAGATCAAACTCCTCAATGTCGAATTACGTCCAGAACCCTAACACATCCTCGGATCTATCACGGGCGCCTGTCCGCAGGGCACCATGACGACGGTCCAGATTGAGCGGCTGATTTCCGGCGGGTGGGGTATGACCCATGTAGGGTCTTTGGTGACGTTCGTGCCCGGGAGTATTCCTGGCGAAGTTCTGACCATTGCTTCAGGCTCGATGCACCGAGGGTACCAAATGGGTACCATCGCGAAACTCCTTGAGACTTCGCCCGATCGAATTGAAGCCCCCTGTCCGCAATATGGGTGGTGCGGTGGATGCCAGTTTCAGCATATCAAATATGAGGCCCAATTGCGTTACAAGCAGGCCCTGCTCTATGAGGCCTTTACGCGCATTGGAAAGGTGGAGGTCCCCTCTCTCTCGCCTCCCATCCCATCACCGTTTCCGTTTAACTATCGACGGTGGGTCCGATTTGCTGTACTTCCGGCCGATCCTCAGAAGGGAAAGGGTGCGCAATTGGGGTTTCACCAGGCACGGACCCACCAAGTGGTTCCTGCGGCCAATTGTCTTTTGATTGCCGAATCGCTTCGAATGGTGGTGCACGCTCTGCAAACTCGATTGAATCACGTTCCGGCTCTACCGTGTCGGGTGGAAACCGTGGAGGTCCGTTCCTCGCTTGCGTTTGGGAATCATCTCATTCAGGTACGGGGAGCCATCGAGCACGATTATCAGGCCCAGTCCCTGTTTACGCTTTTGCGTGATATTCCCACGGTTACGGGTATTGTGTGTGTGGGGGCCAAAGAAGGCCCATCTTCTCGACGATTGCGCTGGCGAGAGGGAGAGGAATGCCTCTATGAGCAATTTGCGGGAAGTGTCTTTCGCATCAGTGATCGCTCATTTATGCAGGCGAATTGGCCTATCTATGAAATGATTTTCCATACCATCCGTGCATGGCTTGGAGTCTGCTCCCAACGACGAGTATTGGAGGCGTTTGCGGGGGTAGGCTGTCTTGGCCTGTCGCTTGCCCGTGAGGGGGCGTGGGTGACGGTGGTCGAAGAAAATCCCGTCGCTCTCCGTGATGCCCGACAATCAGCGGCGTTGAATCATATTCGAAACGTACGGTTCCGTCATGCGCGGGCAGAACGGGTCTTCGCCCAAGTCCGAAACGAGGAGTATGATCTTCTCCTCCTTAATCCACCACGCGGGGGCTTAACCCGTGACGGCCTACAAGCGCTTTCGCGCTGTGACTGTCCTCATGTGCTGTATCTTTCTTGTGATGCTCCGGCGCTTGCGCGTGATGTTGCGTGGTTGTGTCGGTCGGGTTATCGGCTAACTCGACTGCAGAGTTTTGATATGTTTCCCCAGACCGCCCATCTCGAAACATTGGTGGAGCTGAGACGTGACTGAAGACAAGGCAGACTCTTTTGTCCCATCTCGAAATGAAATGATATCTCACTATCGACAGGCTGGGGTGAACATCACAGCAGGTGAAGAGCTGGTTCGCCGTATTCGGCCGTTAGTGCGCCAGACAGATCGTCAAGAGGTGCTGAGCGAACTTGGCGGATTTGGAGGGTTCTTTCGTGTCCCCATCGAGCGATTTCAGGATCCTGTTCTTGTCTCGAGTACCGATGGGGTAGGGACAAAGCTGAAGCTAGCTTTCGCCTTGGATCGTCACGATACCGTGGGAATCGATCTGGTGGCCATGTGTGTGAACGATATCCTGGTGAGCGGTGCAGAGCCATTGTTCTTTCTAGACTATCTTGCGGTGGGGCAATTGGTGGTCTCCCAAGCTGAAGCGATTATACAGGGGATCGTGGAGGGTTGCCGGCAGGCCGGCTGCACGCTGTTGGGGGGAGAAACAGCGGAAATGCCCACGTTCTATCATGCTGGAGAATACGACCTCGCAGGGTTTGCCGTTGGGATAGTCGAGCGCTCACAACTAGTGACTGGGCAAGCTATTCGACCGGGTCATATCCTGATCGGCTTGGCGTCCTCAGGGCTTCATAGCAATGGCTACGCTCTTGCCCGCAAGGTCCTATTCGAGCAGACCCGATTACCCATGACCAGGTATCTGGCTGAGGTAGGAGGTGTGCTGGGAGAAATCTTGCTGACTCCCACGCGGATTTACGTCAAGTCGGTATTGGCTCTTCTTCGCGACTATTCACTTTCTGGATTGGCCCATATCACTGGGGGAGGGTTAACCGGCAATATCCCACGAATTCTTCCCGCTACATGTCGAGCCATCATTGATCGATCAGCATGGAAAATTCCTCCTCTATTTTCGCTACTTCAACGGCTTGGTCGTATTCCTGATGAGGAAATGTACCGAGTTTTTAATATGGGAGTGGGCATGGTGCTGGTTGTTCCGCCAGAACAAGTGGATGCCGTGATCGACCGGGCGAGGAGTTTACAAGAATCGGCTTTTCAAATTGGTTGGATCGAGACGCGTGTCTCCGATCAAGCGCCATTGGCCTATACCAATTGAACCGGAATGACTGGACGGTATGGATAAGGTGCGGATCGGAGTCTTAGCATCTGGTCGCGGCTCCAACCTTCAAGCCATCATCGACGCTATCAACGCGGGGACGATCACCGCACAATTGGCCGTTGTCATCAGCAATAAGGTCAATGCGTATGCCCTTGAACGGGCCCGGCGTCATGGTATTGCCGACATCTTTCTCGATCCCGCCTCTGTTGCCGATCAGCCCAATCCTCGGGAAGCATATGATCGCAAGATTTTCGAAGTCTTGAAGTCCTATCAGGTAGAGTTGGTCTTGTTGGCTGGATACATGCGGATCGTTACGCCAATTCTTATCCAGGCCTATCCGTGGCGAATCATGAATATCCATCCCTCGCTGCTTCCGGCGTTTCCTGGATTGCAGGCGCAAAAGCAAGCATTAGACTGGGGCGTGAAGATCACAGGGTGTACAGTCCATTTTGTAACTGAAGGGGTAGATGAGGGACCGATCATTGTTCAAGCGGCTGTCCCGGTTGTCGAAGGTGATACGGTAGAGACTCTCTCTGAACGGATTCTTGCACATGAACATCAAATCTATCCACTGGCGGTACAATGGTACGTCGAGGGACGCTTGCGCATTGAGGGAAGGTGCGTGAGAATTACTCAAAAACCCTGAGGGGTTTGCAGGCATTTCCTCTATTTGCTACAGTGTAAGTGAGTGACGCCTGTCTCTCCCTTTTGAATACGGTGGGGGGCTAGCTCAGTTGGGAGAGCACAACGTTCGCAACGTTGGGGTCGGGGGTTCAAGTCCCCTGCCCTCCACCAGAATCACAGCCCTGTTCTTCCTTCCTCACGTAGCACATTACAAACAAGACCTCCGTGGATCTGAGCGTGGTAATCATTGCGCTCTCCCGCTGGTTTGACAGGGAAGTCAAAAAAATCCCGGGTTTTTCCAGATCTTTGGAGGGACATGAGAAAGAATGTCTTGAGGTAATGGGAATTACCCTGTGAGTCGGTTGCTCTCGTCTAGTTCCCTCTCCCCTTAACTAAAAGGGACTGAAGTTTCCCAAATTTGCAGAATGTTAAGTAATTTAGTTATAGTCCTAACTAAAATAGACTTAAGAGAGGATGTTGCATAATGCGCCTTTCCAAGAAGAGTCAATACGCTCTGAGAGCCTTACTAGAATTGACCGACGCTTATGGCCAGCGACCAATCCGCCGATCAGAAATCGCAAAAGCCCAACATATTCCCTCGGGATTTTTAGAATCGATTCTGCTCACGCTCAAACATGCCGGTATATTGGCTAGTCGCTCTGGAGTCGACGGGGGATTTCGGCTGATCAAGAAACCTGAGGACATTACGCTTGGGCAGGTAATACGGATATTGGATGGTCCGCTTGCCCCGATTCCTTGTGTGAGTCAACTGGCCTACCAAACTTGCGATGACTGCCCCTATGCGCAGACAACGAGCTGTCCTGTCAAAAACTTGATGTCTGAAATCCGGCATGCGATTACGGAGATCTTGGACCACTATACCCTACGCGACCTTGCCAAACAGGCATCTCACCACGCCGTGTCATCACCTGTTCGTGTCAGGAAAGCCACCAAGTATCATCATCGCACAACGACCAGATAAGATAGGAGAAATCCTTATGGATTCACATCTCCGGAGTGTGGTGAAGGGAGTCAGTTGGCGAATTGTGGCGACAATTGTCACCACGACGGTGGTCTTTGTGTATACCGGAGAGCTGACTGTCGCTGCTCTGTTGGGTGGAGCCGATGCGCTGACCAAAATTCTGTTATATTGGGTACATGAACGTATCTGGCAGCGTATTCGCTGGGGACGTATTATTCCCTCCGTAAGTTCGCCATGAAAATAATCCTGTGAAACGCGCGCGTGTTGTTGTAGCTTTGGGGGCCGGGTTTGGGTTTCTTGCGGTTGCCGCTGGGGCGTTTGGTGCCCATTCGCTCAAATCCGTGGTCTCTCAAGATATGCTGGAACTCTTTAAAACTGCTGTGCATTACCAAATGGTTCATGCCTTGGCTCTTCTGGCAAATGGGTTGCTGCTTCGTGATTGTTCAAACAAACTTTTTCACTATGCGGTCTGGTCGTTTGTTGCGGGCATCCTGTTGTTTTGCGGAAGCCTGTATCTCCTTGTTCTGACTGATGCACCATGGGCTGGTATGGTGACGCCGGTCGGTGGCCTGCTCTTCTTGGGAGGATGGCTATGTGTAGTTCTCGGGTGTCTGCATCGGTCTAAGGAGGTGCCTTTCTGAAGTTCTTGCTAGTTGGGTGCGAGCGTATCATGCCAACTTGCCACAATGCTAAAAGAGATTCTTTGAAGGCTTCTTCACTCGTCTATTGTGAAAAGTCCAGACTTGGTTTGCTCAAGAAAGTGTCTTCACAGGGCAGGCATTTCGTTTCAGTGGCAAATAAGTCTTGACACCTCTTGCGTAATACTGATACAAGATTGCCGTTTTTTCGGAGCCGATGGCGTCTCCAAGATAAACCATTTACCAATGGGACAATGAAGTCCTCATCCTTCATTGAGGGGTGAGGATTTTTTTATGCAGTTTTCCTCACCATCTTTTTTACACTTCTTTCGAAAACGAAAAGAGAGCAGCACAATGAGGTGTAGACAGACGAGGTGGTCACAGACATCACAGAGTGGGATAAGTTGTTACATGAAGTTCGCTAAGTTTTCTCAGTAGGTTAGTAGGAGAAAGGAGTATGATCCCATGTTGGCGATCTCGATGATAGCTCGTCTATTCTACCTCGTGCTTGCATGCGGTCTAATGAGCGGCATGGTTTGGAGTGGAGTGAGTACTCCCGCCTTTGCAGCAGATGACGACCAGACTCTTGGCAAGAAGTTAGGGCTTTCCTTATATGGTTATGTCGAGGCCTCGTATGTGCAAAACTTTAATAATCCGGCCAGCAAGGTCAATATGAACCGGGTCTTTGATGTCGATTCCAATTCATTTCGTCCACATTTGGCTCAACTTGTGTTAGAAAAAGAGGGTAAAACCGGTGGATCACTAATAGATCGCGTAGGGTTCCGGATTAAACTAGATGCAGGAGAAGACACAGAATTTACCGGGGGAACTGACGCAACGGATGAGTTCGACTTTCAAGAAGTCTACGCGCAATACATTCTCCCCATTGGGAAGGGGATTGATCTTCGCCTGGGTCGAATGAATTCTCTCATCGGGTATGAGGTGATTGAAAGCCCCTACAACCCGAATTTTTCCCGTTCCTGGTTGTTCGGGTTCGGGCAACCCTTCACGACCACAGGCATTCGGGCCGCATATGCGTTGACGGATAGTGTATCTTTTGCGGTAGGAGCAATTAATGCCTTCAACGGAGTCACTTCTGATTTTAATAATAGCAAGTCGGTCGAATCTGCTCTCTATCTCACACCGATGGATGGACTGAATATCACTCTTTATGGATTTTGGGGGCCTGAAGGAGCAGTGGGCGTGAACAATGCTGATCGGGTTTTGGGAGGAGGCATTGTGGATGTTCAGGCCACGGATGCTTTGGAATTGGTCGTGGAAGCCTACTACGCCAACCAAGCCAATGCTAGTGGAACTGGAACCGCCAATGCCCGGTGGAATGGGGTGGCAGGGTATGTGATCTACGACTTTACGGAACAATGGGGTGTGCGAATCCGTGGAGAAATCTGGGAGGATGCTGCCGGCACAATGTCTTGCTTTGGTTTTACCGGTAAACCGAAAGCAGGGGCCTGCGTTGGTGCAACAGGAACAACTTCAGCGCCGAGAACGCCTCAGACGCTATGGGAAACGACATTTACACTTCAATATATGCCCGTTCCTTCTCTCATGACGCGCTTCGAGTTCCGGTACGATAAGTCCGATAAAAATACGTTTCAATTCGGCACCAGGGCAGCGAATCATCAAGAAACCTTGGCCGCCGAAGTAGTCTACCTCTTCTAATGTCGAGGAGGTGAGCATGATGACACGCGTAATCGTCCAAAACACTCGTCTATTGGTATATCTCTCCTGTCTATTAGGATGGCTTGTTGTTGGTGGCGTGGGTTCGCCTGCGATCGCTGGAGCCACGGAATCCGGATCGTCGATCAGTGCCGGAGACACAGCGTGGATTCTGACTTCTTCGGCCCTTGTCTTAGCCATGACAGCCCCGGGGCTGGCATTGTTCTATGGGGGAATGGTCCGGAGCAAGAATGTCTTGGGAACCATGATGCACAGCTTCATTTCACTCTGTGTCGTCAGCGTAGTCTGGGTGCTCTGGGGGTACAGTCTGGCGTTTGCCCCGGATATCGGGGGAATCATTGGGAGCTTGGAATGGTTCGGGCTCATGGGTGTGGGGCCCGAGCCAACCGAGGGCTCCACGATCCCTCATTTTGCCTTCATGGTGTTTCAGCTCATGTTTGCGGTAATCACCGTGGCGCTTATTACAGGATCCTTTGCCGAACGAATGAAATTCAGCGCCTTCTTGCTGTTTGCCGTGCTGTGGGCTACGTTCATCTATTCTCCCTTGGCCCATTGGGTCTGGGGAGGTGGTTGGCTCGGAGAATTAGGAGCGCTGGATTTTGCCGGGGGGACCGTCGTTCATATTAGCTCTGGGGTTTCCGCCCTCGCCTGTGCGCTGGTGCTCGGACAACGGCATGGGTATGGCAAGGAGGCCATGGCGCCCCATAATCTACCTTTCACCGTCATTGGAGCCTGTCTCTTGTGGTTTGGCTGGTTTGGTTTCAATGCGGGAAGCGCCTTGGCTGCCAATGGCATTGCCGCGAGCGCCTTTGTCACCACCAATACAGCCACGGCGGCAGCGGCGTTGAGCTGGTTAGTGGTGGAATGGGTGTATCGCGGAAAGCCCACGATCCTTGGCGCGGCTAGTGGCGCTGTAGCCGGTTTAGTGGCCATTACTCCTGCTGCGGGGTTCGTTGGTCCCCTTTCGTCCCTGTGGATTGGCATTGGGGCTGGTGCACTTTGCTATGCGGCTGTTCTCTGGAAGAATAAATTCGGGTATGATGATTCGCTTGATGTGCTGGGCATTCATGGCATCGGCGGCACCTGGGGGGCGATTGCCACGGGACTGTTTGCCAGCGTGGGAGGAGGCACTGGGTTATTTTTTGGAAACCCTGCTCAGGTCGGGATTCAACTCGTAGCGGTTGCCGCAACGTGGGTGTTCGCCCTGGTGGGGACATTTATTCTTCTCAAAGTGGTCGATGGAATCATCGGGCTGCGTGTTCAGAAAGATGAAGAGATTTTGGGATTGGATTTGAGCCAGCATAATGAACGGGCGTATACGTTATTGTGATGCATGAGAAAACTCGTGGGAGTGAAAGAAAAATTCTCCGACTACTGGGAGTGTAGAGGAGTAGAGCACCATGGGACATCACCGCAGCTTTCACGCTTGTTAAGAGGGTATGCACATGAAACTGGTTGAAGCGATCATCAAGCCATTCAAACTTGACGAAGTCAAAGATGCGCTGATTGAATTGGGTGTGCAGGGAATGACGGTCACTGAAGTGAAGGGCTTTGGCCGGCAAAAAGGTCATAAGGAGACCTATCGCGGAACCGAATATCAAATCGATTTTGTTCCCAAGATTAAGATTGAGGTGGCGATCCCAGATAATCTCGAACAACGCGTACTCGAAACGATTGCTCGTGCGGCCAAAACCGGAAGCATTGGCGATGGTAAAATTTTCGTATCCAATCTAGACAGTGTCATCCGAATCCGTACCGGAGAAACGGGCGAAGGCGCGATCTAGGTGCTCTCTGACAGTCAAGAGCCAGGGCCCCTATCCTTTATAAAGCACACGGAAGTACGGTTCTTCAGGAACTTCTGCAAAAGGAGTATCGTTTCATGGACTCTCGAATCCATCTCTCAGCGGGAATACTCACCACCACGGCTGCTCTATTGATGGTGATGGGCATTTCCCCCGTGTGGGCCCAAGGGAATCCAGCATCAGTGGATAGCGGAGATACGGCATGGATTCTTATGGCTTCCGCCCTGGTTCTCTGCATGATGCTTCCGGGACTTGCTTTGTTTTATGGCGGGCTAGTCCGGAGCAAAAACGTGCTAGGGACCATTATGCATACGGCCATCCTGGTCTGTACCATGAGCATGATTTGGATCTTGTGGGGGTACAGTCTGGCGTTTGGTCCGGATCTTGGTGGGGTGATTGGTGGGCTGGCCTGGATTGGGCTGCAAAATGTCGGGGTAGAACCTGGTCCCTATGCCGACAACCTCCCGCATCAAGTCTTCATGGTATTTCAGTTGATGTTTGCCGCAATCACCGTTGCGCTCATTACGGGAAGTTTTGCCGAACGCATGAAATTTACTGCTTTACTGCTCTTTGGCGTACTCTGGCTTACATGTATTTATGCGCCTTTGGCCCATTGGGTCTGGGGAGGAGGTTGGTTGGGCGGGTTAGGGGCTTTAGATTTTGCAGGTGGTGCCGTGGTTCACATTAGTTCTGGGTTTGCGGCATTAGTCTGCGCGCTGGTGTTGGGAGCTAGGAAAGGGTACGGGGTTGAACCTATGCCTCCTCACAATTTACCCATGACCATCCTGGGAACAGGGTTGCTCTGGTTTGGGTGGTTCG
>RFGT01000004.1 GCA_003696975.1 Nitrospirota bacterium | reverse complement strand
CTGCTGTACGTCCGATTGTTGCTGGGCTTGCACAATTCATCGAGCAATGTGTGCACCGTTAGCCAGGTAGCTTCAATCGCCGAGGGATCCGGGCTGAACTCTGGCGGCAGCAGGCAAGGCATGTGAAAGATTACGCCGCGGAGCTTCTTAGGATCAGCCGTATCAGAGCGAATTTTGAAACGCAGGATGTTGGGAAGACGCAGATTCTGTTTCTCCCAGTCCCGAACCTTATGCGTGGTGATCGGATAACTGAGCCAATGCCGGGGTAACGGCATGCTGTGTGGAAGCTGCGCATTAGGAAATACAAACTGCGTCCGCAAACCAATCTTAATGATCGCCAATTCGCGCATGAGTGCTTTCCAGTCGTCGTAGGCCTTGGTGGTCTGCCAGATAAGCGGCCCCTGGTCGTCTTGACCGATAGCGTGGGGCCAGTCACAGTCGAGGCAGCCTTGCCACTTGCGCAGCGGGACTGTGCTAGCTGGTGATCGGCCCTCACCCCACCCCTCTCCCAGAGGGAGAGGGAGTACAGCAAACGAGCCCCAGCCATTGCGACTGCGACCGCCGATGGTGCCGTAACGGTCCATGAGCCAAAGGGCACGCTCGATACGCGACGCGTGTTCATTTGGCACTGCGATGGAGAGCGTGGCACACTCGCCCGCATTCACAACGACTTTAACCTTCTCATTAAGTTTTGTGCCGCCTCGTCCATCAAGTGGACCATAACCGAGATAGGCATGGGGGCCGACTTTGTAGTTGGTCTTTTGCACTTCAGGATGGGTGACAGAGGATTGCTCAAGACCGTTCCAGCTCTTTAAGTTTCCTGGTTGCCATCGGTCTAATCTCAGCCGCACGAGACTTTTGCAGTGGTCAGTCACCTCTCGACCGTTTTCCTGGTGCGATAGCCACGCATTGCCGAACAATAGTCCCTCTTCGCGCCGCATCGTTTCCACATCCACGTTGAAGCCGTGATCGGCGGCGTATACAACTCGCCACCATTGCCGGAGCAGCGCCTTAAACGGTGGTGTCCGCCACCGGCCGTTCTGTTCGGCATCGCCGAGAAAGGCGGGAGTGAAGAACTGGACGGTATAGCAACGGGTGATCATGGCTCGCGGCCTCTCTGGTTTTTATAGTTGCAGAGGCCCGTTCAAGACGAATCTTCGAATCGCGTAAGGCTCATTATAGTTTCCTTAAGTGAAAACTCAAGCACAGAAACGTTGCGGCAACGTTTCTCGGAAAAGACATCACAGCGTGAATCTCGGCGAGCGATACGGCGAGTGAATGGCGGAATTGATCATTCCATGGATATCGAATATGCGTCAGTGACAAGGGGGCGTGGACCCGCGGGCTTCTTATAAGCATAAGCACACGACAGATCTTCATTCCTCACGTGCCGGTGTCCTGAAGAGTAACATGAGCTCAGCAGAAGGCACCGCAGACGTTCCGTATTGCGCCTCTTGTTCCCTTTTGGGTATATAGATGAGCCTTGCTTCATGCTGAAACCAGATTCTCCTACGCTGTTGTCTGAATGCCCTTCGCCGGGGCATGAGGGTCTCTGCTGATCCTTACACCCAGCAAGGCCGCTACAGGCTTCCGTAGGGAATGAGCACAGCTCATTTGCCGAAACAGCCTGGCGGCGAACTGGCCACCTGGCACAGCACGCTCCGAACATATCGCTCCACAGGGGCTGGAGGATTAGGCGCTTAGACTCGAAGCCAAGGAACACCTTGCACAACTTGGCTAAAAATGCGACATCCGTGGCACATGGTCGGATCTCCCTAAGTTGCTGGGGAATGAGAAAAAGCGGTCGTTAAGTCGGGAAGCGTTCTGGCATCTTTTTCGTCATACGTGTGGTTCCTTCTTGCGAGAATTTGTAACAATTTCATAGGTGGTGACGACTATTTTTTGTCTGCCGTTGGACTCAATATCTGGTGAGTTTTGAGTTGGGGCAACAAGAATAATCAAGAAGAAGAATATAATTAATGATGATTGCTCGGAACGTTAACGTTTATGAAGCTAGAAGCAAGGGGAAATCCTATCATGCTTTACTTCGGCGTCCCTGGTTGATCAATGCGATCAATACCTGTGGGGAGTGGTTGCATCATGTTGGTCTTTCCTATGTCGAACTCAATGAGGAGATCCTCTGCGACCGAGCGTGTGCCGAGACCGGTCTGCATGATTTTGGTGATGATGCCTTTCGCGAGCCCCTTCGCATTTTGCTCCGAGCCTATCGAACCGAGGCGAAACTGACCTTTATCGGAAAACTTGGGGCCTGGCATGATACGTTGCGGCTTCTCAAGAATCGACTCCTTCTCATTGAAGACCGCAAGCGCTATCCCGCCATTGCCAAGCAAGAGATCCGCAAGCCGATCTTTATTGTGGGGCTTCCCCGAACGGGATCGACTCTCCTCCACAATTTATTCGCACAAGATCCAGCTAATCGGGTGCCCTGGACGTGGGAGGTTATGTTCCCCTCTCCACCGCCAGGCCAAACACGCGTCGAGGAAGACCCGCGAATCGCTCAAACCGACACATTGCTTCGCCGGTTTGATTCTCTCGCACCTACCTTCAAGACGATCCATCCCATGCAGGCGAATTGGCCAACAGAATGCGTGGGGATTTTGAGCCATACCTTTGCAAGTTCACAGTTTCAAAGCACGTATCATATCCCCTCGTACCAACAATGGTGGCTCAGTGAAAATGCTAGGGCGGCCTACGAGTTCCATTATCGGTTTTTACAGCATCTTCAATGGGGTGTACCAGGCGAACGG
>RFGT01000033.1 GCA_003696975.1 Nitrospirota bacterium | reverse complement strand
CGTTTGAGCGGTGGGCTCGTCATGTCTTGCTTGGGATCTCACCGACAGCGGAATCCGACGACAGTCAGGTCCCTCCAGCCGACAGGCGGAAAGATTGGGGAGGAGTATGCCGATTTGTTAATCAACATCGACAGCATGAAAAGCAGTATGTGCAGCAAGGATTCCACGCGCTGCGAGAGGTCATCTGGACATTCACCCGTACGGTGAGTCAAGCCTTTGTTCAGGACCAAGAGACCGACGAGCAGGTGCTGACGCATATTCGCCGTCTCCAGCAGGCCGTACGTCACAAACCTCCAGATCTTCTGAAACGTGAGGTGCTGACTGCTGCAGGGGAGCTGACCAAACTGGTCGAAGTCCGGAGCCAACAACAGCGCCGTCGCCTTCAACAATTGGGAGAGAAATTGAAGGAGGTGGAAGCAGAACTTGGAAGTGCCAGAAAACAGATGGCGCTGGATCCCCTTACCCAGTTATACAATCGGGCCGCCTTCGACCAACACATCGAGCAAGTGAGTGCTTTCAGTCTCATGTCTGGGTCGCCGGCGTGTTTGCTAATGGTGGATATCGACCACTTCAAGGAGATCAATGATACCTACGGACACCGTGCCGGTGACACGGTGATTCGGCAGGTGGCCGATCGCACGGTGCTGACGTTTCCCGGAAAGACGGATTTTGTGGCTCGGTACGGTGGGGAGGAATTTGCTGTGATCCTCCAACATGTCGACGGAGAGCACGGGCGCATGTTGGCGGAACGTTTGTTGGATGCGGTGCGTCATACTCCTTGTACCCATGAAGGCCAGGAGGTATGGGTGACGGTCTCCTTGGGGCTAGCGGAATATCGTCCAGGTGAATCGCCGGCCATGTGGATCGAACGGGCTGACCAAGGGCTCTATGAGGCGAAACGGTTGGGCCGCAATCGATTGGGCGAGATGCCAAGTCATCACTGTTGAAACCCATGTGGTTGAGAAGGCATCAAGCGCGATGGAATCCACTTCTGTTGAGCCGACTTAAGTTTCTCTCGAACCTGACCGAAGAAAAACAACAGAAAGAAAAATCTCATATCTTCTACGAACAGCTCTGTCTTCGATGAAAGGAGCGCCTGAGATTCATCTGAATCCAACCCTGCACATCGAGGGTCGCCAGTTTCCGGGGATTCACGGATACGAGATGGAAGCTGCTCTCGCGGAAGTTCTTCCCGTCGGCCTGTGCGTGCTCCAAAAGGATTGGCATGTGCTGTATTGGAACCAGCGCGCGGAAGCATGGACAGGCGTCTCCCGTGAAGTTATCGTCGGACAGCCGATCGCAAGGTGGTTTCCCAATGTTATGCACCCGGACAATCACACTCGGTTGAAATCCGCCTTGACTCAGGGGACCATCGAAGAATTTTCGTGGGACTCCGCCTTCCCGCTCCTCTCTCAACGCCAACCTTCTCTAGAGCAGCAGCGTGCTTTTCAGGTTACGGCTGTCCCCTTTATGCCTCCTCGATTTCAGGATCCTGTAGTCCTCCTTGTGATGCAGGATGTGTGGGAGTGGGTTCATCTGATCCAGACTCGGCAAGCGATGTGGATGCGGGCTGAGCAAGAAGTCAGAGAACGCAAATTGGCCCAAGCTGCCCTCGCCCGCCTGTCACGCTATCACGAGTTGATTCTCCAAGCGGTGGGGAATGGGATTGTGGGAGTAGATTGCGATGGCTATATTCTCTTCGTGAATCAGGCTGCGATTTCCCTGTTGCACTGCCAGGCCGAAGAAATGGTTGGGCATCCCGTGCATGCAATACTCCGGCATCGATGTCCCTTGTCGTCCGCTGAGGAATTTCAAGGAGGAGAGGCCTGCCCCATTGTTGATTCCCTGCGTCATGGGGTAGTGCGTCATGTAATGGATGACACGTTTGAACGGCGTCAGGATGGGCCGTTTCCCGTGGAGTTTGTGAGCACCCCGATTTGGGAACACGGGCAAATCGTCGGAGCGGTAGTGACCTTTAGCGATTTGACGGATCGGAGGCGACTCGAACAGGAAGTCCTTCGCTATACCATGAAACTCGAGGAAGAGATTGACCGGCGAACCAACCGTATTCGCGAACTCGAGCAACGCCGGATGGAAGTGGAAAAATTAGCGGCTCTTGCCCAAATCGCGGCCGGCGTGGCACACGAGATCAACAACCCGTTAGCGGGCATCAAAAATTCGTTTCATTTGGTGAAGCAGGCCATCCCCACCACGCATCGATATTACGAATATGTGGGGAGAATCGAAAAAGAGATCGATCGGATTTCGGCCATCATTCGTCGGATGTATCAACTCTACCGTCCGGATCCGGCAGCCTTAACGTGCGTGCGCGTGGAGGAACTGTTTCGCGATGTCGTCTTGATGATGGGGCAAAGTTTGAAGACGTACCAGATCTCCATCGTTCTGGACGTTCCACCTACTTTTCCACCGGTATGGGTGCCGGTCCGAGACATCACCCAAGTGCTGTGCAATCTTGTGCAGAACGCCATTCAGGCGTCTCCCCCAGGAGAAACTGTTCGCTTGGCGGCGGAGATGGCCGATCGAAACATCCGGTTCATTGTCTCGGATCGTGGCCCTGGGATTCCCCCACACGTACTTCCCCATATCTTTGAGCCGTTCTTTACCACCAAGATGGGAGGCACGCAGGGAGGAATGGGACTAGGCCTGGCGGTTTCGAGGAGTTTGGTGGAAGCCTCAGGTGGGCGATTGGAGGTCCATACGGGTGAACAGGAAGGGACTACGTTTGCCGTAGTGTTACCGGCTGAGGCCACGCTGCGCGAGAGCGCGCAGTCGTATTCTGTGGACGAGGTGCTCTGTGGCCGATAAACGGATTTTGCTGGCTGACGATGAAGAGACCTTTCTGCACTCGACAGCCGATGTGCTGCGGGAGAATGGCTACGACTGTGATTGTGCGCGGGATGCACAGGAGGCCTTATCCTTTCTGGCCGGCGGGGACTATGATCTCTTGATCACGGATATTAATATGCCCGGGAATAGCGAGCTGGAATTCCTCAACCATCTCCATCAGCATGGATCGCTGTTGCCCGTGATTGTGATCACCGGCTACCCCTCTGTCCAGACCGCAGTTGGCTCGTTTCGGTTGGCGGCTCTGGAATATCTTCAGAAGCCCTTGGAGATTGATGAACTGCTTGCCCATGTAGAACGAGGATTGAAGCGCGGGCATCTGTTTCGGACGATGCGCCAAACGCGTCGAGAGTTGCACACATTAATGGAAGCCATGGATCATCTTGAAGAAGCTGAACGGCAGCCCGGCTTGCATGCCGTTCCAAGTGGGGTGTCGGTTGGGTTCAGTGCCTATCTGGATCAAGCCGTGCAACATCTGGCCACCGTGGCGACGGGGTTGAAAAGGACCCTCCAGGCCTTGAGGGAACGTGATGGGGACGCGAAGGGTGTGCCACCTCTTCCTGAGCTGTGTCCGAACTGCCAACGATATCGGGAAGGGCTTTACCATACGGTCAAAGTGTTACTCCAGACCAAGGGAGCCTTTCGATCAAAGGAATTAGGCGAACTCCGACGTTATGCAGAAGCCTTACTGCGATCCTAAGAAGACGGCGGTCAATCGCTTCAAGTTTTAAGGAATCCGACCGAAAAGATTGGGAGTTCTAGGAGAGACCATCAACAGAGACGAGCCTAACGGGTGGGGAAAAGCTCCATCAGTTGAGGGCTAAGGTGTCGCCAAGCGGGCAGGTTTCAAGGCCTGTCAGTTGAAGGCGCAAGCGAAGCGCTCTTGATTTGAGAGCTATTCGGTTGCGCCTTTTCTTTTTCTGGGCTTTACGGGTAGCCTCATGCGCAATCATCTCAAAAATGGCCAACTGTGACGATGCCTTAACCATTCTTTTCATGGAGCGATGCAGTGACCAATAAATATCAACAGAAAGGAGGATTCATGATGTTCAATGACGCCATCCTCACCATTGACGATGTTGCTGCTTTTTTAAAAATCCCCAAATCATCGGTGTACAAACTTATTCATGAGGCGGGACTGCCGGCCCATCGGGTTGGCAAGCATTTTCGCCTGGTTCAAGGCGAAGTCACGGAATGGTTGAAACAAGGCGGATTGGTGTCCACTACCTCTTCGGAGCGAATCCGTGAGCAGGCGCTGGTGTAACCCGAAGCTGTTTGTGGAATGTCCTGCGACTCTTCAATACATTTCCTCAGCCGTTGTCGCGGGAATCGATTCAAGATGGGGGTGCAAGGGAGAAAAACCACTGGATTTTTGGCTGATCTCTCGTGGGAAGCCATCAAGTACTGGGAATAGGGTATGAATCGGGACACGCTATACGGTCAATCCGACGATTCCCAGATAGTGGTCTTGCGGCAACGCGAAGCCCGAACGCGGTTGATCATTGATCGGGCGTTGGATGCGATTGTCACGTTTGACGCTGCGGGGTCGATTCTTGAATGGAATCCTCAGGCATCTGCTCTGTTAGGATGGTCCGCCGAGGAGGTAAGAGGACGCCCATTCGTCGAGCCCATCTTTCCCCCATCTTATCATCAAGATTACCGCAATGCTCTTAAGCGGTTTTTGGCTACACATGACGACACGCTTTTCGACAGGCGCATGGAGGCCATTGCTCTCCACCGCGACGGAAGCGAGTTCCCCGTGGAGATAGCCATATGCCCGCTTCGAGTGGAGACCACATGGTTTTTCAGTCTCTTTCTGCGGGACATTCGCGAGCGCCGCCAGGCGGAGCGTGCGTTACTCCGGGAGACCATGTTGGTCCAACTCCTGCAGGGAGTTGCCGCCTCTGCAAACGAAGCGCCGACGATCGAACTGGCCTTGCAAGCAAGCCTTGACTGGATTTGCGCGCTCATTGGCTGGCCGGTTGGTCATGTGTACCTTCGTCCCAAAGATTCTTCACCCTTTTTGTTGTCCACGTCGCTTTGGTCCATTGGTGATCCCCATCGGTTTGAACCTTTTCGACGTGCCAGCGAGGCCTTGCGATATTCTACCGGGTATGATCTGCCGGATCAGGTGGTGCAGGGGAAGTCGCCGGTGTGGATGGCGCATCTGGCGACAGAACCCTCCTTTGCCCGCCGTCGTGAAGCACAGGATGTGGGACTTGTGACGGGTTTCGCGTCGCCGGTGATGGTCGGGGCAGAGGTCGTGGCGGTATTGGAATTTTTTTCTGATCGAGAAGAGCCGCCCGATGAACGACTGCTTGAGTCGATGATAGCGGTTGGAGAGCAATTGGGACGAGTTGTGGAACGAAAAGAGGTGGAAAAGGAACTCATTCGCGCCAAAGAAGCGTCCGAGGCTGCAGCTAAGGCCAAGGCCGAGTTCCTCGCGAACATGAGTCATGAGATTCGGACACCCATGAACGGAATCATTGGGATGATTGGTCTGTTGCTAGAAACTCCTCTCACGGCTGAACAGCGCGATTATGCTGAAACCGTTCGACATTCTGCGGAAGCACTCTTGACCATTATCAATGATATCCTCGACTTCTCGAAAATCGAGGCAGGCAAACTGGAGCTGGAGACCATCGATTTTGATGTCCGTGCCACAGTGGAGGAAGTGGTGGGACTGCTGGCGGAACGGGCCGAAGACAAGGGCTTAGTCTTATCCTCGCTGGTGCAAGCGTCCGTCCCCACATGGGTACGAGG
>RFGT01000003.1 GCA_003696975.1 Nitrospirota bacterium | reverse complement strand
GACATCAACCTCCTGTCGAAGAATCGTGTCCAGGACATGCCGGAGAGGAGCAATGTCATTGGGGAGTGCCCACCGGTACACCGGCACTGTGAAAACCTGGGCTCCCCGATCGTGGAGCCCGGTTATGAGCTCGGGATTAGGCGCTCCGTATTCCTGAACGCCGATGCGTACCCCATGCAGGCCTTGAGGGCGAAAGGCGTCCAAACTTGTCAGGACGTCATGCCAGGTGTTGGGCTCGGGGACGCAGACTTGCGGGGAGATTCCCAGCTCTTTGAGCACTCCAAGCGGCTTAGGCCCCCGAACGACCAAGACGATGCGGGAAAGCGCTTGTATGATTGACTCACGCGAGAAGCGGGTGGCCCACACCTCGAGTAACGCACGCGTGCCCACACCGGTTAGTAAAATAAGCATATCGATCGCGCCGGTCATGAGGTGTTCGCCAAATTCAATGGCCTGTGTATTGTGTTCGAGTGGAACTTCCTGCATGGAGGGCGCCACCAACGGGGTCCCGCCATGGCGAGCAATGAGATTCGTCATTTCTTGCGCCATGCGGCTTTCAAAGGCGGCAACGGTCAGTCCGTGAAACCCCTGTTGCGATTGAGAACGGTTCATTGTCGAAAGTCACTAGTCTTTGGTGTGGTTGGGTTGAAACTCTTTCCTCTCGTGAGAGATCGGCGCGCGTGTTCGTGCTGAATGGTAGCACAAGCTTGCGGGTGAAACGAAGATTGCTTCAAAGTAGCCAATTCAATAGGTTTGCCAGAGACCTCGCAAGAGCGCAAACAAGGGGAAAATTCTGTATCCCCACCGCAGCCGCGTTCAGCCAGTGCTCAGAGATTGCTCCTTTGAACATCTCACGGTAAGATGCACTTTAGTCGAGCGTAGAGGGAACACGCGATTGCAGTCAGAGCATTCAGAGGGAAATGACGGCGCATTCACAGGATCATGAACGGGGAAAAGCGGAGAGCATTCAGGGGCTCCGTCATCTTGCTTTGAAGGTGACTGACCTTGAGGCCTCTCTCCGGTTTTATCAAACCCTGTTCCGCATGCGGGTTGTCTGGCAGCCTGACCCGCAGAATGTCTACTTGAGCTCAGGGTTGGACAACCTGGCCCTTCACCAAATTCCTCCGGATGAGTTGCCCTTGTATCAGAAGGATCATGGACAATTCTTAGACCATTTTGGATTTCTTGTGGATTCGCCCAAGAGTGTTGATAGATTGTATATGCAAGCACAAGAGCTGGGGGTGCCCATTGTGAAGCCGCCTCGGTCCCATCGTGATGGGAGCTACTCGTTTTACCTGACAGATCCCGATCATGTGATCATTCAAATCCTCTATGAGCCGACGATTAGTACGATATCCTGGTCGCCACGCTAGGCGTTATGTCTCCGTCTTACTGCTCTTATGTCTGTCTGGACGCACATTGACTCTGCCCACTACGTGAGCCTTCATCCCTGGGTATGGCTCCAGCTTGAAAGTGCGGAACCTCCTGGCCCCTTTCCATTTCTGGGCGGAGTAGATCCCGCGGTAGTCCAGAGTCTTACAGATGTTCACAGCACGCTGCTGAGCGCCGTTGAGACGGCGATTAGCGACGTTTTTGCTCGACGGGCCGCACTTGACGATCCCCTGGTGCGTCAGCGACTGGAGGATGCGTATGCAGAGGTGGTGCGCTCACGACCCCGCTTGCAGGCCCATATTCGCTGCGGACGTCAGGCGGATGGCACGTTTTATTGGGAGTTTCCCCGTGATTGGGGCAAATCGGCCACGATCACATATGCCGGCGTGCGAATCTTCAATGTGGTGACCCGACAGGCTATTCCATACGAATTTGATCGCCCGCTGGCTCCCATAATTGGCACCTTTTTAGGGACCTTGAATGGGACGCGCACGCTTGCTGACATTCGGAGCTTGGCCCTCTCGGCCGGGCGCGAACTGGAGCGGCACCTCTCCAACATCCTGGATCTGCTTTATACTCACAAGTGTCTGGCCATCTCTCCTCGGTCGTCCATTTCCAGCTACTGGCTGGCACACACGCGTGACCGCGATGTGATCCATCTGGGCCATGCCGCGTTGATGTATCGCCAGCAGAAGCAATTTTTTTGGTTTGATCCCTGGTTGATGCCGTGGTTTGCTGAGTCTCCGGCTCCTTCGTTGTGGGTATCCTTGCTCCCCCAGCCGTCCGCTGTGTTTCTCACCCATGACCACGACGATCATGTTGATCCTCGGACGTTATTTCATCTACCCAAGGATATCCCGATTATTATTCCCAGCCGAACCAATGGGCATACCTGGTACTACGATTATCTCTCATTGCTGCGGGAACTTGGGTTTACTCAGGTCATTGAATTGGCTCATGGGGAGGCCTGGCGGTTCGATGGAGGGATGGTAGTGGCCGTTCCCTTCTATGGGGAGGATCCTTGTGACCTCGCCTTACCTCGGAATTGCTACCTGATTGTGGATCGGGGGTACACGGTGTTGATCCATGCAGATAGTGGCCCCACCAATGATGGGCGATCCGCTCTCAAAGATGGCGTCATTGCCAATCTTGTGGACAGATACGGCCCACTCATCACGGTCTTTGCCTCCCAACAACAGCTCAAGGAACTGCGTACCTACGCTGCCCATGCCCCACTTTCGCCTCCAGGACAGTGGCTTGAGGTGGGAGAAAACGGGTTTTTAACGAACGACTATCTGGCGGAATTGACAGCTCAAGCGCAAGCGAAGCTTTTCTATTCCTATGCCACTGGCGGCGCGGAGTGGTACCCCGACCATCTGTCGTTTATGTTCAGCCAGCGGAACCCCGCCAGAACGGCGCTGCTAACCGCCCACTGGGATCCTCCGGCATCCCTGGCAGGACTTTTGGCCTCCCACGCTTGTCACTATCACTATGGACAGGCTCTGGATATCGTGCGAGTCGAAAAGGTTGGAGATGAGCTATGCCCAACAGTGGTGCGGAACGAAGGAGAATTATCGCCCGTCACGTTGTATCAATGCGACCATCAACTGCCTCGCTTTTTGGGAGGGTCATCGTGATCCGGCGTGGAGTTCATGCATGTAACCGCTTCGTCAACTGCCAGATAACCCACCTCTCTTGCTGGATCGTCATGTAATATGATAGGGGGAGATGGGTTGGACATGCATCAGATGGTAACCTGTGTGAGGAAAAATGAGTTCTACTGCGACAGAGTACCCGGAAATCTTGGAGGATGAAGGCCCATATCCCCAATGGGTCACGGTCGTGGGCGTGAAGGTTCGAGATCTTGGCGAGGTCAAGAAGGCTCGGACTGATGATGTCACCCTGGAGATAGGGGATTATGTCTTACTCCAGTTGGATGGTGATATTACCTTTGGCAAGGTGTATACAAAACCCCATCCTCACCCCTTTATTCCTCCCATGCGCGTCATGAGAGCCGTACTCCGTAAGGCTACGCCTGAGGATGAGGCGACAATTGCTTACCACCAGCAACTTGCCCAAGCTGGCATGGCCTATTGCCGAGAGCGAGCCTTGGCTCTGGGATTGCAGATGAAATTGGTAGAGGTGTATGGATCGTTTCAACGCCGTGTGCTGACCTTCAGTTATACGGCGGATTCCCGCGTGGATTTTCGGCAGTTGGTCAAAGATCTGGCGAAACATTTTGGGTGTCGGATTGAGATGCGGCAAATCTCTACACGAGAAGAGGCACGGCGCTTGAGCGGCGTGGATACCTGTGGGCTTGTGTTATGCTGTGCCACATTCTTGACCGACTTCAAGCCGATCAACGTGCGAGCTTCGCGGGGAGAAGTCCATCAGTCCGTAGAAAGTTATCGGATTGGGTTGTGTGGCCGGCTGAAGTGCTGTCTGCTCTTTGAACAAGATGAATGGCTTGCCTCCAACCGCCAAAGTCCCTCATCCTTGATCCACCTTGATCGCACTTCCTCGTTGTCGGAATAAAAGTCAACGAGGCAAGCCTTGAAGGAGTCAATCCTTTTGAAAAGAGGAAAGGCTGATTGCCAGGTCTCTTGACGTCACGCTATAATCAACCCACGTGTGTACTCCCCACATAAGTCTCGAGGTTAGCCACTATATATGATAACGGAACAGAACCCTCGCTTCGTGATCTACGCGCACAGCGCCACGTATGACAAATTGCACCAAGTGGCCACCCTTGGGCTTACCGCGGCAGCTATGGGAAAGGATGTGTTGATCATCCTGCTATTTTGGACACTGAAAAAGCTTGCAGAAGGTCAGTTGGACGTTGTTGATTTTCCACAAGAATATGCCGCGCATGCTGAGCAGGTAGCCAGACTATTAAAAGAACGTCAGGTCCCGCGGATTTCCCAAATGTTTGAAGAGGCCAAGAAGGTCGGGCGCTTCCGCCTGATTGCCTGTAGCGCAGGCCTTGAATACATGGGAGTTGACCCTGATATCGTATCCAAACATGTTGATGAAGTGATGGGTCTACCAGCGATTCTTTCCATGACTGCGGGAGCTGAAACCACCTTATTTATTTAAAAGCAAAAACGCGGGAAACAGTGCATAGTTCCGCAGAGCAACTCCTCTAAGGAGGATGGGTTGTTCTTTTTTGTCTCCTCAGGCAATACATATCCAGCCTCTTTTGCCGCGCTCAGAGCTTTTGGTGTACACAGTTTATCGAGAGCGTGTAACGCCGACGCGCTGACACCAAGGTCGTATCGGACATTGCGAGCAGAGGGGAGAGACGGGGCGGCAGAGATTTTGACCAAACGGCACAAGCCAGTCGTTGAAATGGATCCAGTAGCGGCGCGGAAGTTTCTGCCGCAATGCCTGTTCGGTTTCATTGGGAGTTTTGGTATGGATATAACCCCACCGATTACAGATTCGATGCACATGGGTGTCCACACAAATGCCTGGTTTCCGATATCCTAGGGTGACCACTAGGTTGGCAGTTTTTCGTCCCACTCCAGGTAAGGTCAAAAGTTGATCGAGACAATCAGGCACCCGTCCATTGAAATCGTCTAGCAAAGTTTGGCAAAGACGCCGAATCTGTTTGGCTTTTGTCCGATAAAATCCCACAGGGTAAATGGCTTGCTCAAGGCGATGAAGGGGAAGAGCAAGTATGCTAGCAGGATCTGAAGCCAATGCAAACAGGCGGTGGCTCGCTTCCGCAGTGGTCTGATCCTTGGTGCGGAGACTCAGCAGACAGGAAATCAGAATGCGAAATGGATCTTGGGACTGATTGGCAATGACCCCAACGATTGGTTCCCGCCATTTCGTGCATTCTTGTTTGAGAATGCGAACGACCGTGTGAATATCACGATCATGCATGAATACAGCGGAAATAACCGGCGCTAGCTGCGTAAAAACCCTAGCGCGGGTAGGGGAGCGGGAACAGTGGAGGAGTAGTTATTTTATTTAAGCGCGCGCTTGGCGAGCCATTTCTGGCGACGCCGAGCCGCTTCTCGTTCTTTGGCCTTCCGTTTGACCGAGGGCTTCTCGTAGAACCGTCGCCGCTTTAATTCGCGAAACAATCCATCGGCGGCCAGTTTTTTCTTAGCCACCCGTAACGCTTTCTCGACATTGTTGTTAACGACCTTAATCTCCATAGGGACATTATCTCTCGCACAGTCTGAAAAGGTTCTAACTAGCGAACAAACCACTATATCACAGAAAATTTTCTCCCGACAAGGGGACACCACGTTGTTATAGCAACGTAACTTCTAGCAATCAGCACAATGGCGCTTTCTCAAGTCTCCTTCAGGGCAGCAATGATATCCAAGACCATTTTTTTGCCATCCCCGAAAAGCATCAAGGCATTATCCAGAGCAAATAAAGGGTTGGGGATGCCAGCAAATCCAGGGCTGAGGCTCCGCTTGATGATGACCACGGTTTTAGCCTTATCGACATCGATGATGGGCATGCCCGCAATCGGACTTGAGGGATCGGTTCTGGCCAGGGGATTGACCACATCATTCGCTCCAATTACCAAAGCGACATCCACTTGGTCCATTGTCGGATTGATTTCGTCCATATCTTTCAAATCTTCGTATGGGACATCCGCTTCAGCCAAGAGAACATTCATGTGTCCGGGCATTCGTCCTGCCACAGGATGAATGGCATATTCGACTTGAATGCCTCGTTCCTTGAGGAGTGCTGCGAGATTCGCCACAGGATGCTGGGCTTGAGAGACGGCCATCCCGTAGCCCGGGACAATGACCACTCGCCGAGCAGCGTCGAATAGAAGCGCCACTTCTTCCGGCGTGGCCGATTTGACACGGCCGGTATAAACCTGATCCGCGGTGGGTCCTCCCTCGGTAGGGGCCAGCACCCCAAATAATACATTCGTGAGTGAGCGATTCATGGCCTTGCACATAATCTGTGTGAGAATCAGCCCGGATGCTCCTACCAGAGACCCAGTGATGATGAGCACATTGTTAGTCAAGACGAATCCTGTGGCTGCCGCAGCCAAGCCCGAATAGGAATTTAACAGAGCCACCACCACAGGCATGTCTGCTCCCCCAATGGGAATAACGAGCAAGATGCCTAACACCGAAGCCACGAGCACCAACAGCCAGTACAATATTCCATTGGCTGGATCGATCACGACTCCTGCACTGATAGCCAGTGCAATTGCTCCAAGTGCCGCGTTGAGCAGTTGCTGCCCAGAAAACAAGATGGCATTTTCGTTGATGAGCCCCCGCAATTTGCCAAATGCCACAAGACTTCCCCAGAACGTGACAGCTCCAATCAGTCCAGACGCCGCGGTGGCCACGGTGAGTTGGGTTGTGGGGAGTTGGCTTCCACTTGTGCTTTCGATCAACGCCGCACCTGCCACCAGGGCCGAAGCGATTCCGCCAAAGCCGTTAAACAGGGCCACCAGCTCCGGCATGGCGGTCATTTGGATTTTAATAGCGAGTACGGCTCCAATGGTGGCTCCCACGACTAATCCCACCAAAATGACCTGAAAGCTCACAATATGCTGATCAGTGAGCGTGATGCCCACCGCGAGCAGCATGCCGCATGCTCCGAGCAGGTTACCGCGGACGGCGGTTCGAGGATGCGTTAACCCCTTCAGGCCAAAGATGAACAAAACGGCAGCGAGAAGGTACCCGACATTAAGGAAAAAATCTGCCATGGGATTAGGATTTCTTCTTGAACATTTCTAACATGCGGTTGGTGACCATAAAGCCGCCCACCACATTGATCGTGGCGAATACTACTGCCAGGAATCCCAGAACGGTTGTGATCAGGGTTTGTTGCGTGCCAGCCGACAGAATGGCCCCAACGAGGGTAATGCCGGAAATAGCATTCGACCCGGACATAAGGGGAGTATGTAAGGTAGGGGGAATCTTGGTGATGATTTCAAAGCCGACAAAAATGGCCAAGACGAAAATGGTAATACTCGCAATAAGCGTTTCCATGGGATCTATGACACCTCCTCCACACGTCGTCCCGCGAGGGGGCCCAACACTTCCCGAATGCGAGGATGGACGATCTCTCCATCCTTGGTGAGCAAGGTTTCTCTGGTGATTTCGTCGTGCAAGTCAAGAACGATTTCCCCTTTTTTGACCAGATGGAGCAAAAACGTAGACACGTTTTTAGCGTACATCTGGCTGGCATGATACGGAACCGTGGAGGCAAGATTCTCTGGTCCATGAATGGTAATTCCATGAGCCACAATACTCTGATTGGGTTTGGTGAGCTCGCAGTTGCCTCCCCGTTCCGCCGCCAGGTCGACGATCACCGAGCCAGGTGTCATCTGGGCGACCATTTCAGCCGTGATGAGAATAGGAGCTTTTTTCCCGGGAACGGCCGCCGTGGTGATCACGACATCACTGGAAGTCACAATTTTGGTCAGGAGCTCCCGTTGGCGGCGATAGAATGATTCATCGAGGGCTTTGGCATAGCCACCTTTGTCTTCCGTGTCACCAGCCTCCAGAGGGAGGTCGACGAACTTGGCCCCCAGACTTTGGACCTGCTCTTTGACCGCTGGACGAACATCATAGGCTTCCACTGTGGCGCCCAGACGTCGGGCCATGGAAATGGCCTGCAACCCCGCCACCCCCGCTCCAATGATAAAAACCCGCGCAGGCGTGATGGTTCCCGCCGCGGTCATCAGCATGGGGAACATCTTGGGGAGTGTCTCCGCCGCAAGCAGAACGGCCTTGTAGCCGGCGATCGTTCCCATCGAAGACAATACATCCATGCTTTGAGCTCGTGTAATCCGCGGCATTAATTCCATGGCAAAGGCGGTCACCTTTCTGGCCGCGAGGTCTCTGACCGCATGGGGATTGGAGAGAGCCTCAGCGAGACCAATCACGATCTGGCCTGCTCGATACAATGGAAGATCTGGGGTTCCTTGTTCGGGGTTGGCACCTGGCAAGCGAATCTGGAGAAGAATATGTGCTGAGTCAAAGACTTGCATGCGTGATGCTGCAATAGTGGCACCCTTTTCCACATAGGCGGCATCCGGATACCCTGCCTCCTTGCCAGCGCTGCTCTCGACCATGACGTCGAGCCCAGCCTTGCGTAAGGTAGGAACAACGGAAGGAATCAGTGCGACACGCCGTTCCCCAGGGTAGGTTTCTTTGGGGATCCCAACAAGCATGTATCTCCCTCGTGTGGAGCAAGAAACCACTTATGCGAACAAAAGGCACTCAGACGAGTGCCTTTCCTAAAAGCCGTGTACGGATATCACAAGCCATCCTATAGAATCAATGGGGTTAAGAAGGGTTCTCTTGATGCAGGGATAAAGCGGGCAAGTTCTTGCCAACCAGTAAACGGCCGTTATTTGTAGCTACTTGTAAAAGGCGTGTACGATTTCCTGGGCTTGGAACAGCATGGTTGAGAGTCTTGTGTAGCAGGCATGTCCAAAGAGGTGAAGGCGGGGATCGTCGCCAACGTCTTGATAATCAATCAGCCGGCATAGTCCATCGGTGGGACATCGACACGCACGGCGGGCGCACTCAAGCCATCGCTCGAAGCCATCATAGGGCTCCAAAAGCTCTCGAAGCGCATGATTGGTGGCCTGGTCGAGTTCCGAATGTGGGAGAGCATCTGTCCCAGCGATGGCTAATTGCTGCACATAATCTCCCCCCGCAGCAAGTGGGAGCTCCCACGCCACTTGCGGGAGATCCATTTTCGCAAGCCATCGTTTGCCATCAGTTCGAATGGGACGGTGATTGACGAAATGAAGTAGATGCCCGAGAGCCGAAGTGTCCCAGCCATAGCGGATGGGAGTCCCGAGGGTTACGACATCCAAGCTAGGGGTCGTGGACCATTCTTCGGTGGTTAAGAATTGCTCCAGCCGTTGAAGGTGAGCAAGCAAGGCGGCTCCCTCAGCCGTCTGCTGGGCATGGGCAGTGAGAATATCCACGACCGTAGGGCGAACCGTGGACTCTCCAGGAGAGAGGAGATTCGACAATAAGGCCAGCAATTGTCCTGCATGGCCGTGGGCTAAGATCAGGAGGCGATGGTGGGAATTGAGGGTAAGCCGTTGTTTGAGCTCCATGAGATAGGCAAACAATGCGAGTGCAGCTTCCAGACGCCCAAGGTGATGATGAACAGAAGACCACACATAGCGCACACAAAGTGGAGTAGTAGAAGATGTGGGTTCTCCAAGGCCCTGTTGAAAAGTGAGAAGGTATTCCGTGGTGAAGTTAGCTCCGTCACGGGCAAGATGATCCAAGCGGCGCTTGGTGTCGTCGTCATTGGAGAATGGAGGGTACAGTTCATCCCTTTCAGGGGGGCGGGTGTATTCTCCAGGCCGCATAACTGCTAACAGGCTTTCGAGGCCGGGGATGCCGCGAGAATACCCTCTCTTGAGCCCTCCTGCTTCATCGAGACGGGTCGTGCCAAAGAGGTCAGTTCCAAAATATGATCCATGGAGGAAGAGGATGACGCGGACATTGGCCTGCTGTAGGGCGTCGCGCATCCAGTTGAAGGCCTCCTGCCAGGCAGGAGAGTGTACAGGGGCGCCCGGTTCGAAGGTTCGATAGATGACTCGGTCCCCAGGATCAGATCGTGAATATTTTGCATGTAGGAAGTTATTGTCACGTGGCATCGAAAGAATTGCTCCTTCCTATCTCCTTAACCCCAGAAGAGACATTTTTAAGATAAGTCTTTGCTTTACCCTGGAATGCTGGTGAGATGCAAGAGATGATCAGAAGATATCGCACAACATCTTGTCACGGCGAAAGAAGTGAAGAAGAGTTGACCGTGAAAAAAACTGCATGGTAAGGTGAACGCACAGTCGTAGAAAGCAAAGCAAGGTCATACGCGAAGTTCTGCCTCAAACACCCTCGTGGAGGCAAGTTAAATCTTCAACAAGTGGTGTGACGCTGATGATTTGTAAAACCGGTTGGGTAGGGGTGTCCGTTCTACTTCTTACTCTGGGGCTCTTGATAGGAGGAGCCGGAAGCAAGGATGGCAGGATGAGCGCGTTTGCTCAAGCTTCCCCTTCTCCCCAGGCCAATTATGTCTTGTTAATTGTGTTGGAGGGAGTAGGGCCATCCTCTATTCATTTGGGCGACATGCCCATACTGCAGAAGTTGGCCCGAGAAGGGGCTGTGTCATGGCATGCCACCTCTATTATGCCTCCACTGCCAGTCCCAGCGATGGCATCCCTGTTGACAGGGCTTACCGTGAAGAAACATCGGATAACTCCAGAGTGGGAAACTTATGACTTTTCTCGATCGTTTCTCCGGGCCCCCACCGTTTTTGATTATCTGGACTTAGCTGGTGGACGCGATACGGCGTTGTTTTTTATGGATGAACGGTTCTATCAATTAGCTCGTCCGGAAATCTATATTGACAAGCAAATATGTGGATATGCCAAGCCAGAATGTAATCCCTCAACGCTGGTCTTATATGTGAAGGACTATTTGGCCAAAGTACTCGACAAAGGTGGTCATGGGTTTCGGCTCTTTGATGTGCCGGGATTGCTGGTCGCGCATTTTCCACAGGCCGCACGGGCAGGGGCCAAGTATGGATGGCAGTCCTCACAGTATCGCCAGGCCCTGCAAACAATTGATACGGCTGTCGCTGAGATGTTGCAACTGTATCAGGAAATCGGCGCTCTTGGGGAAACGATGGTCATCATCACTGGTCTGACGGGGAGTCCCATTTCTTCACCTGGAGAAAATGGGTCTCATGAAGGGTCTGAAACAAAGGATGGGTTGAGAGTTATTCCATGGATCGCATGGGGAGCGAATGTCAAGTCTGGATATGAGATTAGGAGGCCGGTATCCATTTTGGATACAGCGGCTACGATTATGGAAGCATTAGGATTAGAGACGCATACTGAGTGGGAAAGCCATGCGTTGTCCGAAATTTTTCAACGAGTACCAGAACGGCGGACGACAGGAAACGAATAAGCTCCTGCGCGTCTTTCAACTCGTCGGGTTTTGGGGCGATAACCTCCCTGGTCTTATAGCGTGGACCCTCAGCGGAGTAATAGCGCTTATGGGCTTTGGATGGAGTCCAGCGAGTGCCGCCACGAATCCGTTGACTCGAGAATATCCTATCACTATTGATCCGACAGCATTGGACCCTCCCACCTGGTGGCATGTTCCAGGTGTGACCCCATTAATTTGGACGAAAGATCCGGCTACGTATGAAGCATATCGAACAACGGAAATCCGCACGCTCAAGCTGAAACCGGGAGAATATCGTTTTGGTACGTTTACGTTCGATTTTGCCTTTCGGGTAACATTGGATGGCGTAATCGACTTTTCCCCCTCTCTTTCTCAATGTGTGGACGGTCGCGGTACCTCCACGCTCACGATTCGGTGTAGTCATACGCAACCTTATAAACAGGAGCCTGACTACTCGTATGACGAAGGAACACCGTGAGGAAACTTTTCTGAAGAAGCGCAAAAACCGTATAACTCCCGCACAAGGGGAAGCTCTCAGAGATTATGTAGTAGGTGAAAAAAATGGCTCATACTGTGAATGACTGGCTTGAAGCCTTAGAAGATATTGACGATGCCACCCGCGAAGAGGCTGCTAAGGCCCTGGCAGAAGCGGGTGATCCTAGCACGCTCGAGGCATTACTGGCGGCTTTGGAAGATGACTACTGGGCCGTGCGGGTGCATGTGGGGTGGGCCTTGGCAAAAATTGGCGGACCGCAGGCTATTGAAGGCTTGATTCGGCTCTTCAATGACTCGATGATGGAGGTTCAGTCTGAGGCCGTTTCGGCTATGGCGTCAATGGGAACTGCGCCGATCCCTCGGCTGCTCACCTGCTTGAAAGATGAACGATGGCGGGTTCGGGAACAAGCTGCCAAAGCCTTAGGGCTTATGAAAGCCTCTCAGGCTGTTGATGCGCTCATTCTCGCGTGCCGTGATCGTGATGGGGCAGTCAAGAGTGCTGCTGCCGAGGCGCTAGGGAGAATTGGGGATCCAAAGGCTGTACCGGCGTTGGTTAAGCTTTTTAAGGATTCTTCAAAGATTGTGCGGGAAACTGCAGGTACCGCCTTGGTCCACATTGGTGAACCTTCGATCCCCGCGTTGCTGGAGACCTTAAAAGATCCTCACTTTGTTGTGCGCTGTCATGGAGTTCGTGCGTTGGGCGGCATGACCACGGACTATCAAATTGGCCGGGCTTGGACCCGCGACCCGCGGGTGGTCGAGGCCTTGATTCACGCGCTCAAAGATGAAGATCGTGCAGTCCGAGAAGATGCGACTATCGCGTTGGGCATTATTGGGGATCCTCGAGCGGTCGATGGGCTAATTGAAGCCATGAAAGATGGCGCCGTAAAGCGCCATGCCATTGCGTCGTTGGGGATGATCGGCGATGCACGGGCGCTTCCGGCCGTACTTGATGCGCTCAAGGGAAAGATTCCCCAAAAAGGTACTCCTACTCCAGGATGTATCATCAGTGAAGAGCAATTGGTGAAGGAAGCAGCCGCGACGGCGTTGGGACATTTTCGCGATCCGCGTGTCATCCCTGATCTTATTCTGTTGCTCAAGGATCTCGTTTTGCGAGAGCATGCGGCCTCTTCGCTGGTTTTGATTGGCGATGCGGCAATTGAGCCGCTGGTAGCCTTCTTACACGATCCAGAAGCCTCAAAAGTGGAGAAAGAGAGTGAACGTGTTTTAGCGTTTGCCTCCACGCGACTCACGGCCTCAAGTGCACTGAAAAAGACCGTCCTTGAAACGCTCGAAAAGTTGGGTTGGGAGCCACCTCCCGAAGATGAAGAACCCAAGGAGAAAGAACTCGAATACACAGATCCCGACAAAGTCTTGGGTGAGGAAGGCCGGTTTGGCCCCGCCGGAGATTTTGCTCGTCCTGCAAAACCCCCGCGCATTGAACGGTAACAAATCACACCATCGCTGCCCGTTGGATTGGATGGATCTATAAGGTCAGCTGCCGCGATGGCTCGTGATATGTCCGCCGATCTGTGTTACAAGAGGTGAGGGAGTGCAGCGCGGGAGATGCCGTTCTTAGGTCTTCTGGAAGTGGAGGATGCCCCACCGCAAGTACCCAGCTTTCCCTCCTTGAATCCAGTGTTGTAGCCCCACCTTCATCCGCTGGATATAGTCTTCGCTGCACACACGGACGAGATTCCAGTGACTGGTTTCAACTTCTTGGAGAACCCTCGCGTAATGGATGCTTAACTGAGGAGAATAGTCAAGAATTTTGAGTTCTTTAAATCCAAGATGTAAGAGAATTTCCTTGTACGATTGGATTGAACCAAGTGAATCGAGATGAATGCGGTCAAGAATGGGCTGTAGGGCATCGGAAGGACATTGTTCACTTTGCATGGGGTCAGTGAAAATGAACTGGCCGCCAGGAACGAGCACTCGATAGACTTCTTTGAAGACTTGTTCGCGATCCCCACTGTGTAAGATGGCGTCTTGCGACCACACGACATCGACACTTTCGTCAGCGCTGGGAATGGATTCAAAACAGCCATCGACGACATTGATCGCCAACGAAAGTCCTTGGGCATGATTCAGTTCGCGGTTCCGCTGGTTTTGGACTTCGCTCAGATTTAAACAGCCTACTTGACAGCCATAGGTTTTGGCCAAATAGCGTGCTGATCCACCGTAGCCGGATCCAATATCGAGGACTCGAGTTTTGGGGGTCAGGCCGTGGATCAGTCGGGCCATCGTTTCCACGGTCCGGCGACTTGCTTCAAAGATAGAATCGGTTTCCCGTTCATAGATGCCAATGTGAATATCTTCTCCCCCCCAAATAGTGGCATAGAAGCGATCAGCATCTGTGCTGTTATAGTAGTCCCGTGCGGCACCAACTGTTGGGGAGTAGTTCAAGGCTACCGACGATCGCGAGGAGCGCTCTTCGTTTCTATAGAGTTTTTCGGCGACATGAATGAAAAAATCCGGGTCCTCCACTCGGTGGGTCTCTTGAAAATCGGCATAGGTTTTGACCTGCTGAAATCCCACCTCGTACATGAGCCTCCGTACGTACTCCTTGCGGAGAGGGAACATGTTCAAGTGATACTCTGTATTGTCAGGAAATCGATACCGGAATCGGGCTAATCCCTCATCGATGTATTCCGGCTCCGCGCTCACGTTTTCTCCGCAATAGTAATACACATGCTTGGAGGAAAACCCATGATCCAGGATGCCGTCGTAATTCCGCTGATCGAGAATCAAAACGCCATCATGGGTCAACGCGGCATAGAATTCTGCTAGCGCTTTTCGCCGGTCTTGCTCGGAAAAGAGATGCGTCAGGGAATTCCCTAGACAGATTACCGCATCGAACTTGTTGTGAATGTCCCGGCTCAACCACCGCCAATCAGCGTGGATGGTCCTCATGATGAATCCGGCTCGCCGGGCATTTTCAAAGGCTTGGGCCAACATTTCCGGGCTTCCATCGGCGCTGGTTACGTCAAATCCAGCTCTCAGCAGCCGAATGGAATGGAATCCCGTTCCTGTGGCCACATCAAGGACCCGCCGGACTCCTCGTTCTTTGAGAATGTTGATGAAAAAATCGCCTTCACTCCGTGCGCGGGCTTCCCAATCAATGAGTTCATCCCACTTTCGCACGAAGCTATGGACATATTCCCGCTTGTAGAGGTCCGTCTTTCGCTGCGCGATGGGATTCTCCCCATAGTATTGGTCTTGACCCATTACTTGTCCTCCCTGTTGAGGGGTTCAACGATCATCCAAAATGTTCGCAGCCCTCTAGCGCCGTATGTCAGGGAGGACTACAAAGCATTTGGAAGGTACACTAATCCACGGCAGGGAGCATAGTCTAGCGAGTCTTCCTCTTTGATAGCAACCCCTCGTCATAGGGGACCGAGCAAGCTACTCTGGAAACTCCCAGTCGATAACCTGAAATTTCCCTTTTCCGAGTAGAGTTCGACCATTGGCTGTTCCGCCATAGTCTTTTGATTGTCCCATCATTTCTGTTACAACACCTTACAAGAAAAAGGCACGCACCCATTAGGCAACCCAGTAAGAGGTGGCCCACAGCTCTCGGAATGGCGAGCAGATGATGAGGTATGCGGCGACCCCGGTGTTCACCTGGTCGATTGTGCTGGCTTGCGCGTTTTCCGCCTGGGGGGTATTGCGCCCTGCACAATTGGCGAAGGTTACAAATGCCATCCAACACGTTATCCTCGACCTCTTTGGCTGGGTCTATCTTCTTGCGGCGCTAGGGCTGTTGGTGAGCGCGATCTGCTTGGCGGTTTCTCGCTATGGGGACATTCCCCTTGGTCCTGATGGAGAACAGCCAGAATTTCCGCTCCTGACCTGGTTTGCAATGCTCTTTTGCGCGGGGATGGGGATTGGACTCGTGTTCTGGGGTGTAGCTGAACCGAGCGCACATTTTTACAATCCACCCACGGGTGTCGGCGAAACCCCGCGAGCAGCCAGGCTTGCGCTGCAATATGCGTTGTTTCACTGGGGCCTGCATCCCTGGGCCATTTACACCATGGTGGCATTGTGTCTCGCCTATTTTCAGTTTCGGAAAAAGAAGGCCGGCCTGATTAGCCAGAGTTGCCAGCCCGTCTTGGGACAGCGAGTAGATGGTCCGCTAGGCTATCTGATCGATACGCTCGCCGTGTTTGCCACAGTATTTGGCGTGGCTACATCCTTAGGATTTGGCGCGATTCAGATTAGTGGAGGGTTATCGTACCTGTTTGGGATCTCCAATACGTTTGTCACCCAACTGAGCCTCATTGTGGTGGTGACTGCGTTGTACATGGCTTCGGCTCAAACCGGGTTGCAACGCGGGATTAAGTATTTGAGCAATCTCAATATGGTGTTGGCGGTGACCTTGATGGCATTTTTACTGCTCTTGGGTCCCACCCAATTTATTCTGGAGGTCTTTACCACCTCCTTAGGTCGGTATCTCCAGCATTTGCCAACCATGAGCCTTAACCTTGCGCCTTTTGAGGATTCCACATGGATTCACAATTGGACCTTGTTTTACTGGGCGTGGTGGATCGCCTGGGCCCCGTTTGTGGGAACGTTTATCGCGCGAATCTCCAAGGGACGTACCGTTCGGGAATTTATCGCAGGGGTGCTTTTAGTCCCAACGGTATTCTGTGCCTTATGGTTTTCCATTTTCGGGGGCACGGCCATTGCGCTGGATATGTTTTCTCATGTCGGCATGAAAGACGTTATTGAATCTCAGGGCAAAGAGGTGGCGCTCTTCACTCTGCTGGAGCATTTTCCACTGGGCAGTCTTATGTCTCTGATCGCCATCGTGTTGATTGCGACATTTTTTATCACCTCAGCAGACTCTGCCACGTTTGTTCTCGGAACTTTGACCACACGCGGGAGCCTCAATCCATCCAACTGGATCAAGTTAACCTGGGGTGTCGTGCAATCAGTGGCGGCAGCGGTGTTGCTGTGGTCAGGAGGATTGCAGGGGCTCCAAACCGGCTCAATCCTTGCAGCCTTTCCCTTTACCTTTATTATCATTTTGATGGTCATCTCCCTGGTCAAGGCCTTTCGTATGGAACGGGCATCCTGAAAAGGGCTATCGTGACGGTCGCACGTGTTGTCCGCATGACGCAAATCGCTGTAGCCACGTGAAGCCGGGAAGACATAAAAGGCGAGGGTAGCGTCCTTCCGTATCCCATGCTGGCAATGGCGCTTTGTTGACCCCCCAAAAAACCGTGTGGTAAGTTGACAGCCAATACAGCGGCATGGTTCGGCGAGAGGAACAATCCCTTCCCATCGAGGAGGAAGGTTTGGCTAGTGGAATACGAGCGTGACCTAGAAGAGAGAACAACCTAGAACACGGTGGGTCATGGTGGCGTCTGATACAGTTGCAGAACATATTCGAGCCTTGAAAGATGAGGATTGGGGCGTTAGAGAAGATGCGGCACGCGCCTTGGGAGTATGTCGCGATCCCCGAAGTGTTCGTCCCTTAATTGAAGCTCTTCATGACACTGATCGTGCGGTTCGTGATGCAGCGACTGAGGCCTTGATGGCAATAGGCGAGCCTGCCGTTGAAGACGTAGGGCGGAGTTTATACGATCCCAATATGGCGGTCCAAGAAGCCGCGGCCTCCATTCTCGCGACGATTGGTGATGAGCGCGTGATCGCGCCATTGAGAACAGCCCTGTGCAGTCCCGATTGGGTAGTGCGTATGCATGCGGCTCGAGCCTTAGGCCGCCTCAAGGCTGTCGAAGCAGTGGGAACATTGATCCTCCTGTTGCAAGATCCAGTGCCGACCGTGCGTCAAGAATCAGTCCATGCGTTACAGGCCATTGGCCGACCGGCGGTGAGAACGTTGCTGCAGTCCTTGCATGATCGAGACTGGCGGGTACGGCTGAGAGCCACGGAAGCCCTTGGGATTTTAGGCTCTGCCGAGGCTGTTGATCCTTTAATCATGCTGCTTCAACATGACCCAGATATCGCGGTACGTCAAGACGCCGCCCGGGCTCTTGGCCAACTTGGCAACACGCGAGCGGTTGAGCCCTTGCTCCACGCCATGGCGGAATCACGGCTTCGAGCAGTCGTTATTGAAGCCTTAGGTCAGCTCAAAGATCGGCGAGCAGTGCCTGCACTGGTAGCCCTGGTGAAAACCTTTAATGCGAGTGAGTACGAAGGCCGGATGCCTGCCTGCCTTGACGATCGTTACAAGCAGGAACTCGTCCAGATTGAAGCTGCCATTCGCGCATTGGCTCATATTGGGGATCCTGATACTATTCCCTTGCTTGTGTCTGCCTTACAGAGTACGCTGATTCGAGCTGAAGCCGCAGAAGCCTTAACCGCCTTTGGCCAGTCGGCTGTTCCCGTTTTAGTGAACCGGTTGAAAATCGAACAGGATCACAATATTCGCTTTCATATTCAGGAGGCCTTGGCTCGACTGGGATGGCACCCAGGACGCCGACGTTTCTGACCCTGTTGCGCTGTTGGTTATGCCGAAAGAACCTCTGGAAGTTATCATTTCTGAATTAACGCATGAGGAAGACTGGCGCCGCATGCGGGCGACTGCCACATGTCTGCGCGGCGGGCCAAAAGTCGTTGACGAGTTGATTCGTGCAATGGAAAAGGGTACACCCGCCTACAAGGTAGAAGCGGCGAAAATGTTGGCACGTATTCGTGATCCCCGCGCTGGTGTTGCGCTTGTCCGTCTCCTCAACGACGAAGAAGACAGTGTTCGGCAGGCTGCTGGTGTCGCTCTCAAACAAATGGCTGGTATCCTGGATGACACCACGGCTACAGCGCTGGTTCAACTTCTCCGGGATCCTGCGTTGCGGCCGATGGTTACGGAATTGCTCGGTGTAATACCCACGTCAATTGGACCTCTGACTGAAATGTTACGCGATCCTGATCCGGAGGCTCGCCTGACGGCCGCCACGATTTTGGATCATTTATTGGATCCTCGATCAGCAGACGCGTTAGTCGATGCGATGGGGGACCCGACCATTCGCGACCTCGTGGTGCAGACCCTCAAAAAACTTGGGACCATTCGCGATCGTATTGACCACATCATGGATGAATTGCGCAGCGTGGATGAGTCAGAAATGCGAGAAGCCGCGAGGCAGGAAGCGGTGATGAAGCTCCATCCCATTGGCAGGCCTGCGGTGGAGATTTTGATTGAATACCTTCACGATGACGATTGGGTGGTCCGGGAAGCCGCTGCCGATGTCTTGGGCCGTATTGGAGACGTGCGAGCGGTTGAACCATTGATCGAGCGACTGCGGGAAGATCCCGATACGGGGGTGAAGGAATTGGCGACGAAATCACTTGGGCTTATTGGTGATGCCCGACCCGTCGAGCTCCTCATTCAACTCATTCCCATTAAGCCGTTACGAGTGTTAGCCGTGGAAGCCTTAGAAAAGATAAAGGACGTGGAAGTCTTGCGGCCATATGCCGACCTGTTTAAACGGTTGAAAACGGATCGAGACGGGCTCGTATCCTATAATTCCGGTGTCATCCTGGACAAACTGGAGGCTTCGGCGGCTCAACTTGACGAAAAGGCTTGGGCAGAGAAGGAGAAAGCACATGGCTGATCCTGGGCGTATTGAACAATTGCTTGCCGCATTGCGCGACGAAAGTGAAGAGCTGAGAAATCACGCCGCGGCAAGCCTCGGACAAATAGGTATCTCGGCGGTCTCTCGGTTGATCGAGCTGTTTGCCGACGACGATTCCGTCATCCGTGAAGCGGCCACCAACGCCGTAGTCCAGATTGGCGAACCTGCCGTGGCCCCGTTGATTGAAGCGTTGACGGATGAGGAATGGGCCGTCCGGGAGCAAGCCGCTTCGGCCTTGGGCAAATTGAAAGCCCCCCAGGCCGTAGAACCGCTGATTGCTGCCTTGAAAGACAAAGATGGAGGGGTCCGCACGGCGGCGGTATGGGCACTCGAACGGATCGGGGATACACGCGCAGTTCCGGCCCTCGTAGAATGCTTAATGGATCACACGGTTCGAGAAGATGCGGCCAGAGTGCTGAAAAAGATTGGCGACTCTCGTGCCACCATGGCGCTAATCGAGGGACTGCGTAGCGCCAATTGGATTGTTCGTCGACATGCGGCTGAGGCGTTGGGGAAAATTGGAGATGCGCGAGGGTTTGAGCCGCTCGTGGAAGCGCTGACCGATGAGGACTGGCTGGTCCGTCGAAATGCCGCGGAATCGCTGGCTCGGTTGGGTGATCGGCGGGCGATCCAAGCTGTGCTCCCGTTGCTCGAGGATGAAAACGAGATGGTGCGTGACACAGCAGAAGGGGTATTAGCAAGTTTAGGGTGGGATCCGGCATCCTCCACTCCCGAGGCTTACAATTAGGCAGGCAGGAAGGGCAGGTACCTTGGTGTTTTGAAAAGAAAAGAGGAGTCTTATGGCAGCAGAACAAGCTCCAACACGGCTGATTCAAATAGGTCCAAAGGGTGGAACCAAGAAAGAAGGTTTTAATTTGGTAACGGAGAAAGTGGTGGCCGTTGATATCGATGCCAAGCAGATCGAGGTGGAATTATTGGCCTATGAAGGCAAGACCGTCGTGCTTGATGTTGCGGAAGAGGCACTGGAATCCCTCCGCAAAATCAAGCCAGGTGACGGGGCGACTCTACGAGTGGTGGAAGAAGATGGCAAACGGGTGGTCAAGCAATTTCGTATTCGGGCGAAAGATCCCAATGTGGTCAAAGTCGATGCCGCGTTATTGGATCTCAAGGATTCTCACTGGCTCAATCGAAAATATGCCGTGGAGGTTTTGGGTGAACTGAGAGCCGCACATGCGGTGAAAGAGTTGGTAGCCTGCTTGTCCGATGAGGTCGGGGATGTGCGTCAACGAGCGTATGAAGCCCTGATCAAGATTGGCGCCCCTTCCGTGCCCGAAGTCATCCCTCTCCTGGTATCCGATGAAGATGAACTCCGTCAGTTTGCGACCGAAATTCTCAGAAAGATTGGCAAGCCTGCGGTCGAGCCGTTGGCCATGGCCTTAGCGAATGCCCAAGGCCCTCTGCGCACCAGAATTCTCAAGGTGTTGGATCGAATGGGCTATAAGCCTAAGGACATGTGATCCTCTTCTCCCCAGAGGCTCGCAGGGAGGATGGTTGATGGCCAGCCTCCTTCATGTTTGTTTTATTCTGTCTGCAATGGGTTCACGCCTGCGGGTTTCCGACCAACTGAAACATAATAGAATCCATAACTGGCCACCCGTTCTGGATCATAGACGTTTCGTAAGTCAATCATGATTGGCCACCGGAGTTGTTCCTTCAATTGCGTGAAATCCAAATTTCGGAACTGGTTCCATTCTGTGGCCAACACAAGGGCATCAGCTCCAGCGGCCGCTTCATACGCATCGGCGCAGCCGACCAAACCGTGGACGGTGGCAAGAGCTTCCTGTAAGCCTTCCGGATCATAGGCCCGAACGGTACAACCTTCTTTGATCAAGTGTTCTGCAATCATCAGTGCTGGAGAATCCCGCAAATCGTTGGTGTTGGGTTTAAACGACAAGCCGAGTAATCCGATGGTTTTTCCTTGTACCCCATTGAGAGTCGAGCGAATTTTGTCGAGCATCCGTACTCGCTGCTGTTCGTTAACTCGTCGCGTTGCAATGGCTAGCTTCATTTCATACCCGACCTGCTCACCAATGTGGACTAAAGCGGCTGTATCTTTTCCGAAACAGGATCCGCCGAAGCCTGGGCCTGCATGAAGGAATTTGGGGCCAATTCTCTTGTCAAGCCCCATGGCTTTGGCCACAGTTTGCACATTGGCATGAACCAACTCACAAAGATTGGCAATCTCGTTGATAAATGAGATCTTGGTAGCCAAGAAGACGTTTGAGGCGTATTTAATCATCTCCGCTGTCGGAACATCCGTAATCACTACGGGTGTTTCAATGAGATAAAGTGGCCGATACAGGTCCTTCATAATTGCGATAGCCTGAGGACTGTCCGCTCCAATGACCACGCGGTCTGGCCGCATGAAATCTTCAATGGCAGAGCCTTCACGGAGAAATTCGGGATTGGAGACCACATCAAAATTGCAGGGTGCAGACTGGCTGGCATGGATCAACTTTCGCACCCGCTCAGCCGTGCCTACGGGGACAGTCGATTTGGTCACCACTACCTTATACTCAGTCATTCGGCTTCCAATATTGCGAGCCACTTCATCCACATAGGAAAGATCCGCCGAACCATCGGGACATGAGGGTGTCCCGACAGCAATGAAAATAACTAAGGCCGTATCAACAGCCTTATTCAAATCTGTGGTAAAATCAAGGCGACCGGATTTACGCCCTTTTGCAACCAGTTCCGTCAATCCCGGTTCATAGAATGGAATCTCACCGCGCTCCAATTTGCCAATCCGTGAAGCATCGGTATCCATGCAGGTGACATGTAGCCCGAATTCGGCAAAACAAGCTCCCGTGACTAGTCCCACATAGCCGGTTCCCAACACGCTGATGTGCATAATCGTCCCTCTTGCCTGATAAAAGAAATATAGCCCAGGTCGTCAGTGTTGCGTATCTTAGGTCCACTCCTCGTCTATGTCTAGGAGGGTCCTCTCCTACGTAATGATGTCAGTATAGTGCTGACATGCATTGATTCGGGAGTGATTCCGGAAAACTTAACCGTTCAGTAAAAAAGGTTATACAAGACATTCTTTCAAAAGGTATTCCTTGACATGTTCCCGAAACTCTCTCTAGAATCAATCCTACCTTCCATTATGTGAGCGGGAATAGCTCAGGGGTAGAGCATCGCCTTGCCAAGGCGAGGGTCGCGGGTTCAAATCCCGTTTCCCGCTCCAATATTTTCAACTGGTTAGGCGAAGTCATGGTTGAGGAAGTTGGCGACGTCCCAGATTTATTTGCAACTTGTGTTCGGAATAGGTCGTCAATCCCTCACCTGCTCGCCAAAGGTAAGCGGGGCTAAAACCGGGTACGGTCGGGGTGGGGATTTCCGTTGCGGCGTGACAACGCTCATGCGTGGCATCACGCCAGAATCCCTATCTTATGCCTGTCATCGCTGAGAGACGGAAAAGAAGAGATAACCGTAGAATCTGGATACTCAAAAAAAAGAGGAGTACCCGACACGCGCATAGCGGATCACGTTAGACGGCAAGGCGTGCGGATTCAGCCGCGATTTCGTCGATGATGGCCTGTGCCGCTTCTCGTGGAGTGGCAGCCTGCGTGATCGGACGTCCGACTACCAGATAATCAGCCCCTCCAGCTATCGCATCTCGAGGTGTGAGGGTATGTTTGTGTTCATCCCTTGGGGCACCTTCTAGTCTGATCCCTGGGACAACGAGCAGGGGAGGCGGTGTTCGATCTCTAAACCGATCATGTAAGAGGCGTACAAATTGTCCTGAGGCTATCAAGCCGTCACAACCCGCTTGGACGGCGGTATCTGCGCGCCAGCACACATACTCCTCTGCTCGTTGGAATGGAAAAGAATATGTACTTCCATTATAGAGCAGATAGTTGTCCCGCATGTCGGCCTCGTCCAGACTCGAAAGCAAAGTCAGAGCCAAGAGTTTCACCGGCGCCTCGCCTTTAGCCCGCTTGGCCACACGAAAAATTCGTCCGTTGCCATGCAAGGTCACAAAGTCGACCCCTTCTCGCACAACGACCTGAATATAGCGGGAGATGGTTTGATCCACGTCTTCTTGCATCTTCAGGTCGAGAAAAACCTGAAGGTTTTTCGCTTTCAGAGTTCGGACAATGTCAGGCCCTGCGGCAAGAAAGAGCTCCCATCCGACTTTGTAAAAAGAAACCAGGGGTGATAGGGCGTTCACGAGTGCCAAGGCCTCTTCTTTGGTTGGCACATCTAGAGCCACAATGAGGCGATCTTTAGGAGGAATGACGTGATCAGGATAGGACATGCACACCCTCTGGGAAGAAGAAACACCGATGATAGCCGCGTCGAGTTTATAGGGAAATAAGATTGATTGTGTCAAGCATATGGCGATTGTCTCGCTCAGCGCACCCGCTTCCGGCTTCGCTTACGTCTGTGTATTGTCCCTCGACGGTTCTGTCCCTGTCCCTTAAAGGCATATCTTGAGTAGTTGATGTTCAGATATTCGAGGATATGCAAGTGCTTCAGTTGCCGTAGTGGTAGGAGATAGCGCAAAAAAAGCTCCATGAGCTGGAGAATCGAGCAACAGGTCTATCCATCACTCGACAACAGCGTCAACGCTGCGACTCTTCAAGGAGAAAAGGCTGTGTCGCTCTTTCGGAAGAGGAAGTCCGTCCGATAGCGGAAGCGGGAGTTCGTTATAGGGTCAGCCCTTAGGGTCTTTGGTCAGTGGTTTGTGGCCAGTCTGACGGAGAATCAGCGAAACCGTTCGGCGGGAGGATATCTTGCAAGCCGGAGTCGGGTATACCCTGGCAGTCCATCAATACGCCCTGATCTTCTTCGGCCTGGCGGCCTGCATACTTCAACTATCCAAAGATCGTGATGAGCGGGGTTGGGGCGAATGATGTACTGTGGCTTTGCCCCGGCGAGGGTGGCGGGTTCAAATCCCGTGTCCCGATCTAGTTTTGGTGGCCTTCTCCATCTTCTATTTGAATGAATGAAGGAGAAAACGAGCTAAAGGAAAGAGGCTTAAGGAATGATTTGGTCAGAGGGCACGATACGAAAGCGAACATCGGCCACATAGTGGTACGCAGATGTGTCTTCCCCGGTAAATAGATCAATTCTATATGTTCCTTCACGCCACCCATCTGCTGGCCTATCGAGATAGAAATACCCGGTTCGATCGTTCAGTCCCAGCATGACAATATCGGTTCCCACAACCGTATCAGGGTCGAGTCCCTTGACGTGCTCGGCAACCCATTGGCTTGTCACGGTGATGTCATCTGGAGGCGGGGTGGTCACCGTGAAAATGAGATAAATCGCAGGCTGCGAAGGGGGAAAGGTATCTCCAGGATAAAGGGGGAAAAATTCGTGATATCCTGCCTGCAGGTCATCGCGAATGACAGCTTGTGCCGTAATGAGTTGCCGGAACCACCCCCGTACCACGTCCACACTTAAGGGCAACACTTTGGCGGGAAATTCTTGAGATGGGGGAAGCGCTTCATGGGCACGTCGTGTCCGGTCTGTGGTGTCACGAGAAAGATCCTCTGCTGCGGATGGCTCAAAATGAGAAGTGAGCTCCTCGTTCGGGGTCTCGAACGGTAGAGTGGGCGACGACACGTTGGGGGCATGGATCCTAGCTTCTTGCAAAGCCGCCTGTACTGTCTGCACGTCAGGGAAATTTAGGGCATAAACGTCTTGCTCTTTCCAATCTTGGATGGCCAGAACCCGTTCAAAATATGGAATGGCTTGGTCCCACTTGTGCAGCTTGGCTAGACTACGCCCAATCTGGAACAAAGCATCGGGATAGAAGTGAGGAGCCCCTGAACGACGGAAACTTTCTTTGAAAGCGACAATCGCTTCGGCATAGCGCCCTAACTGCATGAGTGTTAGGCCGAGATTGTAACGGGACAAGTCGTCTTCTGGATCGAGGGCCAGGGACTTACGGAGTGCACGTTCTGCTTCATCAAACCGACCAGCTTTCATCAGTTGCCATGACCGTTCTCGCGCCAGGGCCCAGGCCTTGTAATCCTTTCCCGCTGACCCATGTCGTTGTTTGGAGGCCTGAAAGAAATCCGCTTGTGCGCCTTGATCAATCGTTTCGCCGGAGACCACATGGGAGAGATTCTGAGCGGCAATCCAGACTGGAGAACCTGGCGGACTGTGAGTCAGGATCCATTGAATCTGTTGCTGTGCTTGCTTGTGCTCCAAGACATCATACAACGCGCGGGCTAGAAAAAGGCGATAAGCGGGGTAGTGCGGATTGAGTTCGACTGCATAGCGAAATTGTTCTAGCGATTGATCATACAGGCTACGCTTCCGCAGCTCGCGGGCATAGCGAAGGCGCAGCAAAGGGTTGTCAGGGTCAACTTGTACCAGCCGGGAGAGCACGGTAAGGTGTTCTTGTGGGTCGGTATCCAATCGGTCCAATAAGGTCCACAATGCCCACAGGCCCTCACGCCAGTGGGGACGCAAGGCAAGAGCCGTACGGTAGGCATCTAGCGCATCCCGATGTCGCCTTAAGATCATTAAGAGATCCCCGCGCTTCTTGTGTAGAAGCGGGGAACGAGGAGCGCGCATAAGCGCCGCATCTAGTTGGGACAAGCTCGCATGAAATTGAAAATTGGCAAATAGGTGTTCAGCTTCGACAAGAGCCGCTTCTACGAAATTAGCGGGATCAGATAGTTCAGCGGTATCCCCTTGAGCCGAGGATACACCAACGCTCCTGAAGAGAACGCTTCCGACAAGGAAAGATACTGCCAGAAGGAAGAGGTGTGATCTTCTCAGCATATCTTGTTTCCTTTGCGCTGGGTATCGTGAGAATAGAAGACTTCACCTTAACAGGCAACTTATCCTATGCCCTGTACTATAGTCTAAGGTCAAGAGGCGACTGAAAAGGAGTTATGAAGCGGAGAGTGACGACCTCCGGTTGACGGCTTGATTGCTAACGTGTACCCGGGGTTTCGATGCGAGAGATGGCTCCATCTCTTCAAGACTCTGGAGAATAGGACATCCATAGGAGGAGAGGTCCGTGGTACAGTTTTGAAGCAAGGCTCGAAGCGTTCTTGCGAGAGCCTGAAGATGTTTCACTTTCTCTTCAACTGTGACAAGCTTGGCGCGGGCTTTTTGCTGCATGGCTTGACACGCTTCAGGTGCGCGGACTCGGAGATCCAATAGTTCAGCGATCTCTTTCAGCGTGAACCCGAGAGCTTGGGCGCGTTTGATGAAGACCAGACGGCGAAGATCGTCCTGAGTATATAGGCGATACCCTGCTGCGGAACGAAGAGTGGGAACCAAGAGCCGTCTCCGTTCGTAAAATCGAAGAGTCTGGAGGTTGACGTTTGCAGCTTTAGCTAACTGGCTGATGGTCATCATGGGAAAAGCCTTTCAACCGGCATATAGAGTATTACACTGTTTCCTGGCTGAGAAGGTCAAGTTTTTCGAAGGCCCTATCTCTTGTCTCGGAGGCAGACCAACGGCATGTGAGAAGTCCCTGCAACAATAATTGGATCTGCAGGGAGACCGTTTCCTGGCAGATGTAGAAGGTTTCTCTAGTAGTCTTTTACATACAACTGACTTCAAGGAGAACAGGATGACAATTCTCTTTTCGGTTGGCTTATTTCTCTTGGCGGGGCTTTGTGAAATTGGCGGTGGTTATCTTGTCTGGCTTTGGGTGCGTGAGGGAAAACCACTCCTCTACGGCATAGTGGGAGCTTTCATTTTGGTTCTATATGGACTAATTCCCACATTTCAATCCGCTCATTTTGGTCGTGTGTACGCGGCATATGGTGGAATGTTTATTTTGCTTTCCCTCTTGTGGGGATGGGGCATTGATGGTGTCCAGCCGGACCGATTTGATCTCCTCGGTGCCAGCCTCTGCCTGCTGGGAGTTGGCGTCATCATGTATACTCCCCGGAGCATGTGAAAAGGAATCCTTTCAACTATACTCATACGCGGTTCAATTGCAGGAAGGTTCTGTTGTGGTAATTAAGTACAGCAAAAAGCCTTCTTTCTGTCGCGAAAGAAGGCTTTTCTCCTTCGCCGCTCACTCGATGGAATCTTATGCCGCTTTCCTTTCTTCTTTTCCGATGTGTGAGATCCTTTTTATGGGAGTTTCGCCTTCGCTATAGGTTGCCCACACAGCGGCTCCCCAGAGGAAGAACATCAACCCTACCAATGCCATAGATGCCTCGAATAACATACTCACTCCCTCCTTTCAAACGTGTTTTTGGGATCGTCTAGTTCTTAGATAACCGTGATCTTGAGGAAGTCAAGGAAAAACTCGCTGCTCCATGATTCGTTCTTCTTTGTGAAGGCTATGGTTCCCTCTTCATCAGGGTTTTCACAAGGGGTGCACAGGTCGAACAGAAGGCTGGATGGAAACTGACCTCTGCGGTAGTGAGGTGATGGCGGTCTAGATAATCGGAAAGGTCGCACCAGACTTCCTTGTCTTCATCGGTGATAAAATCGTCACGAACTCGCTCGCACCAATAACATAGGGTAAGCTCATGGATGCTTGCGCTTTCCTTCTCGAGTACTTCGCGAAGGAGGATTGTTCGGGAAACGGTTCCCACCAGTTTCCCCTCGCGTACCACAAGAACTCGCAGAATGCGATGAGTCACCATCAGTTGCAGCACCTGAAGCAGGGAAGTCTGTTCCCCAACGCAGACCGGCGGGGTACTCATAATCTCTTCTGTGCGGAGTTGCTGAAGATCTTTGCCATCCAGGAGGGCTTCAAGCACGTCAAATTCCGTGACGATGCCCACTACTGTGCCATCCTCTTCTACCACTGGGATGCCACTGACCTGCCCAAAGAGTAACTGTCGAGCCACAGCGCTGACTGTGGTGCCGCGAACAATAGTTCCCACTTGAGACTGCATGAATTCCGCGACTGGACGGTTTAGTCCTTCCTGGAATTCCATAATTCCTCGTATTGATGAAGATTCTGCCCGCTCGATCACTAAGCTAAAGATACTATAGAGCAAGCAAGCGGAGAACTAGGTAGATCCCCAGCTTTGGCATGAATTGCTGCCAGGTTACAGGCGTATGCGCTGTGAAGAGGACTCGGTCTCCTGGGGAGATAAGACCAGGGGCTTACGCAAGATATGCCGCAAGGACACCTGAGAGTACGATTCCATCGAATGTGCCAGCCCCACCAATGCTGGCCATGCCTGTCGCGATGTGGGGGATATCTCGGAGATGCAAGAGATCCGCACCAATAAGTGGACCGAGGACGCCCGCCACGAAGGCCACAGCCGGCGCTTCATCAGGGGTCAGCAAGAGAGCGGCTATTACGGCGACAAGGGGTGGTACAAAGGCTGGCATGGCAATACCGATATTGGGAATGGGCATGGCCATCTTGTAACAGACAAAGACGTTAAGGGTAACGGCCAGCAGGAGCATCCCCACAACATGGGGCACTGCAGCAAGTAACTGGCCAATTTCGTATACTGCCACGAGCGAAGGGATGACGCATCCACCCACGTTCACTGCAATAATTGTTTCGCGATATCGCCGCTGAAAGAGCGGAGCAAAACTTGGCAGTCCGAACAGCGCAGCCACCGGGTCCACCACAAACTCTTCCTCACGACGGATACGCGAAACAGGAATATTAATGACACTCCCGACGATTATGCCCAGCACGACAAGCAAAGCCACTTGGGGGGTCAACCGCAGTTTGGCCATAGCGGTCGTCAACACTTCAATAAAGAGAAGAGGCAGTAGGGCCAGCAATACGGCGAAGAGCAGAAACGGCAGGCACCCCAGTCGCATCAGCTTCCCTAAATGCTCATCGTCCAGACGTTGAAACGAGAAAAAACTTGGAAGGAGCCATGCATGCGTGTGATCGACAATGTGGGAAACATGGGCCTCACCTGATGGCCCGGGCTCGGAGTGCTGTCAATTGCTGCTGGAGATGCAGCCAATGCGTGCCAGGCCAATACAGCCGGTGACAGTGGGGACATCGTACAAAGTCTTGATACTGCTTGGCAACAACAGGCGGAACAAGGGCCGTAGCCTTCTCAGGCGGCAGTGATTCTAGAAGTGCGTTGCAGGCCGCGCAGCGGCTTGGAGTTGATTGGTTCAGGAGAAGGGAGAGCCCCAGCTCGACGTGCAGTTGGCCGAGTTGCTCGCGTACGTCGTCGCTGCGAATCAAGGTCGAACGTCCTTGGAGAACCTTCCGCTGGACTAGGTAACCATCCCGCGTGAGGAGCCACCGGTTCTCGTGCAATACCTGTTGGACCAAGTCTGCGTCCAGGATATCGGATTGGTACGCCGTGTCATAGCCTAGCGTTCGCAACCATCGGGCGAGCTTACCTAACATGGCATCCGCAAAAAATGTCAATGGTTCCCTCCGGGCGAACGAACGAGTGTGAGACATGCTCAATTTATGATAAGGCAATACGGCAAGTCATAGTAACACACGTGTCTGTTTCAGTGTACCGGTGAAGTCGCACCGAGTAAAAGAGAGTATATCATAGGGGCAATGTCAGGCTTGCCGTCTATCTTGACGAAGAGCTTCTTGGTACTGGTCAGCGTCCTATGGACGGTGGGATGCACCTATCCTCAGGGCCCTCTCTGGCCACCTCAGGCCGGAACCCCAACTAAGCTGCTCTATGTGTCATTGGACGCATGGCACGCCATGATCGGGTTCCACAAGAAAGACCTCCGTGATTCAATCCGATCCGACTCCTCCACGCTGTCCAAAACCTCACGCAGGTCCCTTTTTGAAGAATGGGGTTATGCAGAGCGGGCCTGGTATCTGGAAGGCCAAACCGGCCTGATAGGAGTAATCCGTGCACTCTTCTGGCCCACCGAGGCAGTTGTGGAAGTTGCGGAATCATCTCACCTCTGGGTTGAGCGGACGCCCCAACCTCCCGCTCAGCTCTTTCGATTCCCGATCAGCGAGACAGGGTATCACGCCTTGCGCCAGTATCTCACAACAACTCTGGCCTCGAGGGAGCCCCTCGCTGTTCATTTTAGCTCTCGCTTTTATCCAGCTCGTTCCTCATATCACCTTTTTCACCACTGTTATCACTATGTGGTGCAGGCCTTGCGGGTCGCTGGACTGCCGGTCTCTCCGGTTTGGGCGTTCACTCGGGCCGGTCTTGCGTTTCACCTTGCACGCCTTGAGGCCATGGTCCATGCTCCTAACCGAACATGATGTCCGAGATGCGAGGGGGCAATCTTAGGAAAATCTGTGAAGATCCAAACTGGTAGGACGGGTAATAGTATGGCTAGGCCCCCTGTGGTGAAGAATCATGAGGGATTCCCTGAGGTGCCGATGGAGATCTCAACGCTCTGCCGAATGGAAAGCCGAGCTCGCTTCCTAACCCAAGAGGGATTACCGTATGGGCTGTCTCAATGAGAATCGTGGGCTGGTTGCAGGAGAGATTGTTTATGGGTTTGGGCTAGGAGAGCTTTGAGATCTTCACCGGTCATCACTTCTTCGGCGAGGAGTTTGTTGGCAGCTTCCACGAGAACCGCTTTGAGTTGTTCCAACAGCTCGCGAACCCGCCGACCTTGAGTGGCCAAGACACGGCGAACTTCTTC
>RFGT01000032.1 GCA_003696975.1 Nitrospirota bacterium | reverse complement strand
GTAACAAGTGCGCGCAACACAGTATACCGTACTGCGTAGAAAGTATCACTATATTACAACGGCACTTTAACAAGGGCCTGTTTTTGTTGTCAACTAAACAGATGGTGAAGCAGTAGAAAACTCGAGGGCAAGAGGTCTTGTAATGTCTCTGAGACAACCTGCGCGGCGTGGCGAACTTCGATGGACGAGGCATGCTCGCGGAGTTCGTACAAAACTGGCAGTGCATCAACGAGTTGTAAAGCGCCGAACCCCTCAATACACGCAACCTGCACGTACACATTCGGATACTTAAGCAGCGCGTACAACAATGGAATCACTCGAGACTCTTGAAGCTTGACTAATTCCTGAATGGTATGCTTGATCGCAATCGGGGCGAACACTTCGTGGGGTGAGATCATCGTATGATCCGGCCTAGTGAACCGTGAAAGATCAGGATCCTCTATTTCTTGGGCTTTTCTTTGAGAGGATTTTCGTAAAGCGTGGAGGAAGACAGTCGTCACGTCCCATTGCTTGTTCACATGGCCCCATAGAATGTCACCGAGAAAATAGTAATAGGGATTTGTCTGGAAATTTTGGAGAGCATCGAGATAGGGAGGGGGACCGGAGATCGAAGGTTTTGCCGTTTCTTGGACCGTCAATTCTAACAAAGTTCCTCTCATATGATGTGCCAGGCGAAACGTGCCTGTGATAACGGTGCCAAATTGATTGATTCCATAGGGCTCGCCTTTGGTTTCCTGGTAGAGTACCGTCAAGGTCAATCCGTGGGGCTCCCGGGCTGTCCGAACAACATGAAATCCGGCATCGGCCAGCTTGACGCGGACAGAGCCCTCAATGTCGTACAGCAGACGACCTCGTGGTTTCCAGGTCCTGGCCTCAACCTGCACGGCAATCGTTTTTGTTCCGCTCAACCCTCTCGCTTGCGAGACTACATGTATCTGTGCCGCTCCGTATGCCTTCTCGTTCCCTCCCCACCACAGCAGGACGAGTACTCCACAGAGCACGATGAGAGACAATTTTTCTGAGAGATCCGCGAAAGAGACGTCACCCATGAAGGTTCTCCTCAATCTGAACGATCAATTCGAGTTCGATCGGGACAGCCAATGGCAACTCTGCTACGCCGATTGCCAGACGAGCATGCCGTCCTGATACTCCGAATACCGCCACCAACAGATCCGATGCACCGTTGATCACGGCCGGCTGATCGTGAAATCCCGTGTGGGAGGCGACATACCCCGTCATTCGAACAATTTGTCGCACCGAGTTCAATGACCCAAGCTCCTCTTTGATGATGGCTAAGGCATTCAGAAGAGCGATCCGAGCGGCTTCATATCCTTGCTCAACCGTCAGATCTTGGCCTAATTTTCCCCGGAATAAGGGCTGTCCTTGACGCACAGGGATCACCCCACTAACGAACAGAAGATTCCCTGCCCGTGAAGCCGGGATATACGTTGCTACCGGTGCAGGGGGAGGAGGCAGTGCTAGCCCCAACTCTCGCAAGCGATCTTCAACGAAGGATGCCATAGTCGTTCACGATGAGCGTCGGAATGGACCCAGTTGGTATTTTTGCACAGCGCGCTGGTGTTCGGCCAATGTCCTGGAAAAGTGATGGCTTCCATCGTTTCGCGAGACAAAGTACATAAAAGGCGTAGAGGCAGGATAGAGCGCGGCATGGATAGCTGCTTCCCCGGGATTTGCAATAGGTCCGGGCGGAAGTCCGGTCACACGATACGTATTGTAGGGACTCTCAATACGAAGATCGGATTTGCGCAAATTTCCATCAAATTCCTTAATAGCATAGATCACAGTGGGATCACTTTGGAGAGGAATTTGACGACGAAGACGATTGTGAAATACCCCGGAAATAAGTCCGCGTTCCGTGGGATCACCGGTTTCCTTTTCGATAACTGACGCTAGAGTCAGCACTTCATGGAGTGACATGCCCAACTCCCGTGCCCGTGCGCGACGCTCTGGAGTCCACACGTGATGCAGTCGCTCAACCATTCGGCGAATGATGATCTCCGGTTCCATGAATCGCGTCAACAAATAACTATCAGGAAAAAGATAACCTTCTAAACTAGATACCTGTAAGCCTAGGGTATGGATAAACTCGGGATCCACGGTCAAGCGCAGGAATGTATTGCGATCGGTCAGACGCTTGCGTGCGAGTAATTCGGCAATCTGTCGAACTGAATAGCCTTCGGGGATGGTCACCAGGTGTTGGACGACTTGCCCGTGGACCAAGTGGTGGATAATGTCCATAGCGGTCATCCCGCCATGGATATCATATTCTCCAGGAAGAATCCTGCGTTCAGCTCCGGTCAACCGGCCAACCCAGAGAAAAACCCACTTGCTGCGGATCAAGTGCTTCGCGGCCAAGCGATCGGCGACCTCAGAAAACGTTGTCCCTGGGGGGACTTCAATACGCACATGACGGTCCGGGGACCCAACAGGTTGAAGATGAGCCCATACCCATCCTCCCACCAGCACCAAGCTAAGCCCAAGTCCTAACCAAAACTTTGTTCGTTGGCGATGACCCCAGTCCATAACCGGCAACCAGTTTCACGGGGAGAAGCATATGCAATGCACTACGTTCTCTTGGAAACACATGCTTCTACAAAGGGGAAAACTTTCTCTAAGGCGAGAGCCAGCCGCTCAGGTTGTTTCCCACCGGCCTGAGCCATTTCCGGCCTCCCGCCACCGGATCCCCCAACTTCTTTAGCCATGAGTTGCACCAATTCCACGGCTTTAATATGTTGAGCGAGGTCTTTGGTTACCACCACGAGCAAAAAGGCCTTTCCCTCTTTGGAGGAGCCTAAAGCAATCACCCCGCGAGACAACTTGTTTCGGATGGTGTCCGCGAGCAATCGCAACTCCTGAATTGTTAATCCGTCCACTTGCTGGACATGCACGGGCACCCCGTCAATATTCCGCACCTGAGCGTGTCCTTTTTGACCAGATTCTTGGTGGACGAGTTGCACTTTCACATGTTCGAGTTCACGCTCTTTTTCTTTAAGCAAGGAAAGGATCTTCCGCGTCTTGGGCACCAGTTCATTGGGCGTGGTTTTCAAGAGTTCAGCCAACATACGAATATCGGCTTCAAGTCGTTGGATATGAGTGAGGGCTCCTCCGCCGGTCAGCGCTTCAAGGCGGCGCACACCAGCAGCAATCCCTCCTTCTGAGACGATTCGGAACACACCGATTTCCCCTGTATGCCGACAATGGGTCCCCCCACATAACTCCTTGCTGAAGGAACCTATTTCCACGACCCGGACCTGGTCTCCGTATTTGTCACCAAAAAATGCAAGGGCTCCAGATTGTATAGCATCGTGAAGGGGCATGACCTCGGTTTGGACAGGAGTATCTTCCCGCACATGATAGTTCACTAAGGCTTCGATGTCTTCAATCTCCTTGGAGGACAGGGGCTTGAAATGCGAGAAATCGAATCGCAAGCGATTGGGGGCCACAAGAGACCCATATTGTTTGACATGGGGACCAAGGATATCTCGCAGAGCGGCATGGACGAGATGCGTAGCGGTATGGTTTCTAGCGGCGTCATGGCGCAGGAGAGGATTGACACGAGCATAGACTCGTTCGCCTACTCGAATGTGCCCCGTTTGAACCTTTCCTTTATGTAAGACCAAGTCTCTTCCCACTTTTTTGGTATCCTGGATCACCACGTGGCCTTCAGGTCCCGTGAGAATCCCTTGATCTCCCACCTGTCCTCCTCCTTCCGGATAAAACGGGGTTCGCTCTAGTACTAACTCCACTTCAGCACCAGCTTCGGCCTCCTGCACGAGTCGATCGCCCTGAAGGATGGCTAAGATCTCGCTCTCCACTTCTAGAGTCTGATACCCTACGAAGACAGTTGCACCGAAGCGATGACTCAAGTCGGCTATAAGAGGAGACTCCCGTTCTGCAGTGAAGGCAGCAGATTTTCTGGCTCGCTCTCGTTGGGTGTCGAGGGCACGTTGAAATCCGGCGAGATCGACACTGAACCCTTGTTCTCTAGCCGCTTCCTCAATCAGATCTAGAGGAAACCCATATGTGTCATATAGCTTGAAAACCTGCTCGCCATTGAGAGACGTCTGTTTCTCCTTCCGGGTGTCCTCGATGAGCGTCTGCAACAGAGGAAGTCCTTGATCCAAGGTGCTCAGGAAGCGTTCTTCCTCCCCGTACACTGCCTGCTTGATGACCGGGATTGCTTGACGCAGCTCAGGATAGACTTGTTCCATCATCGTGACCACCTGCTCAACCAACTCGTGGAGAAAAGCATCTTGTATGCCAAGAAGTCGACCATGACGAGATGCTCGCCGGAGAATCCGGCGCAGGACATAACCACGACCTTCATTGGAAGGAAGGATCCCATCAGCGATGAGAAAAGTCATGGCGCGCAGATGATCAGCAATCACCCGCATTGACCGGTCCACTTGCGCATCACGACCGTACTTGTGTTGCGTTCGGTTCCCGATGGCGGTCAAAAGCGGTAAAAATAGATCTGTCTCGTAATTGCTGGGTACGCCCTGAACTACGGCTGCCAGTCGTTCAAGCCCCATGCCAGTATCGATACTCGGTTTAGGGAGCGGGTGCAATGTGCCGGTGGCATCTCGGTCATATTGCATGAAGACTAGATTCCAAATCTCCAGGTATCGATCACAGTCACATCCTACTGCGCAAGAGCTTCGACCGCACCCCATGGCCTCGCCCTGGTCAATGAGAATCTCTGAGCAAGGCCCGCATGGACCAGTATCTCCCATTTGCCAGAAATTGTCTTTTTCCCCCATACGGACAAGCCGCGAAGTCGGTAGCCCAATGTAATCCCGCCAAAGGGTGTAGGCTTCATCATCGTGTGTGTAGACGGTCACCCATAGTTGTTCGGCTGGAAGCGCTAGGACGGCTGTTAAATATTCCCACCCATAGGTAATGGCCTCGCGTTTAAAGTAGTCTCCAAACGAGAAATTCCCGAGCATTTCAAAGAAGGTATGGTGCCGCCGCGTGTACCCCACATTCTCCAAGTCATTGTGTTTTCCACCGGCCCGGAGACATTTTTGGACCGACGCCGCTCGAGTATAAGGACGGCTTTCTTCTCCGAGAAAGACGCGTTTGAACTGGTTCATCCCGGCATTCGTGAACAGGAGGGTGGGATCGGCTTGAGGAATCAGCGGCGCACTAGGCACAATTGTATGGCCATGTTGGGCAAAATACCGAAGAAACGATTGCCGAAGTTCATCTGCACTTTTTCCCGCCATGGCATGCTCCTCAAAAAAAACGGCTCATTTAGAGGTTAAATCGAAGAGCGTCCCCGGGTTTTTAGTCCATCCGTCCGAATCTCGGGCCGCACCTTGGATGCCGATTCTTCAGCCGCAGCCGTTTTTACGAGCCCGGCTTGCTCGCGAATATCGCATTCGAGTTGCTCGGCAACTTCGGGGTGGGTTTTGAGAAACGCCTTGACCGCCTCCCGTCCCTGCCCCAACCGCTCGTCTTTATAGGAGTACCACGCACCGGATTTCTCCACAATCCGCCGTTCAACTCCGATGTCGATCAACTCCCCGACTTTGGAGATTCCCTCGGCAAACATGATATCGAACTCGGCCTGTTTAAATGGGGGAGCGGTCTTGTTCTTGACCACCTTGACGCGCACGCGGCTTCCCGTTACCTCTTGGCCTTCTTTGATCGATTCAATCCGACGAATGTCTAAACGCACCGAGGAATAGAATTTTAAGGCGTTTCCCCCGGTTGTGGTCTCAGGATTGCCGAACATCACTCCCAGCTTCATCCGGATCTGGTTGACGAATATCACAGTCGTATGAGACTTCGAAATCGCTCCAGTTAATTTTCGGAGGGCTTGCGACATCAAGCGCGCCTGCAGCCCCATATGAGCATCTCCCATTTCC